>JBPCLT010000121.1:0-15689 GCA_051003015.1 Rubrobacteraceae bacterium | reverse complement strand
TCGAATCCCGTTGGGGGCACAGGGGTTTCCCGCAGGGGAGACCCCGAGGAACGGGCGATTAGCTCAGGGGTAGAGCACCTCCCTTACAAGGAGGGGGTCGCTGGTTCGAACCCAGCATCGCCCACTTGGGACAACCGTTTAGACAAACCGAATTCACCCTTCCTTGCGTTTCCAGATTTAGCCGCAATATCCTGAAAAGTCTGGCGTATTCCAGTTGAGTCCAATACTGAATCCAAGCTCAAAGACTCCGAGTACACATCTCCGTGGCTGAACACCATCAAGCAGCGTGAGCGACGCTAGAAGGGAGGTGAGTAACCATAGGTAGAATAGCCAAATGCCGACCTTTGAAATCATTGGAGATATAACTAACCGGCAGGTTATTGCAAGGGGTAGCGGCATTGACGAACTGCACAAGCTGAAACAACTGTACGGTGGTCGCAACTGGCGCAAGTGTAAAGGAGAGGCTACTATTGGATGGCCCGATGGTAGAATCCGAAGAGCAGAACTTCACTGGTATGAAGCACAGGGTGTTGGTAAACGGCGCTTAAAGCGCAAGAGGTATCTGGACTGATGAGAGCCGTAGAGAAACTTGAGAGAACAGCGAACCTCGTCATCTGCGTTAGCAACGACGGCTACGAGCTTGATCTCGAGCTGTGGCAGGTTTACGAAATGGTGCCTGACAACAACCTCGAACCAGACGACCTTCGTGTGATAGACGAAACAGGTGAAGATTACATTTATCCGGCTAGCTACTTTGTTACCATTGAGAATCTCGAACGCGACCGTTTCGTGAATTAGCGGGAGTTAGCCGTGATGAATCTGCCCTCTGAACGCTTGCAGGAAGAGATGGAGAAATACGGGTTTACCGAGCAGGAAGCTCGCGTTTCGCTGCACCTCGAAAAGGCGGAAGAACTGCTCACCGAGCTGGAGCGAGAGAGATGGCCGAAAAGCATAGGGCATCTGATCTGGAGCGAGACGCACACACGCGAGCACTTTAAGGCGTTGCGAAGGTTACTCGCCGTGCGCGTGTTACGTCGAGATTACCCAGAAGGTTGGGGATACGAACCTGCCAAAGAGAGTGACGACGAGTAAGGCATGATCAGAGCAGAGATCAATTTCGGCGGCAGCAGCGTTATGAAGATCGAGGCGGAGGACTTTGAGACTTGCCAGCAAAGCTCTGCCCACAAGATCTCTAAGATACGTGGACGAAGTCGTTGCCGTCAAGATCACCGAATTGGACGTAGAGAGTTAGACACCGATAAATAGAGTTAAAACCGTCGCATCAGGTGCTAGAAGCTCTTGGTAGTAGAGTTCTACGAGTAGTCGGAGTTCGCATAAATACGCAGCGTCCCATTGACTGAAGGACTCAATGTGACGCTAACTCTTACAAGGAAGGGAAGCTAGCTCGAACTCAGCAGTACCCACTCCTCTTGCCAGTAGGTGACGATCAAGGGCTCATTTGCTAAACTCTTTAGGCCTTCACGCGGGGGCGTAGTTCAGTTGGTTAGAACGCCGGCCTGTCACGCCGGAGGCCGCGGGTTCGAGTCCCGTCGCTCCCGCCACTTCTTTTCTTGACGCCAGGCTATACTGAATAACAGATAGTATCTATCATCGTATTTGGAGGTATGTCATGGTTGAGCCCGTTGCGGTTACGGTCGAGAATTTCGAGCAGGAAGTCTTGAACTCCGAGGTGCCGGTCATAGTGGATTTCTGGGCGGAATGGTGCGCGCCGTGCCGGCAGGTGGCGCCGGTGATGGATGAGATCGCCCAGGAGTACGAAGGCTCCGTGAAGGTGGCTAAGGTGGACGTGGACGCCGAGTCGTCGCTCGCGGGCCATTTCCAGGTCCAGAGCATCCCGACCATCGCATTCTTCGAGCCCGGCGAGCAGCCGAAAGCCGTGGTCGGCGCGCTCCCGAAAGAGATGGTCGAGTCGGCCTTCGGCCTGGAACGCTTCGCCAGAGCCGGGTAGGCTCGTGAGGTTGCCCGATGCATCGTCGGGATCGCATGCCCGAAAATCGCGGTGTCCTGATCCTGGTCGGCAGGTCTCTTGATAGCCGCCATCCCGCGCCGTAGAATCTGCTCCAGGCCACTGCCCATCCTCCGGCGGGATAGCTCAGTTGGTAGAGCACATGACTGAAAATCATGGTGTCCCCGGTTCGAGTCCGGGTCCCGCCACTCGCAAGAACCCCGCATTTCGCGGGGTTCTTTTTCTTTTGCACCGGAAATGAGACAGGTCAGAGAGGCTGGCGCGCACGCAACTTGCTCCGGTCCTCGCGCTAGCGCAGAGTCTCGAAGGCGGCGAGCGCCACGAGCAACGTGGCGAGGATGGCGAGGGTCGGGAGGGCGGGGATCCGCACTCCCGCCAGGACGAGGGAGCAGGAGAGGCTCGCCGCGACCAGCCGGGGGACGCTGACGCTGCCCGTGTCGCGTAGCCTGAAGGCGTTGTGTCCGAGGAGGTAGAGGGCGACGCCGCCGCACAGCGCGACAGCCGGGATAGTGCTGAGCGGGTCCCCGATGTGGGCCAGGGTCTGCTTGACGCCCAGGGCGACGAAGACGATGCCGGCCACCATCGGAAGGTGCAGGTAGCTGTAAGAATCGCGTGCGAGCCTGGCTCGCTCATGTTCCCCGGCCCTGGAGAGCCTCCGTTCGGCGAGAAGCACGACGTAGTCGAAGTAGGCCCACCACAGCGCGGCGGCGACCGCGATGCCGAGACAGGAAGCCAGGATCACCCCCGGCCCGAGGCCCAGCCCGGCCGCCCCGACCCCGATAGCCACGATGGATTCACCCAGGGCTATGATGATTATGAGGCCGTGCCGCGCAACATTCCGCCCCAGGTGAGATCGTTGGCGAGGAAGGCCGTGACCTGGGTGAGGGCGAACACGAAGACCAGGTCGAAGAACAGTTCCAGAGGGGAGACGCGCTGCTCCTGCGCGTCCCCGCCCGATGGATCCGCTTCCAGCGACCTGGCCGCGCTCATCGAATCTGGCTTGACGGTTTGATCTCGAATTCCTCGATATCCCAGTTCGCGGACTTCGCGCCAGCCTGGTATGCGCTTTCCAGAAACTCCATCAAGGTATCCTTCGGCGAATCGCTTTTACGAACCTCCTCGTACAACAACAGCGCGGAACCTCCTTGCCAGGACGCGCTCGCCGGGCTCAAGGGTTGCTCCGCGAGACCTTCCGGCGCCGGCGCGGTGTATGAGTAGAAGGCGGGTTCTTGCATGTTGGCGTCTCCGGGCCAGAAGCCGAAGGATATGACCTCGTGCGAGTAGCCCTCGCGTGCCAGTAGACTAGCGTCCTCTGGTAGCGGGGTGCGTCGGCCCGAGAAGCGGGTGACGGCGAGATCGAAGCTGTGCCAGTAGAGTTGGACAGGGCTGGTCTTGCCGTTGAAGCGGCCGGAGAACTCCCTGAAAGCGTGATCCACCCACCCCAGTATGCGCCGGTAGCGGTCAACGTACTCCGCGTCATAGGAGGCGTGCTCCGTATCGGTCTCGAAGTGCCTGTCGTCATCCAGATCGAAGGGGTTGGGATTGTTGAGGTCCACATCCACGCCCAGAGACTCGAACGCGGCGTGCAGCTTGCGGTAGAAACCTGCCACGGAGAGTCCATCCTCCAGGGCGAAGGAAGTCTTGCCGCCAGCGCCGGTGACCATCTCCAGCTCGTGAGCGATGAGGTCGAATGAAACCTCGAACGGGAGGCCGCCGCTGAACATGTGGCGCGCGGCGAGGCCGCGTGGGGAGACGTATAGTGGGACGTGCCACCAGTGGTTACGGTATGGGGAGTGTTCCAGACGCACCTTGCCCACGATCTGGGCGTAGCGGTGCAGCGTCTCTTTGGTGGGAAGCCACTCCTCCAGCGGCAGCGGCGGCAGTTCCGCGGTCATCATCTCGCTCCTCCTCTATGTTTCGTTTTTACGGGCGTCGTGGTCCGCGCGGGCAGCCTTGACTTCTTCGATGTGTTCCTCGGGGAGTATGGGGGCACCTCCTGCGTGCTGAAGTTCCAGGGTAGCTGGTTGCTGCTAGTGACCGGCGGCGAGCCGACGGAGGACAAGCCGGGGGTGACCTTCGCGCCGCCGTTGGATCCCGGCTCCGTCAGCCACGAGATGACCATTCGCGTGCCGGACTGCGAGGCGGCATACGAAGTCCTCAAGGCTCGGGGCGCCGGGTTCCTGACGCCGCCGGTGGACCGGGGCGCGGAGATACGGTGCTTCTTTCGGGACCCCGACGGCCACCTGCTGGAGATCAGCCAGGCGCGTTGAAGCCGCGATAGCCAATTCTAGAATATCCCCGGTGTCCTCTGGATGGTGCGCCACTGGAAAATCGTCGTCAATTCATCGCCATTTCATCGTTTACCGTTAATACCTGTCCAGGTGTGGTTGTTCGGTCGGACGAAGGAGGCGGTATGCAACAGAAACAGATCGTCGAGGAGGTGAAGAATGCTTCCCTCGAAACCAAGAAGGAGATCCTTCAGGAGGCGCTGAAGACTGCTTCCGAGTACGGCGACGCGGGCGCGCTCCTCAGTTACGCCGTGAGCGGCGCCTCTCTCGGCGCCAGGCAAGCCGCTGTCCGGGAGGCGGTGGAGAACGACGAGAGTTCCGCGGGACAGATCATCAATGCAGCGGTCAGCGCCGCCCCCGCCGACGCCACGAAGGCCGCCTTTGTCAAGGCGGTGAAGAACGCCGAGGGCGACGAAGCGCAGGATTTGATCTCTGAGGCCATCAACGCGGTCTCCAGCCGTACCGCGAAGTCTGCTATCGAGGAGGCGGGGCTTACCCCGGAGACGTTGGATCGGATTTGGCTTTTCATAGTCAAGACCTTCGGGTACGTGCTCTGCGGCTCCACGGTGGCGCTTGTGGTGACCGTCGTGCTCGACGTCTTCTTCCCGGTCGAACCGGACCACGTCCAGATCATGCTAACCGTCTTTACGACCGTAGCCGGCATCCTCGCCGGGTTCATCACCGGCCAGGCCGTCGGAACAGCCACGGAGCGAGGCAGGGGAAAGACCTAGCACGGAGCCTCTTCGAGTCCCAGGCCGGAGGTCTCCTTACCGGCCTTCACGTTCTTCAGGACGGGGATCATGGCTCATGTCAGGCGCGCCGGTGAAGCCGCCGGATTCTCCCGCCGAAGGCCGCTCTGGCTCCTCGACGCGGGATAGCGCGAGGTCCAGCGCCTCTTCATTTGGCGGGTAGGGGATTTCCAGGCGGGAGGCGAGCGTCCGGTCCAGCTCCTCTTCGGGGAGGCTCTGCACCTCCTGCTCCATCTGGACCATCTCCGGCTCCGTGATGTCCGCGATGCCCAGGTCGGTCACCATCAGAGCCACCAGCTTGCGCTCTTTGGTCTTGCGATCCGCCATCGTATCTCCGTTTCGTTCGCTCGACCCGGCCAGTCTATCCCAGGTGGCCGGGGTCGTGTCTACAAGTCAGGAGCCCCGATCTCCGCCCGCAGCGAGGCCGTCTCTTCGTGGACGCCGTCGAGGGTCTGGCGGGCCTCGCTCATGCGGGCGTGCTCGACGCGCACGAAGCGGGTATATGGGGCGATGGCCTCGCGCATCCGCTCCACGGAGCGGTTCAACTCGGACTCGAACTGCCGCCTGACGACATCGCCGAGGCGCTCCCTGAGGGCGTCGGTCTTCTCGCGGAACTCCCGCCTAGCCTTGCGGCGGCGGTTGGGGAGGATGAAGAGGCCATATCCCGCGATGATCGCGGCTGCGACGATGCCCGTCGCGTCCAGGAAGCGCGTCGTGGCGAGAGCCACCACCACTGTGCCGATGCCCACAGCCCCGATCCCCGTCGCAGCCGTCCGGGCTACGGCGCCCTGGAGGGAGAGGGCTATCTTCTCCGCCTCGTGCTCCCGGTCGTAGTCGCGGACGACCTCGGAGGCGGTCTTGCCGACGGATTGGATAACCCGTCCCCGGTTGTACTCGAAGTTGTCGCCGACCTCGCCGATCAGGTGCTCGTCGTAGCCGGCCTGACGCCTGCGGTCCACGTAGTCAACGATGGACTTCCACTGCCTGAGGTTGCGGTCAACGATCCAATCCACCAGCTCCTCGACCCGCCCGTCTATGACCTCCTCCGTGTCCCCGACGACCTCCTTGCGGAAACGGGCTTCCACCTTCTCGCGACGCAAAAGCTCCCGGAAACGACCAAGCCGGATGTTCTCCTCGAACCAGGCGTCGCCCCGCTCGTTCATCGCGCGCACTGTGTTCTCTATCTCCGCCATCCGCGCCTCGAAGTCCCGCCGCAGATCCTCCAGGAAGGCCCCGAGCTGCGCCTCCACGTTCTCCGCCGTCCTGAAGTCGTCCTCCAGCAACCCCAACCGCTCCCCGACGGTTCTCCGGTAACGCCGCGCCAACTCCTCCACAACGCCGAGCGGGCTCTCCAGCTTGATACGTACCCGCCCCTCCTCATCGAGCACGTCCGAGACGTACCGCTCCAGTTCCGCGAAGCCGCTCGCCCCCAGCAGGGCGCCCCGCTCCATCTCGCTGGCCGCCTTCTTCGCCTTGCGGGCCAGGGTGGAGGAGACGAAGAACATCGGGGGCGCGAGGCCGAGGGTGGATCGCAGGCCGTCCGCCACGAAGGAGCGCACCTTCTCCGCGTTCGCCTCGCCGCTCAGGAGGTCGGCTTTGTTCACGATCAGGACTATCTTCTTGCCCCAGTCCCGGATCATCTCCAGATAACCGCGCTCGCTCTCCGTCAACGGCCGCTCGGCGGAAGTGACGAACAGGACGAGGTCGCTCCTCGGCACGAACCCACGAGATAGCTCCTCGTGGTGGCGGATGATGGCGTTGGTGCCTGGAGTGTCCACGATGGAGACCTCGCGCAGGAAGCCGTCCGGGTACTCTCGCTCCAGCACGCCCTCGCGGTGCTCGCGGGAGGTTGGCGCGGGACCGTGGCGCAGGACCGTGATCCTGTCCGTCGTCGGCGTGACGCCCTCTTCGGAGACATCGGCGCCGAGCAGGGCGTTGATGAACGCGCTCTTTCCCGAGTTGAACTCGCCCACGATCACGAGCAAGAAAAGCTCGTCCACGTCCATAATCGCCCGCCGGACCAGCTCCGCGTCCTCCTCCGGCGCCCCGAAGCCCGTCAGGAAACCGGCGAGCCTCTCCAGGAGCTTCCGTTCGCGCTCGACCAGCGCCTGTTGCTTTTCGTCCAGGATACGCAAGGCTAATCTCCCCAAAGCTCCGACTCCCCACAGTTTACCCTCACCGGATGAACGGCGCGTGCCGGAGCTTCGCCGCGGAGGTGCTACCATGAAAAGCTGCAAGTTCCGCGAACGAAGGGGAACCATGCACCATAGGAAACTCGGCAACACCGGCCTCGAAGTCTCGGAGATAGGCTACGGAGCCTGGGGAATCGGCAAGGACGCCTGGCTCGGCGCCGAGGACGACGAATCCCTCAGGGCTTTGAACCGGGCCATAGACCTCGGCTTGGACTTCATAGACACAGCCCTCGCCTACGGGGACGGTCACAGCGAGCGGCTCGTCGGACAGGTCATAAAGGACCGTCAGGAGACTATCCGCGTCGCAACCAAGATACCGCCCAAGAACCGCATCTGGCCCGCGCCCGAGGGGCTGCGCCCGGACGAAGTGTTCCCGGCGGATTACGTCAGGGAATGCACGGAGCAGAGCCTGAAGAACCTCGGCGTCGAGACTCTGGACGTGCAGCAGTTCCACGTGTGGCAGGACGAGTGGGTCGGTGACGGGAGCTGGCGGGAAGCGATTGAAGAACTCAAACAGGAAGGTAAGATCCGGGCCTTCGGCGTCTCCATAAACGACCATCAGCCAGAGAACGCCCTGCGGCTCATCCAGACCGGTCTGGTGGACACGGTGCAGGTCATCTACAACGTCTTCGACCAAAGCCCGGAGGACGAGTTGCTGCCCTACTGCCGGACCCACAACGTCGGTGTCATCGTGCGGGTGCCTTTCGATGAGGGCGCACTGACAGGCAGGATCACACCTGATACTGAGTTCGAGGAGGGCGATTTCCGCAACGAGTATTTCAAGGGCGAACGCAAGCGCGAAGTCCAGGAGCGGGTGCGCGCCATCGTCTCCGAGCTTGGCACGACGGAGGATGAGATCGCTGAGATAGCGCTCCGCTACATCCTCTCCAACCCGGCGGTCTCCACCGTGATTCCGGGGATGCGCTCCGTGCGAAACGTAGAGCGGAACATGGCCGTCGGCGACGGCGAAGGGTTGCCCGAGGATCAGGTCAGGAGACTCAAGGCCCACCGCTGGGTGCGCAACTTTTACCCCAACGCCTGAGTTGCTGAAGTCGGGAGGCGCTTCGCTGCGCTCGCTTCGGGAGCCGGGAAAACGAGATCCCGATCCCCGGCCCCCGGCGCTCTAGGGACGGGCAAATGATCCAGCGTATCCCGTATGAGACACGCATTTGAAGGGTGGGCGCGGCGTTACCGTGGCGGCGTTCGTGCTGCTGGTCCTGTTTTGGGGCTCGACGTTCTCTGCCATAAAGGTCGGGCTCGCGGATGCGCCGCCGGTGCTTTTCGCGGGGGTGCGCGGCATCATCGGTGGCGCGGCGGTGGCGCTACTCGCCCTCGTGTGGGGCGGTAGCTTTGATCTGCGGCGCGGCTGGCCGGTGTACGCGCTTCTGACGCTGCTCAACGTTGTGCTGTTCCTGGGGTTGCAGACGGTCGCCATCGCGTACCTGCCATCGGGGACGGCGGCAGTCCTGATCTACCTCCAACCAATCCTCACGGGCTTCCTCTCGTGGCCGCTGCTCGGCGAACCCCTGGGCCCGGCGAAGCTCTCCGGCCTCGTGCTTGGCTTCTGCGGGATAGTGGCGGTCAGCGCCAGCGGCTTCTCCGGGGACGTATCCGGTACGGGTATAGCCTTCGCCGCGGTCTCCGCCATCGCCTGGTCGCTGGGTACTGTGTACTTCAAGAAGACCCAGGAGCGCGTGCCGATGCTGTGGGCCATCGCCTTGCCGTTCCTGGCCGGGGGTGGGATCCTTACCGCCGCAGGGCTCTTTCTGGAGTCCTTCGCGGATGTCTCGTGGACCGGGCCGTTCGTGGCGAGCCTGTTGTACACGGCGCTCGTGGGGACGGCGGCCGCGTGGGTCTTGTGGCTCGGGCTGGTGCGCGCGGGGGAGGCCAGCCGGGTAGCGGCCTACGTGTTCTTCGTGCCGTTGGTTGGCATCATTATGGGCGCGGTTGTCCTCGGCGAGCCCCTGAGCATCTCGCTGCTTCTCGGGACTGCCCTCGTAGTATCAGGCATCTACCTAGTCAACCGCGCGCCGGGACAGAAGCCCGAGGGCAGCCGTCTCCGGCGCCGGCTGGCGCGGAGATAACAGGGTTCGTCTTCTGGTCTCGGAGCGGCTCGAATCCCGGATTAAAGTGTTTAGAACTGTAATCCGATAACCTGAACTATGGGTACGAAGGATGAAAGTTCCCCCGAAGAGGAGACGAGTTGGCTGCGGTACGGCTCGCGCTCCACGTAAACGGGGGTAGCGGATGAGCGAGGATCGCGCCGTCGCTTCCGGGGATCGGGAGGCCGCCGGAGGTCCCGGTTCGCGTTTGTGGCTTGCATATCTGGCGGTGGGCATCTTGGCGAGCATCGTTTATTTCTTCCTCGATGGTGTTGCGCGGGACACACTCTATTACGGGGTCGGCGTCTCGGCATCCGGGGCGATCTTCTTCGGCGTCCGGCGGTGGCGCCCGTCGTGTCCGGTGGCCTGGTACCTGATCATCGCGGGGCTCCTGGCCTGGGTGGTCGGCGACGTTACCTTCGGCTTCTACGAGCACGTTCTGGACATCGAGGCGCCTTACCCGTCGGTGGCCGACGCCATCTACCTGGGCGCGTACCCCCTGATCTGCGGGGGTCTCTTCCTGATGATCCGGGCCCGCGCCAACAGGCGCGACCGAACCGCGCTCCTTGACACGGCGATCCTCGCCACGGGCCTGGGCGTGCTGGCGTACGAGTTCTTGATGAGCCCTTATCTGGAGGACTTCTCGCTTCCGGTCCTGGACCGTCTGGTATCCGCGGCTTACCCGTTCATGGACTTCCTGGTGATCGCCGTGGTGGTCCGCCTGGCGTTCACGCCTGAGTTGCGCTCGAAGGCCAACTACCTGCTATTCGGGGCCGCGGCGCTTTACCTGGCGGCCGACGTCGTCTACGCGGAGGCCGCGCTGAGGGGCGCTTACAGCTCCGGCGATCCGATAGACGCGGGGTGGCTCCTCTCGTACTTGCTATTCGGGGCCACGGCGCTGCACCCGGCGATGCATACCCTGACCGAACCCTCGCCCGCGAGGACGGCCAGGCTCACCCGCCTGCGGCTCGCGCTGCTCATTGCGACGGTGCTGGCCCTACCGCTGACGCTCGTAGTCAGGGAGCTGGACCGCCCCGACGGTGGTTCGCTGGTCATTATCGGGGGGACCGTGGTCATATTCTTGCTCGTGCTCGTGCGGATGGACGGCCTGGTGAGGTCATCGGAAGCCGTCTCGCTCCGGTACGAGAGGGCCGCTTCGCGCGCGAGGTTCTTGAAAGAGGCGGCGGCGTTCGCGGCGGCTCCAGACCTGGCGGCCATCCGCGCGGCGGCCCTCGATGCGGTGCTCGGCCTGGCCGGCGGAGAACCCAACACCCGCGCCGGGTTCGCGACGGGCTCTGCGGAGAGCATGACGGTTACGGCCTCCGCCGGGGTCCGGGCTGAGGAGATCGAGAACCTCTCGCTCGACCCACGGAGGCTGCCCGAGCCCCAGCTTGCGAAGTTCCTCGCAAGGGAGCCCATCGAGGCCGAAGGCGAGGAAGCCGCTAGGCTACGGGAGGCTCTGGGCCTGAGACCAGACCCCAGGCCGTTTTTCGTGTTGCCCCTATTCGTTCGGGAAGAACCGAGGGGCGCCATCCTGGTGGCCTCCGACCGGGCGGTGTCAGGTGAAATCCGGAGTGGGCTCGAGTCCCTCGGTTCGCAGGTGGCCCTTGCCCTGGAGGGAGCCGAACTGGCCGAAGAAGGCTTCCGCCGCAAGAGCGAGGCCCGCTTCCGGTCCCTGATCCAGAACTCCTCGGATATCATCACGGTGGTCGACGTCCGGGGCGACATCTTCTACCAGAGCCCCTCGATAGAGCAGGTGTTGGGTTTCACGCCCGAGGAGAGTCTCGGCCAGAACATCTTGAGGTCGGCGCTGATCCACCCCGACGACCTCGCCGGATACAAACAGGTCATCGCCGGGGCTATGCGCAACCCCGGCGCCACCGCGACGGTCGAGGCGCGGATGCGGCACCGTGGCGGGACCTGGCGATACGTGGAGGCCACGGTCCAGAGTCTTTTGGGCGATCCCAGCGTGGGGGGAGTGGTGATAAGCAGCCGCGACGTCACCGGGCGCAGGATGGCCGAGAGGGATCTGGCCCGCCTGGCGTCGTTCCCCGAACTCAACCCCAGCCCCGTGGTGGAGTTGGACTTCTTCGGCGAGCCGACCTATGTCAACCCGGCGGCGCAAAGACTCTTCCCGGACCTGCTGGCGGCCGGGCTGGACCATCCCTTGCTGGCGGGGGTGGAGGCCGTCGGGCTCCTGCGCAGCGAGGAGAGGGTCCTGGTGGACGAGGTAAGGGTGGACCGGGATTGCTACCAGCGCATGGTCTCCTTCGTGCCCGGTGAGGACCTCGTTCGCGTCTACGGCATGGACGTTACCGAGCGCAAGTCCCTGGAGGAGGAATTGGCTCACCAGGCCCTGCACGACTCCCTCACCGGCCTCCCCAACCGGGCGCTCTTCTCCGACCGCCTGGAGCACGCGCTGGCCCGCAAGTCACGCGATGGCGGGAGCACCACGGTGCTTCTCATGGACCTCGACGAATTCAAGACGGTCAACGACTCCCTGGGCCACCCCATCGGGGACCGGCTGCTCGTGGAGGTCACCCGGCGCCTCCTGGACTGCGTCAGGCCCGAGGATACGGTGGCGCGCCTCAGCGGAGACGAGTTCGCCCTGCTGATCGAAGGACTCCCGGCTCTGGAGACCGAGGCGCTCATCGTCAGCCGGGTACTTGAAACTCTCCGTAAGCCCTTTGACCTGCATGGCATGGAGGTGTTCGTCCACGGGAGCGTGGGGATAGTCGAGGGCTCTCCAGGCGAGCGGGCGGAAGACGTCCTGCGCAACGCGGACGTGGCGATGTACTCGGCCAAGGGCAGGGGCAAGGACCGCTACGAGTTCTACGACCCCGGCATGCACGCTGCGGCGCTGGAGCGGCTGGAGCTGAGGGCGGACCTGCGGCGGGCGGTGAAGCGCGGGGAGTTCGTCGTCCACTATCAGCCCATCATGGCGCTGGGGGCGGACGAGATAGGCGGGTTCGAGGCCCTGGCGCGATGGGAGCATCCCGACAAGGGGCTCGTGTCTCCGGCAGAATTCATCCCGCTGGCCGAGGAGACCGGCCTCATCGTGGAGATCGGACTCCTCGTCCTCGAAGAAGCGTGCCGGCAGGTGCTCGAATGGCAGGCATCGAGGCCGGGCGGGGAGTTCCTCGACCTGAGCGTCAACCTCTCGGCGCGCCAGTTCCGGCAGCCGGACCTGATCGAACAGATCTCCGGGGTGCTTGACAGGACGGGCTTCGACGCGAACCGCCTGAAGCTGGAGGTCACCGAGAGCACCGCCATGGAGGAGGTCGAGATGGCGCTGGTCACGCTGCGCAACCTCAGAGACCTCGGCATCCGGCTCTCCATAGACGACTTCGGCACCGGCTACTCCTCGCTCTCCTACCTCAGACGCTTCCCCGTGGACGACCTGAAGATAGACCGCTCCTTCGTGGGCCGCCTCGACGACGACGCGGAGAGCGCGGCAATAGTCTCGACGACCGTGAGCCTGGCGCGGATACTGAACCTGACCGTGACCGCCGAGGGAGTCGAGACCGTGGACCAACTCGCCCGGCTGCGCGGCCTGGGATGCGACTTCGCCCAGGGTTTCCACCTCGCGAGGCCCCTCACGGCGGAAGCGGCCTCATCATTCATCGCCTCCCACGCCGGCCTTCACCGCTAGATAGCACCGCTGAATTCCCATTATGGACGGGTCGGAGGACTGCGCCACGGCGCCGGCCGTGAGAAGATGCCGCCGAACCGTCTGGAAAGGAATGAAAATGCAACAACAAGCCCGGCCGCCCGTACCGCCCTTCACGGAGGAGACAGCCCGGCGGAAGGTGAAGATGGCCCAGGACGTCTGGAACACCCGCGACCCGGAGAAGATGTCGCTCGCCTACACCGATGACTCCGAGTGGCGCAACCGCGACGAGTTCTTCCGGGGACGCGAAGAGATCGTGGCTTTCCTCCAGCGCAAGTGGTCCCGCGAGCTGGACTACCGCCTCATGAAAGAACTGTGGTGCTTCACCGACGACCGCATCTCCGTGCGCTTCGAGTACGAGAGCCGGGACGAGAGCGGGCAATGGTGGCGCAGCCACGGCAACGAACACTGGGAGTTCAACGAGAATGGCCTCATGCGCCGCCGCGACGCTTCCATCAACGACTACAAGATAGACGAGTCTGAGCGCAAGTTCCGCTGGACTAGGTGATTTCCACCATACTGGGTAAAGAGCCGGAGATTGAACTGGCGCTGGCCTGCTAACCTTTAGGATCGAGGATCACGATCTCGTAAATGTTGTCGTCGCCATTAAACTGATACCGGGCGATCTCTGACAACAGTTCCTTCGTGCGCTCAACTTCGTATGATCGCCCAGACCCATACTCGTTCCTGCTGATAGACGCCATGTACTCTGAGACTCGCACGTAGCTCGGGACGAGCCTTTGCAACTCTGCTAGCTGGCTTGCTACACCGGGGTGCTTGTCGGGCGGGATCAGGTGATTGTGCCGTAGAGACCGCGTAGGGCGGTCTACGCAGTGCCCGTGGGCGAACGCATTACGCCATTACGCCATTACGCCATTGCGTGAGAGCCTTGATGACTCCGTAAACTGCGTGCCCCTTGCCGACCTCTTCCCCTACAGCCCCGGCGGCGACCAAGAGCTTGTCCGATGGAGATAGCTTTTCGATGGATTCTGCTACGTCCTTGTGCAAATTGTAGACGCAGAATCGATTGATTTCGTCCTCTGCTTCTATGGCGCTCATAAGGATGACCACCAGACCTCGCCATAGAGACGCTACACATATCTGTACCCTCTTCGGAGGAAAAGTTGGCCGCAAGCATCATCATGTGGCATGCTTCTGGGCCTTGAAGGTGTCGTCGCGGCGTTCGCTCGGGGGGAGCTTCGCTGGAGAGCCCAGGCGGGTAGCCCCGGTGGGAGCAAGGGAGAACGGACGGCGTCGCTGGATGGAGGGGGAACGGATGAGCGGACGCCAGCAGGTCCAGCCTACGGAGGATTGGGCTGAACTGAAGCTGCGGTTGAAGTGGCCCGAGCAGATTGAGTACGAGCGGATCCGACCACCATTCCTCTTCGAGAGTTCTGTGGCCGAGAGATCTCGTAAGACCGGAACCCCACAGACGACGCTTCACCGCAGGATCTTGGGCTTCGAGCGGGAAGGCATGCGCAGCCTGTTCGCTCCGGAACAGGTCGAGCGTGGCAGCACCCTGGACCCGGAGGTTCGCCGCCTCATCCTGGACCTCAAGACCGAGTACCCTCCGATGCGCGACAACGAGATAGCCACTATCTGCTACGTTCGCACGGGAGAGAGACCCCACGGCCGGACGGTGCGCCGGACTCTCGAGGGAAACCCCACGTCCATAAGGATGTTCAGACGCTTCGATCCCTACCATGAGATCCTGGGCGCCACGGAGCGCAGGCTCGCCATCGTCACGCTGCACTCCGAGGGCTGGAACGTGAAGAGTATCGCCGGCTACCTGAAAACCTACCGCTCAACGATCTACAGGACGCTTGGGAAGTGGATCGCCGAAGGGATGGTTGGACTCGAGGACAAGCCTCGCGGCGGCGTGCGCAAGGTGGATCTTCGGGCGATGAACGAGGTAAGGAAGCTGCAGGAGAATCCCGAGCTTGGGGAGTTCCGCGTCTCGGCTGCTCTGGAGCAGTTGGGCATCCACCTCAGTCCCCGCACCTGCGGGCGCATACTCGCCGTGAACCGCGGGCTTTACGGTCTCGGGAAGCCGAAGAGGGGTTCCAAGGAGAAGAAAGAGATGCCTTTTCAGTCCACGAGAAGGCACGAGATCTGGAGCGTGGACATCCGCTACATAGACCACCATCTTCCCGAGAGCGATCTGCCAGAGGGTGGCGAGAAGGTCTACGCGATCAGTATCCTCGAGAACCACTCAAGAGCGATCTTGGCGAGCACCCTCTCCACCAGCCAGGATCTAACCGCTTATCTCTCTGTCTTGTATACCGCCGTGGAGAGATATGGCTCCCCGGAGGTGCTGGTTAGCGACGGAGGCGGAGTCTTCAAAGCCAGCCAGGCCAAGGCAGTGTATCGTGCTCTGGGCATCGCCAAAGAAGAGATCGAGCGCCGGAAGCCGTGGCAGAACTTCATCGAAACGACCTTAACGGTTCCAATGGAATGCCCCTCTATGTACCATCGTTTGCGGCGAGCCGCCTCCGGAGTCCGGCGATCTGCTCGGGGTCGTCAGCGACGAGATAGCGGCCGGTCTTCGGATGCCGCTCGGTGGCGAGCGCGCCGCTGTGTATGAGCCGGTAGATCCGGTTCTGGTTCACCCCGAGCTCCCTCGCGAGGCCCAGCACCGTCCAACTACCCTCCAACTTCTCCCGACCCTTCCCCGTCTCGAAGAGTGAGCTTATCCCGCGCT
>JBPCLT010000120.1:0-7523 GCA_051003015.1 Rubrobacteraceae bacterium | reverse complement strand
AGGTCGTTTCGTTCGTAGGACGCTCTCGTTCTCCAAGTCCGATGAGATGCACGAGGTCTGCCTCGTGCTCTTCTTGCACCGTTACAACGCGGAGATCATTCCACGTTGAGCCACTACCGAACTTGCTACTTCGGGCCGGAGCAAGGGCCATCTACCGAACCGCCGGACGCAGGGCCGAGACCGGGGTGGAATCGCCGCGGCCCGCGCCGGAGGAGACGCTCCCGGCCTGCTCCGCGAAGGCGGCCGAGGTCGTGCGTTCGCTCTTCGACGGTAAGAGGGATGGCGTCCTCCTAGAAGCCCTCGAACGGATCCAACTCGCCGGACGGCGCCTGCCGCATGCGTTGCTCCCCGCCGCCCTGAACGTGGAGCGGAAAGAGTTGCGTCCCGCCGTCCTCGCCGTGCTTGGGGAGCGGGGACGCTGGCTCGCCGGGATGAATCCGGAATGGGGCTGGGCTACTGCTTCGGAGAGCGACGAAGCTGCGTGGCAGGAAGGCGCGCTGGAAGAGAGGATCTCCACGCTCCGGCGTGCCCGCAGTCGGGACGCCGGTCAGGGCCGGCTTCTGATCGAGGATGTCTGGAAGACCGAGAAGGTCGAGGCGCGGGCCGAGATGGTCCGGGCATTGGAGGAGAGTCTATCCTCCGGCGACGAGCCGTTCCTGGAACGAGCCCTCGACGACAGAAGCGTGAGGGTGCGCGAGGCCGCCGCCGATCTTCTAGTGAGGCTCCCCGGCAGCGCGTATGCGGAGCGGGCGGCAGCGCGGGCGGACACCGTTCTGTCCGGCTACGACCCGCCAGCGCGAGGTCTTCTCGGTAGACGCCGAAACGGGAAACTCGTCGTCTCGCCGCCGGAAACCGTGCAGGACTCATGGAAGCGCGACATGCCGGGCGAAGAGAAACCGCCACATGGGGTGGGGGAGAAGGCGTGGATGGTCTCCCGAATTCTGGCGAAAGTGCCGCCGGGGCATTGGGAGGAGCGTTTCGGCGCGGGTCCGTCCGAGTTGGTCGCCGCCGCTCGTGGTGACTGGGAGGCGGCGTTGCTCACGGGATGGTGCAGCGCAACCGCGACGCACCGGGCCGGGGCTTGGGCCTTGCCTTTATGGGAGCGTTGCTACGAGTCGTTCGGAGAGTCTCCGGAATACGAGATAGTGTTTGGCGCCACATACCCGATGGTGCACCTGTTGCCCCAGACGGACCTGGCGGCGGCGCTCCGCAGGTTGCTCCGGGATGGTGAGATGACCGTCAGGATGGCGCAGACTCTGGACGTTCTGCCGGGGCCGTGGGCGCGGGATCTCGGCCTCTGGTACCTGGAGGCGCTGCGAGAGCGGGCGCGGAAAGTCTTTTCCAACCCTCGCGACACCATGGACCACTGGCCCGGAACACTCGGGACCGCCGCCGAGAAGCTGCCACCGTCGTGCTTTCAGCATGCGCCAGGGCCTCCGCCCGAAAAAGTCCAACACGGCCAGGAAGGCGAAGGTTTCCAGACCATCCGGCGGGAGCCGTATCAGGCCGGCTACTGGCGCCGGGAACTGGAGAAGTTCGAGGAGACGCTGGAGTTGCGACGCAAGCTCGTAGAGGAGATACCGCTGTGACCGATGTACCGAACGCCGTGATCCGCCAACACGCCGAGCAGGAATACGCCGAAGAACTCGCGGAGCTTCGGAAGGCCGACGATCGCCAGAAACCGCCTAGCTGGAACCTTTCGCCGTGGGCCGTCAAGACGTACCTCATGGGCGGGAAGCTATCCAACGGGTTTACCGTCTCGCCCAAGTACGTGGGGAACGGGCGGCTGATGGAGATGGCGATAGCCACGCTCGCCACCGACCGTGCGCTGCTCCTCTACGGGATTCCGGGCACGGCGAAGAGTTGGGTGAGCGAACACCTCGCGGCTGCGGTCGCGGGTGATTCGACGCTCCTCATACAGGGCACCGCCGGCACGGATGAGTCGGCCATCCGCTACGGCTGGAACTATGCCCGTCTCCTCACCGAAGGCCCATCGGAGGCCGCCCTGGTCGAGAGCCCGATGATGAACGCCATGCGCTCAGGCAAGCTCTGCCGCATCGAGGAGCTGACTCGCATCGCCCCCGAAGTGCAGGACACCCTCATCACCGTCCTCTCCGAGAAGACCCTTCCCGTCCCTGAGTTGAACACCGAGGTCCAGGCCAGAAAAGGATTCAACGTCATTGCGACGGCCAACAACCGCGACAAGGGCGTGAATGAGCTATCCAGCGCCCTGACGCGGCGTTTCAACACCGTTGTGCTGCCGGTGCCGGAGACGCTGGATGAGGAGGTGGAGATCGTGGAGCGTCGGGTGGCGAGTCTGGGGCGGGCGCTTGAGCTTCCGGCGGAGAGGCCGGCGATGGAGGAGATCCGTCGCGTCGTCACCGTCTTCCGCGAACTGCGCGGCGGCGTCACGGAGGACGGCAAGACGAAGCTCAAGACGCCCACCGCCACCCTCTCGACCGCCGAGGCCATAAGCGTCCTCACCGGCGGCCTCGCGAGCGCCGCCTTCTACGGCGACGGCGTGATGAAGGCGAACGACGTGGCCGCCGGCCTCACCGGCGCCATCGTCAAGGACCCGGTCCAGGACCGCGTCGCGTGGCTGGAGTACCTGCAAACGGTCGTCCGCGAGCGCAAAGGCTGGAAGGACCTGTACCGCGAGTGCCGGGAGGTCGTCTGAGCCGTGACCGTCAGGGTCTTCGGCATCCGCCACCACGGTCCCGGCGGTGCGAGGAGCCTCCTCGCCGCCCTCGAAGACATGCGCCCCGACGCTGTGCTCGTCGAGGGGCCGCCGGACGCCGAATCCGTGCTGCCGCTCCTGGCCCACCCTGAGATGCGGCCGCCCGTCGCCCTGCTCGTCTACCCGCCGGACAGCCCGGCGGACGCCGCCTATTATCCGTTCGCCGGGTTCTCCCCGGAGTGGAACGCGCTCCGCTACGCGCTCGGACGCGGCGTGACGGCGCGCTTCATGGATCTGCCGCGTTCGCTGGACCTCGATGAGGAGTCCGAGGTCCGGGAAGACCCGATCGGGCTTCTCGCCAACGCCACCGGATACGAGGACCGCGAGCTGTGGTGGGAGCGTCAGGTCGAGCAGCGCCGCGACGCCACCGGCGTCTTCGACGCCATTCTCGAAGCGATGGCCGCGCTACGGGAAGGCTACGATCCTCCGCCGCGCGAAGCCTGCAGGGAGGCATGCATGCGGCGTGAGATCCGGAGAGCCAGCCGCGAAGGCTACGAGAACATCGCCGTCGTCTGCGGAGCCTGGCACGCGCCAGCCCTGCTCGTTGAGGAGCACGGCGTGAAGTCCGACGACGCGCTTCTCAAGGGCCTGAAACGGAAGAAGACGGCGGCCACCTGGATCCCCTGGACCAACAGCAGACTCTCGTACCGCTCCGGTTACGGCGCGGGCATAGCCTCCCCCGGCTACTACGAACACCTCTGGAATTCCTCCGGCGAAGTGATCACAATCCGCTGGCTCTCCCACGCCGCTCGCCTCCTGCGCTCCGAAGACCTCGACGCTTCCCCCGCGAACGTCGTCGAGGCCGCCCGGCTGGCGGACACTTTAGCCGCCATGCGCGACCTCCCCGCCCCTGGCCTCGACGAGCTGCGCGAAGCCGCGTTGGCGACGCTGTGCGGGGGAGAGACGGAGAAGCTAGCCCTGATCCGGAACCATCTGGAGATAGGCGAGAAGCTCGGCGAGGTCCCCCCCGAAACCCCCACCGTCCCCCTCCAGCACGACCTCCAGCGCTTGCAAAAGCGCCTACGCCTCAAGTCATCGGCGGAGGAACGCCACCTCGACCTCGACCTGCGCGAAGAGAACGGTCGCGCCAGGAGCGAACTACTCCACCGGCTCCAATTGCTCGGCATCGGCTGGGGGGAAAGGCAGAACGTTTACGGCAAGAGCGGCACCTTCCACGAGTTGTGGACCATCAAGTGGCGTCCCGAATTGTCCGTCGCCCTGATCGAAGCCAACGTCTGGGGCAACACGGTCGAGTCCGCCGCCGCATCGCGCGTCCGCCACCTCGCCGAAACCGCCGATTTGCCACGCCTCACCTCGCTCCTCGACGCCGCCATCCTCGCCCGGCTCCCTGAGAGCGCCGTGTCCCATCTGCTGGGCCGGGTGCGCTACGGCGCGGCCTCAGCCGATGTTCGGCGCCTGATGGACGCACTCCCGCCGCTCGCCCGCGTCGCCCGCTACGGGGACGTACGCGGCACCGGGACCGGACAGGTCCTCCCCGTGGTTGACGCCCTCTTCGAGCGCGCTCTCGTCGCCCTCCCCGGCGCGTGTGCCTCCCTGGACGACGACGCGGCGCGGGAGATGGCCGGGAGCATCGCCGCCGTCGAGGAGTGCGTCAGCCTTCTCGACCGCTCCAGGATGCGCGAAGAGTGGCTCCTCACCTTGCGTCCGCTCCTGGAAAACGAAAGCGTTCACGCCCTCGTGAGGGGGTGGTGTTGCCGGCTCTTGCTGGAGGCCGGGTCGCTGGGTGAGGACGAGTTGCGACGGATCGCCGGTCTCGCTCTCTCGCCCGCCGCCCCCGCGCCGGAGGCCGCGGCTTGGGTCGAGGGCGTGTTGCGGGGGAGCGGCCTGATCCTGCTGCACCAGACCGGACTCTGGAAGGCCCTCGACGGCTGGTTGACGGACCTCAATTCCGAGACCTTCATCACCCTACTCCCCCTCGTCCGCCGCGCCTTCTCGGACTTCGAGCCCGCCGAGAAACGCACGATGGGGGAGAAGGTAAAGAGACTAAGGAAGGACGAACCAGGCGAGACATCCACGCCGGAGAACGACGGCCTCGACCACCGGCGGGCGTCCCGGACGCTCCCCGTCCTCGCGCAGATACTGGGGGTGGAGCACGATGGATGAGAAAGAACGCCTGCGCCGCTGGCGGCTGGTACTCGGCGGCGACTCGGAGGAGACTATCGGCGCCGGGCTCTCGGGAGAGGATCGTGGCATGGATGGCGTGCTCGCCGCGCTCTACGGCGGAGAAAAGGACAGCAAACACGTCGGGCATGGGGGGTCCCTCCCCAACGTCACCCGCTGGCTCGGCGACATACGGACGTACTTCCCGAGCCCGGTCGTGCGCGTGATGCAGAAGGACGCCCTGAACCGTCTCGGCCTCGAACGCATGCTCCTCGAACCGGAGATGCTCGAAGCCGTCGAGCCGGACATACACCTGGTCGCCACCCTCATTTCTCTGGGCCGCGTCATCCCGGAGAAGACGAAGGACTCCGCCCGCCGGGTCGTGAGGAAGGTCGTCGAAGAACTGGAGCGCCGTCTCGCGCAGGAAACCGAGCGGGCCGTGCGCGGCGCCCTGAACCGCGCCGCCCGCACCGGTCGCCCGCGTCCGGCGGACATAGACTGGGACCGCACGATCCGCGCCAACCTCAAGAACTATCTACCAGAGCGTGGCACGGTCGTGCCGGAGAAACTCGTCGGACACGCTCGCCAGAAAAGGACCGCGAAGTTGCGCGACATAGTCCTGTGCGTGGACCAGAGCGGTTCGATGGCGACGAGCGTGGTGTACTCCGGGATCTTCGGGGCCGTGCTCGCCTCCATCCGGGCCGTCAACACCCGGATGGTCGTCTACGATACCTCCGTCGCGGACCTCACCGAGGACCTCCACGACCCCGTGGACCTGCTCTTCGGGACGCAGCTCGGCGGCGGAAACGACACGCCTCGGGCGCTCGCGTACTGTCAAAGCATCATCACCCGTCCCACCGAGACGGTCATGGTACTCGTCACCGACTGCTACGAGGGAGGTCTCTCGAAAGCCATGCTGGAGAAGACGGCCCAGATAGTGAACAGCGGCGTGACGATGGTCTGCCTCCTCGCCCTCACCGACGACGGCGCGCCGAGCTACGACCGCCGGCAGGCCGCCGCGATGGCCTCTTTAGGTGTACCAACCTTCGCCTGCACCCCTGACCTCTTCCCCGGCATGATGGCCGCCGCCATACAGAAGCAGGACCTCGACCTCTGGGCCGCCCGCAACGACATCGTGACGGCAAGGGGCGATTGAAGCTTCTCATGCGCCGTAGCAACCGTCTTTCTCCTCCATGAAGATGCCAGGTTGCGTCTGCATGCTCGCGGTAGACTTGCAAACATGATGCTGCCGCATGACGTCTTGGAGATAGTTGATCGCCTGGGTACCGCGGGCGTGCGGGTGTGGCTCGATGGTGGTTGGGGTGTGGACGCTTTGATCGGTCGGCAGACCCGCGACCACGACGACCTGGATATCGTGATTCCGCTCCCCGAGGCCGACGCGGCCCAGCGTACCCTGACAGTGCTCGGCTTCGAGATCATAGAGGACGAGGCGACCCTCTGCTTCGTGGCCCGCGATTCACACGACCGCCGGGTAGACGTCCACACCGTCGTGCTCGACGAGCAAGGCGGAGGTCTCCAGCGGCTAGAGAACGGTACCTCGTGGCGCTACCCGCCGGAGGGCTTTTCGGGGACCGGACGGGTGGAAGACCGCACGATGGCGTGTCTCTCGACTGAGGTGCAGATCCTCTGCCACCTCAACTACGAGCCCGACGAGACGGACCACCGCAACATGAGGTTACTCGCCGAGAGTTGCGGGATGCCGCTCCCCGCGCCCTACGGCGCGTAATGGGGCGGCGCTCTCGCATGAGTTTTCAGACGCCGTAGGGCGCGTCTTTCCGCTCCATGAAGATGCCGGGTCTCTCCAACTCCGCGAAGCCGTACTCCCGGTAGAGAGCGTGGGCGTCGCGGGTGGCGAGCATCCATCGCCGCATTCCCTGCAACTCTGGGTGGGACAGTATGACCTCCATCAGCCATTTTCCCAAACCCAGCCCGCGGTGCGGCTCCAGGATGAACACGTCAGCGAGGTAGGCGAAGGTCGCGTGGTCCGTCACCACCCTCGCGAAGCCGGCCTGCTCATCTCCCCGGTACACGCCGAAGGCGAGCGAACCCTCCACCGAGCGCCACACCACCTCCTGGGGGACGCCCGCCGCCCAGTACGAACTTTTCAGGAAATCGTGTACGACGGCGAGGTCCAGCCGGGAATCGTCCGTGCTGATGAGGTACGCTCCGCGCCGCCACTCCCGGCTCATCGCACGGGACGCACGAAGACCTGACGCGCCACCGGGCTTCCGAAGGAATGGGTCTCTCCGTCCTCGTCCTCGACCGTGACCACACCGTCCAGGTCGCGGACCTCCTTCACGGTCAGGGTCCGGCCCGGCACGAGGCCACGCTCTCCGAGGTATTCCAACATCGAGGCGTCGTCGCCGACCTTGTGGATATGGACTCGCTGGCCAGCTCCGGCCTCGTTCAGCGGAAACGAATCGTCCGGTTCCATAGTGCCGTCCACGGCCGGAATCGGGGCTCCGTGGGGGTCGTGGCCTGGATGTCCGAGGAACTCCGCCAGCCTCTCGGTGAATTCGTCCGAGACGGCATGCTCCAGCCTCTCGGCCTCGCCATGCACGTCCCGCCAGGAATAACCGAGATGTTCCAGCAGGAAAGTCTCGATCAAACGGTGCCGCCGCACCAGCCGCAACGCTTCGATCCG
>JBPCLT010000119.1:0-12876 GCA_051003015.1 Rubrobacteraceae bacterium | reverse complement strand
ACGCCTTCTTCGAGTCAATGGCCGGGTTCACGACCACGGGGGCTTCGGTCATCGCCACGCCGGAGGAGGTCGCGCCCTCGCTCCTGCTCTGGCGGAGCCTCTCGCAGTGGGCCGGGGGCATAGGCATCGTGCTGCTCTTCGTCACCATCGCGCCGCTGGTCGGCTTCGGGTCCACCCAACTCTACTCGGCTGAGGCCGCCGACCCCGTCCCCGAGAGATTGACCTCCCGTATCCGGGACACGGCGACGATCCTCGCCGGCGTCTACTGCGGCCTGACGCTCGGGGGCGTGGCCGCCCTATCCGTGGCCGGTATGGGTCCCTTCGACGCCGTCAACCACGCCATGACCACCGTCTCGACCGGCGGGTTCTCGACCCGCTCCGGCTCCATAGCCGCCTTCGATTCCCCTGCCATCGAGCTGTTCGTGGCGATAGGGATGCTCCTCTCTGGGGCCAACTTCGCGCTGTACTTCCAGGCGGCCCGAGGCCGGCTGGGACGCGCCCTGGGAAACGTGGAGCTCATCGTGTACGTGGCCCTGATCGTGGCCGGCACACTCATCACAGCGGCGGTCCTCTACGAAGGAGGAACCCGGTTCCCGCTCGCCCTCCGCGACGGCATGTTCCAGACCGTGAGCCTTTCCACGGGGACGGGCTTCGTCACCGATGACTGGAAGGCATGGGGCTCGCTCTCGCAGGGCGTGCTGATGTTGCTCATGGGCATCGGGGCCTGCGCCGGGTCAACGGGCGGCGGCATAAAGGTGGTTAGGTTCGTCCTGCTCGTCCGCCACGCCTGGCAGGAGGTTTTCCGGCTGCTGCACCCGCAGGCCGTCACGCTCCTGAAGTTCGGGGGGCGTGTCATCCCCGAGCGCCTGCGAACGGCATTCCTGGGGTTCTTCTTCCTCTACGTGGCGGCGCTCGTGGTGGGGACGCTGCTCATGACCCTGCACGGGTTGGCGCTGGGCCAGGCGTTCGGCTCGGTCTTCGCCTGCCTGAGCATCTCGGGCACGGCCCTGGGTCCTGTGGGAGACGCATCGTTCTTCGCGGGTCTTCCGGCCTCGGCAAAGACGATCCTGACGCTCTACATGCTCCTCGGACGCCTAGAACTCTTCACCGTCCTGGTGCTCCTGACCCCCGAGTTCTGGCGTCGCTAGACCCAACCGGCATGATTGGCAAGAGAAAAGCCCACCGAAAGTCAAGCCTCGTGTAGAGTTCAGGCTAAACTCTCATCTGACGACGCATACTGTGCAGCGACGCTTGCCCTCAATGTCCGCCTTGTACGCTGTGTCATCACTTATTGCTCGATCTGGGTCATATACGAAGAAAAGTATGTGGCATTTATCCGGATACTTAGTTAGGTCGGCGGAAATGCCCTCCGACGCCTTGCTGGGAGAGTTCGATCCGCGAACGTACTTGGACTCTACGAGCAAGTCTTGGCCGTTCAGTGAGTGGTCAGCTACGGCGTTCGCTAAGGCGAACCTGACCGATGGATGCTCCCTCTCGAACCTCTGGCGGTCAGTATTCAGGATACCGCTGACCTTGTCGTTAAGATCGTTCTCATCCTTGGGTCGGTGCTTACGGAAAGTCAAGGGGACCGATACTTTCAGGCGCTCACACATGTCCAAGACCAGCCTCGAAACCGGCTCCTTGAGGTACTCCCGCTCGTTGATGAGGTGCAGGAGCGAGCCCTCCGGAATCTTGCGCATCGGGTCGTCATGAACGCTCTGCATCCTCTTTAGCGCCGCCATGACCTGTCGTCCGTGCCGGTTGCAGAGCTCCCAAACACGCTCCACTGCCTCGTCCTCCGCCGTGTCCGGCAGGTAGTCGGTGAGATCAACCAGTTCATTCAGCTTCTTTTCGTAGAAGTGGTCAACGTTCCAATCGGCGAAATCACGCGCCTGGCGCACGTAGTCGATCAGCGTTGTCTTGTCCTCGTTCTCGGGCTTCTCGCGGAGGAAGTCCGAAGCGTAGATGCCTCCTTCGTCCGTATCGTCCAGCTTGGCACCGTAGGCCCCGAACCGCCTGTCCACGCATTGCGAGCATCCCCCGCAGTGGGTCGCGTCCTGCCCGAGATTCCTGCGCGTACTGCCGCACGATACCGAGCTCGTGATGAGGTCCTTGCGACCGAAGTGGTTGAGGACGCCGAAGACCTCGGTCTTGGTCCTCCACAAGTACGGCGTGGCGACCTCCAAGGCGGAGCCTTCAACAGTAGAAAAGAATTCCTGGAGCAGAGATATGGTCCTAGGATGCGTCGTGCGGCTTGACCTGGAGTTGCCCATGTCTCGCCGCTTGGGAAAGTTGATCGAGGTTACGCCGTTCTCGTAGACGAAGAATTTACCTTGTTGCGACAGCACGTGGGACAGCGCGTAGGCTATCGAGGAGTACAAGAAAGACCTCGTGCGCTGCGTCTCCTCCCTTGCCGGTACTCCGGCGAGGTTACAGTCGAATTTATAGTGTGTGAGCCGCATCGGGTAGTGGTAGTTCAAGACATCAAACAGGGCATCTTGCGTTTTCTTGATCCCTGTCTGGGAACAGTGACTGACCAAGCACAAACGCTCTTCGGTGGTTACCAGCCGTTCGACCACCCCGGCCAGGGAATCGAGACCTCCCGAAAATAGGATTACGCTGTTATTCATTTTCGGCTCAACCTTGAACTCCGCGCTGTCGAACAGGTTGGCGGGCGGGGTCGAATGCCCGGGTTGAAAGGTGAAGGCGTAGTCTCGGTCGCCGGACATAAAACGCAGGGCCTCGGCCAGCTTGGGGGTCACGTCGTCCCTCGACCAGAAATCCAAATCTCGCACTTTAACGACAAAGTGAAGTGATCGTGCCCAACCCTGGTACTCCAGGGCGGTCCTACTCCCGCGGGACGTGCTGCGGTCAGCTAAGAATACATAGACTGCTATCTCCAGCAGGTCAAGGACACGGTCCGGTATGTGGCCCACGCTGCGGACGAAGTTCGGCAGAGAAATTTTGACGTTCTTCGGGCCGCCTCTCCCCTCCTCGTACTCGAGGCGCAGAACGTGTTCGTCCCCGTCCTGCCCCAGCTCCGCAGGCAGGATGGCACCGTTGCACAGTACCACCCGTGGGGCGTCGCTCATACTTCGGGGTCCTCTCTCAGCAGCTCGCCGCGTATCTTGCCGAACGCCACCGACAAGAACCGGGCTATGGCCTCCCGATCAGGTACCCCTTCCCTAGCGTTGCGGTTGAACCAGCCAGCCGCGAACGACTGCGCGATTCTCGCGGTCTCAAAGGCGTGCTGCGAGATGTCTTCCACGTGCCCGTTCAACTGCGCTTCGAACTGATCCCGCTCGCCGAAGCCCGGAAGCACGGCCGACGCTTCCCTCTCCAAATAGTAGTTCAGGTGGCGCTCCGTGAAGCTTGCGAAGAAGAGGCGGGCCAGCTCACAGAAACCCGCGCCGTCGCCCGCCGTGCGCCACACGCCGAACGGGTCATCCGGCGGCTCGAAGAGCCTGTCCTGCGGCGGCCTGTTCACGCGATACCAAGCTCCTATAGCGTCCGAGACGGCACCCCTAGCCATCTGCCCGTACTCCAAAGAATCCTGGTTGCCAGCCAGCCACGAGTTCGCCGCTTTGGCGAAAGACAGCGCCGTGGGTCTGTCGGGTACCTCTATGCCGTGCTCTGACAATACGGACCTGGGATCTTCCGAGCGGCCCGCAGCGGCGAGCAAGACCAAGTACTCGAACGCGGCACCTACGCCCGAGTCCAGGTGCGCCCGGCGGAACTGCTGGCTAACATTACGCACGGTTTGCTCGGCGATGTCAGACACTTCCACGGAGTGAGCTGTCCCTCCGGACATGCCCGTACCTGAACTAGCCATGCCCGCGAGCTGACCGACTAAGTTACGCCATTTCTGAGTCTTAGGGAGTGTGCCTACCCTCTCGTGGCCCAAGCTTCTCCTATCCTCATCAGTGACCCACCGCGCGCATGACCGCCCCTATGAAGTTAACGGCTCCAGATTGAACAAGCGAATATTAGTGCCTTGCAGCACGTGCTGCAACCGTTTGCCGCCCTCAAGTGTCTATACGTCGGATCGTCCACAACTGCCATTAATGACGCCTTGGCAGGCTTAGGGACAAGCAGCTTCATTTCCAGAGCAGGAGCGTAGGGCATGCTGAACTTCTCGCAGAAATTACGGGAGCAAGCAGATATTGGTCGGCGTTTGGGGGTTGGGAAGCGTCCGGGCAACAGTACAATCCTCTGTAAATGGAAGCCTACGCATACAATAACGCCTATGAGGTCGAGTCCGGTTTCGCCGTCGGCTCGTCCCCGGACGGACCCGTCGATCCGTATACTTTCCGCCACTCCAGAGAAGAGGTGGAGCATCTCCTGCGGGAACAGGATGAGATCGAGGGCCTGCTCAGGGTGGTTTGCAAGGACCTGTTCGACTCTGGCCCGGATCAGGACGTGGTGCCAAGCGTCAGGGTGTCCGGTGGCCTGCTCCCACGTCCCAGGGTCATGCCCCAGCGTGAGTGGCAGATAGCCCTCGCAGACGGAATCTACTAGCCCGGCCACACGGTATTACGACTTCGTTCGGTAAGCGAAAGGCCCCGCTGCGGCGGGGCCTCGTGTAGTAGCGGGGGTAGGATTTGAACCTATGACCTTCGGGTTATGAGCCCGACGAGAGAATCGTGGGGCGGCGTTGGGACAGGACACCGAAGTCCCAGAGCCGAGTCCGTCGAAGGCGGATTGCAAGAGGTCCGTCCTCACCCCGCGCTACGGCTCGCCGGAACTGACATCGGACGCCAGCCTTGTCGTTTCCAGCCTCTTGTACTCGCCGACCGCATCGTGCAGCAAGTCCAGGGCGCAGAACAGCCGCAACGACTCGGTCTCATCGTGGTTCTTGAAGACGCCATGCGCTATCGGGTGGCGCCTGGCGCGGGCGGAGGTGAACCCGGGATCGTGGAATTTGCCGTTGAGGTAGAGTCCGTTTATGCGCAGCAGCGCGAAACGGGCTCGGAACGCCTCCAACTGCTCGTAGTGTTCGTTCGGCGGCAGCGACCAGAAATCCGACAGCTCTCCGTGCCAATCCGGGCTGGTGGGCTCCTTGTGATAGTAGGCAAAGCCGAACGCCTCGTTGAAGCGGTGCATCCACAGGTTACCCTTTTCGTACACGCCGGTGACGTCGCGCAGCACGCCCTCGATCTGCGGCGCCAGCGCGTGTATGGGCAGGGTGTAGCGCCCATGCGTGTGGGCCCACAGCGCGTCTTCGAAGACGCGGCGGCGCTCCCCGCCGAAATGCTCGTCATCCCACCCTGCGACCAGGTCCCGGAGCCGGACGTGGCCGTCGCGGCGGAAGTACTCGGGTACGGCGCGGTCGAGCTCGCGCCGCACCACATCGTCGGGCTCGTCGCGCAGCCGCTCCACGAGCGCCATGAACTCCGAGAGGTCCATCTCGCCCAGAGGCGCCTCGCTCCAGCCGCCGCGGGCGAAGGTCACGGCGCAGAGGGAGAGCCAATTCGGGAGGCCGTCCAGGGCTTGCGCGGCCACCTCCGAGAAGCGGCGGATCTCCGGCTCGTTCCGCTCGTACCACTCTCCGAAGCGCCGGCCCGCCTCGGCGAGGCCGTTCGCCAGCACGCCGGCGGCCCGCAAGAAGTCCGCCGCAGGGTTCCGGTCACGTCCGCTCACCACGTCTCCCTCCTTTGGCAGCGGCTACCCGAGCCGCTTCAGGAGCTCGTAGACGCCCTCACGCTGGGCCACGATGACTACCACGACCACCAACTCATCGTCGTGTATCTGGTAGATGACCCGGTACTCGCCTCCCACGCCACCAACATCTATGCGCCGGTAGGTGGAGTACTTGCCGTGCAGCCGCTTGCTCCCAGGAGGGCGCGGCTCTTCGGCGAGGTCCTCTATGGCGTCCTCGACGCGCTCATGGGCCTTGCGCTGCGGGATCTTGGCAACGGCCTTCTTCGCGCTACGCTTGTAGCTGAGGGCGTAGCGCGGGACGTCCGGCTCGCCTCCGGTGTCTCCCGTGGGAGACAAGATGCTCTAGGCGGTGCGCTTCGTGGTGCGCTCGAAGGGGACTATCTCGTCGGAGTCGTCGGCCATCACCCGGTCGGCGGCCTCGGCGTCGGCGCGGTCGCGGCGCTCCTCGAGGAGCCGATCCAGGAGCGCCAGTTCGTCCATGGAGATGAGCGCCGCCAGCGGCCTCCCGCGCTTCGCGATGACCGTCCGCTCGTGGCCGTAGGCCGCCCGCGCCACCAGATCCGGCAACTCGTCACGGGCCGCGCCGGAATTCATCTGCCTCGTCACGGTCTCCATTCCGCCTCCTTCCGTCAAGTTGTTGAACAACTTGTACATCTTGTCCGGCAATTGTAGCATGGTTCCAAACTCCAGGCTATCGACCTCCCTTGACCCCGAGTACCTGGCGGGAGCCACGGAGGGCGGTCCTGCCCTGCTGACAGTCACCAACATAGAATAGAAAGCGGCAGCGCCGGACGCTGCTCGTTGTAGGGTCTGGTAAGCGAAAGGCCCCGCCAAGTGCGGGGCCTTGAGTAGTAGCGGGGATAGGATTTGAACCTATGACCTTCGGGTTATGAGCCCGACGAGCTACCAGACTGCTCCACCCCGCGTCGCGACAAAGAGTCTACCATCGCCGGGCGGTTTGTAAAGTCTCGCGGACCCGTGATAGGGTAGCTTCGATGACTGTTGTGTTGCTAGTTTTGATCTTGATCGGCGCCCTCTTCGCTCTGGTGACGGGGGTGCGTGCCCTGCGGGCCTGGCTGCGCTATCGGCGGGCCCGGGCCGCGCTCCAGGACCACATGACGGAGGAGGTCGCGAGCCTGCTCCTCCGCACCGGCGAGATGGAGAAGAACCTCTCCGCCCTCGACGCCCGGAGCCAGCAACTCCCCATCCAGATCGCCGAGCTACAGGAGAACCTGACGACGCTCCGCATCCTGACTTCAGCCCTTTCCTCCTCCCTCCGCCAACTCCAGCGCGTCCTCTCCTTCAACGCCCTCAAGACCCTCAGCGCCGTCCACCTGTCGAACCTCTTCCCGTCCCGCACGGCGACCAGAAACATTCGTCGGACGGATTGATGGACGAGGATCAGGCACAGCAAGCGCAGGAGACACGCACGGCACAGCCTTCCGGCGAGGAATGCGAGTTGTGCGGCACCGAGATGTACGGGCTGCACTGCAAGCTCGTCTGCCCGAACTGCGGCTATCGCCGCGACTGCTCCGACCCGTAGGGAGTAGCTATCAGCTTTCAGCGGTCAGCTATCAGCCAGGACAAGGGCTGAATGGTCGTCGCTGATCACGTTTCCAGAGAAGGGGAACTTCTTTTACAACTGCTCTATTCTCGTTCTCCTGATTCCGGTTCCGCGTGTTCGGCGAGTACTTTTTGGGCGGCGGTGAAGGCCGAGTTGGCGGCCGGTACACCGCAGTAGATGGCGCTCTGGAGCAGGACCTCTTTGATCTCGTCCTCCGTCAGGCCGTTTCGGAGCGCGGCGCGGACGTGCAGCTTCAGTTCTTCGAGATGGCCCAGGGCGACGAGGGCGGTCAGGGTGATGCAGCTTCGGGTGCGCCGGTCGAGGCCGGGGCGAGTCCAGACCTCACCCCAGGCGTAGCGCGTGATGAGGTCTTGGAAGTCTTCCGTAAATGGCGTCGTCCGCCCGGCGGCGGCGTCCACATGCTCGTCGCCTAGCACCTCCCTACGGACTTCCATGCCTCGCTCGTGGGCTGAATCGCTCATCGTCCCGTCGCCGGATCGAGATGTTCGAGGATGGCGCGGTTGACCGTCTCCGGCTGCTCGATGTTCACCAGGTGCGCCGCCTGTTCGACGACCATGAACTCCGAGCCGGATATCCCGTCGTGGATGAACTCTCCGTGTTCGGGTGGGGTGGAGGGGTCGTCGGAACCGGAGATCACGAACGTCGGAGCCCGTATGCTTCCGAGCCTGCTCCGCAGATCCATGTCCCGGATCGCCGCGCAGCAACCCGCGTAACCCTCCGCGGAAGTCTCGCGCAGGTCCCGCCCTACCCGCTCCACGGTCTCGGGCCGCGCGGCGCGGAACTCCGGGGTGAACCAGCGTTCGAGCACGGCGTCCTCCAGAGCGCCGACGCCGTCTTTGCGGGACACGGATATCCTCTCGTCCCACACCTCCTTTGGCCCAAGCAGCGCCGACGTACACACGAGCACGAGCCGCGAGATGCGCTCCGGAACCTCGCTCGCCAGCCACATCCCGACCATCCCTCCGATAGAGAGCCCGACAAAAGAGAAGCGTTCGATCCCGAGCCCGTCGAGCATCGCGAGCACATCCCGCCCGAGGTCCCCGATGGCGTATGGCGGTTCGGGGACGGGAGAGCCGCCATGCCCCCGATGGTCGTAGCGCACCAGGCGAAAGCCTTCGGACAACGCCGGAATCTGAGCGTCCCACATGGCGAGCGTCGTGCCGAGCGAGTTCGCCAACACGAGCGCCGGCGCATCTTCGGGTCCTTCGATCAGGTGGCGCAGTTCCACGGTCTCTTTCGCCGTCATGCCAATCCCTCCTTGCGATAAAGTTCGAGCGCCCGATCCACGAAATTACCGGCTGATCCCAGATATCCAGCCGGGTCGAGCGCGGCGTCTATCTCCTCATCCGTCAACGCCGCGCGCAGGTCCGGCTCGACCACGATCTCCTCGCGAAACGGCTTGCCGTTTTCGACAGCCCGCCGGGAAACATTTTGCACCAGCTCGTGCGCCTGCATCCGACCGAGTTTCTCGGCGGCGGCGGTCGTGACGTGCTCGGCGAGGAGCAGACCACCGGTGACGTCAAGGTTCTCGCGCATGCGTCCGGGATGGACTTGCAAGCCTTCGAGCGTCTCGCGCATTGCGGCCGCCGCGCCACCGGTCAGGGCGAGCGCATCGCTCAGAGCTTCCCACTCCGAATGCCAGGCCCCGGCTGCGCGTTCGTGCTCCTGCGCCATCGCCGACTGCAAAGTCTGCGCGAGCGGATAGACGCGGCGGGCGCAGGCGGCGGCGAGTACCGAGCCGACCGGGTTGCGCTTGTGCGGCAGGGTGGACGAACCGCCGCGCCCATCGCCGGAGGGCTCGGCCACTTCGGCCACCTCGGTCTGGGACATCAGGATCACATCGAGGGAGACCTTGTGCATAGTCCCCGCCGCCAGCGCCAGGGCATTCCCCAGATCGGCGATGCGGAACCGCGCCGTATGCCAGGGCAAGACGGGCTCGGGAAGACTCAGCTCGTCCGCGAACTCACGCAATACCTCGGTGCCGGAAGGACCGAGCGAAGCCAGCGTGCCGGCGGCTCCCCCAAGCTGCGCCGCTAGCCCTGACCCACGCAGGGTCACGAGCCTCCGCCGGGCATCGAGGGTGGAGACCAGCCATCCGGCTGCTTTGAGCCCGAACGTGGTAGGGAGCGCCTGCTGCATGAGCGTACGACCGGCCATAAGCGTGTCCCGGTGATCCCCGGCCAGACGGGCGCAGGCCGCCGAGATCCCATCCAACTCGGTGAGGATCAGGCCGAGCGACCGCCGGGAGACGAGCATCGCGGCGGTGTCGGTGATGTCCTGGCTTGTGGCACCCTTGTGAACGTGGCGCGCGGCTTCTTCGGACACTGCGGAGACGTTTTTGGTGAGAGCCTCCACGAGCGGCGGGACGGGGTTGCCCGCGGCGCGTCCGGCGACACCAATCTCCTCGACATCGAACCGGTCGGCGTCACAACATCCGGCGATTGCTTCGGCAGCCCCGGCGGGAATAAGCCCGGCCCGCGCCTCCGCGACCGCCAGCGCCCGCTCGGCGTCGAGCATCGCCTGGAGCCACGCGCGCCCACCTACCGCCTCCCGAATGGCGTCAGGGACGAAGATAGGCTCGAACAGGCTTTCAGACACGGAAGTCCTCAGACATCGCAGAGAGCGCGGCCGTCCGGCCCGTAAGACCTCCGAGGTTACCGTTTCGCTCCGGCATACCCGCCTTCCCCTGAAACCTGATGCCTGATGCCTGAAACCTCCACATCAGACATCGAAGAAGGCGGTCTGCCGCTCGCCCTGCAAACGTACGTCGAAGCGAAGTCCATCGCGGGCGGCGTGCGCGACCAGCGTCGAGCGGAAGGCGGGGTCTTGGATGGAAGCGAGCACCTGGTCGGCGGCGTTGGCCTCCTCCTCGTCGGGGAAGTAGATGCGGGTGACGAGGCGTTTGAGGAGACCTCTCGCGAAGACAGACATGTTGATGTGCGGCGCCTGCGGCTGTCCATTGGTACCGGGAACGGAGCCGGGCTTGAGCGTCACGAACTCGAAGCGTCCGGCATCGTCGGTCCCGCATCGTCCGAAGCTGGAGAAGCCATCCTCCGGCGGCAGGTCTTCAAGTCCATCTTCATGATGGGCGTAGCGGCCCGCGGCGTTTGCCTGCCAGAGTTCGAGCATCGCGTCGGGGACGGGTTCTCCCGCGCCGTCGTAGACCGTGCCGTGGATGCGGATGGCTGATGGATGATCCAGATCCACGAGCCTGGACCCGTCCTCAGCCAGCAGCCCGAGGTGGAAGAAGGGTCCCACGGTCTGCGACGGCGTGGAAACCGAGTCGGGCATCATCCGTGGTCCTCCATCGGGGTGGCGTCGCGTCCGCGCAGCACGATGTCGAAGTTGTAGCCGAGCGCCCACTCCGGCTCGGTCGCTGACAGGTCAAAGCGAGAGATCAGACGCTGCCTGGCCTTCGGGTCGCTCACGGACTGGAAGATGGGGTCGTGCTCGAAGAGCGGGTCGCCGGGGAAGTACATCTGGGTGACGAGGCGCGTCGCGAAGGCGGGTCCGAAGAGCGAGAAGTGGATGTGCGCGGGCCGCCATGCGTTGTCGTGGTTCCCCCACGGGTACGCGCCGGGCTTGACCGTGACGAAGCGGTAGCGTCCCTCGCCGCCGGTGAGGCAGCGGCCAGCACCGGTGAAGTTGGGGTCGAGCGGCGCCGGATGCCGGTCGCCGTGATGCGCGTAGCGGCCAGCGGCGTTCGCCTGCCACACTTCGATCAAGCTGTCCCGCACCGGCCTCCCGTCTCCATCAAGGACGCGCCCCAAGACGATAATGCGCTCTCCCAGAGGCTCGCCCGCATGCTGGCGCGTGAGGTCATTGTCCAACTCTCCCACGCGCCCATGTCCGTATACCGGCCCCGTCAACTCGGAGAGGGTATGCGGCAGGATAACGAGGGGCCTGTCCGGTGCCCGCAGGCGCGTGGACCCATATGCGGGATACAGATACGGCGGGTGGTCCCCGGTGTCGCGCCGGTAGCCGCCGGACTGTGGCCGTGTCATGCGGTCCTCTCTCAAGCTGCGCCCTCCATCCTCTCAACGACCATCGCGATCCCCTGCCCCACCCCGATGCACATCGTCGCCAGCCCGAACCGGACGCTCTCGCGCCTTTGCATCTCGTGAACGAGCGTCGTCAGGATGCGCACCCCCGAGCATCCCAGCGGATGACCGATGGCTATGGCTCCACCGTTGGGGTTCAGCCGCTCGTCTTCCGGGTCCATTTCCCACTCGTGCAGCACAGCCAGGCTCTGTGCCGCGAACGCCTCGTTCAGTTCCACAAGGCCGATGTCGCCGAACGAAATACCGGCTCGCTCCAACGCTTTCCGCGTCGCGGGGACCGGCCCGATGCCCATGATGCGCGGCGAGACGCCGGCGACCGCGACGCTTCGTATCTTCGCCAGCGGGGCGAGGCCGTGCGACTCAGCGTACTCCTTCGAGACGACCATCACGGCAGCCGCGCCGTCGTTGAGGGAGCTGGAGTTGCCCGCCGTGACGCTGCCGTCTTTCCTGAAAGCGGGCTTCAGCTTGCCGAGCTTCTCCAGCGTGGTGTCGCGTCGGGGACCTTCGTCGGCCTCGACGATTGACTCGGATTTGCGCGTCTTCACGGTGACGGGCACGACCTCAGCCCGGAAACGCTTTTCGTCCTGCGCGGCAACGGCCTTTTGGTGGCTCCTAAGGGCGAAACGGTCCTGGGCCTCGCGCGAAATGTCGTACTCGCTGGCGAGCTTCTCTGGCTCCTGCTCCTCTGCGGTGAGGTGGAATCGTTCCTCGGCCAGGTTCTCGGCGGTCATGCCCAGGGAGTCGGTATGGCCCAGCTCCTCCATCCTCGGGTTGACGAAGCGCCAGCCCAGGGACGTGTCGTGCATCTGATTGGGTCCGGTGGCGAAGCCGCGCTCGGGCTTGCCGACCGCCCACGGAGCGCGGCTCATGGACTCCACGCCGCCTCCGACGTATACGTCCGCCTCCCCGAGCATCACGGCGCGGGCGGCGTTCGCCACCGCTTCGAGCCCGGAGCCGCACAGGCGGTTGACCGTAGCCCCGGCCACCGTCTCGGGGAAGCCTGCCAGGAGCAGGGACATGCGCGCCACGTCGCGGTTATCCTCGCCGGCCTGGTTGGCGCAGCCGAAGTAGACGTCCTCGACCTCGGCTGGAGAGACGCCGGTATTCTCGATCAGGGCTTCCAGCGCGACGGCGCCCAGGTCGTCGGGCCGGACGGCGGCGAGAGCCCCGCCGTGGCGTCCGATGGGCGTCCTCACGGCACCCACGATCCAGGCTTCGTTCGCTCCTCCGTAGTTCATGCTCTCGTCCCCCTTGCCCGCTCGGTCCTTGCACGCAACTCGCGCAGGACGCGAAGCTCCTCTTCCGATGGCGGCTCGGTAGCCGCCGGTTCTTCCGCCACTTTCAGGTCCCAGCCCGTGGCCTCTCTTGCCCCTTCGACGGTCGCGCCAGGATGAAGGGCGGTCAGGACGAACTCCTTCGTCTCCGGATCGGGGCGCAGCACGCCCAGGTCGGTGATGATGACCGTGGGACCGCCGCCGGAGTAGCCAAGCTCCCGCCGCGAGCCGCCGCCGTGACGGTAGCCGACCGAGGTCACGAAGGCCAGCTCCTCGACGAAGGCGCGGGGCGTGT
>JBPCLT010000118.1:0-3735 GCA_051003015.1 Rubrobacteraceae bacterium | reverse complement strand
GCCGCGAAGTGGTGTTCCGCCGCCTCCCCGCACAGACGCCGGAAGTCCTTCTCCGTGGCGTCGGGCTTGAGCAGGGTGTGATCCACCATCTTCGCAAACTCCCGCACCCTCATGCCCAACTCCCGCCGCCCTTCCCGTGCGTTTCCGCCTCGAACCGGGTACATCCCGGCATTTCTCCCATTATAATCCCAGCCGCTCCAGAAACTTCGGGTCGCTCCTCCATCCAGGTGTCACCCTCACCTTGAGATCGAGGTAAATCCTGGTCCCGAGCAAGCGTTCCACGTCGCGGCGGGCTTCGGTGCCGATGCGTTTGATGGTCTTGCCATTCTTGCCGAGCACGATCATGCGCTGGGTGCTTCGCTCTACGTGGATGACGGCGTAGACGACGGTCACGTTCTCCTTGCGCTCCACCTCTTCGATCTCGACTGCGATGGCGTGAGGGACCTCTTCCCTGAGCGCGTTCAGCGCCTTTTCACGGATGTACTCGCCCAGGATCAGGGTCTCAGGGTAGTCCGAGACCGCGTCCTTCGGGAAGTATTGTGGGCCAGGCGGCAGCAGTTCGGCCACGGCGTCCATCAGTGGCTCGACGTTCAGGCCACCTGTCGCGCTCAACAGGAAAACGTCCGTCCACTCCGCGAGCCCGCGCACGGACTGGACGATAGGCAGAGCATCATCGGATCGGGACAGGAGATCCACCTTGTTCACGCAGGCTATGGAGGGTGTTTCGGTCTTCGCCACTAGCTCGGCCACGTAGCGGTCGCCCCGGCCGACCTCGGCGGCCTGCGAAGCGTCGAGGAGGAAGAGGATCACGTCGGACTCCGAGAGGCTGTCGAGGACCTGCTGCTGCATCCGGGCGCGCAGCGTATCGCGGGGCTTCTGGGAGCCGGGGGTGTCTACGAAAACCGCCTGGTAGCCGGGACCGTTGCGGACACCCCGGATGGGACCACGGGTCGTCTGGGGGCGGGGGGAGGTGATCGAAACCTTCGTCCCCACCAGCCGGTTGACGAGGGTTGACTTGCCCACGTTTGGCCGGCCAACAACCGCTATGAAACCGCTCCGCAGACCATTCTCGCCGGCGCCGTCGAACGCCATGCCGCTCACAGGTGCTCCGGGCCGAAGGAGTGCGGTAGCAACGCCTCGAACGGATAATGGCGGAAGCCGGAAGGCTCCGCGGGGTCTTCCACCACGATCTCCTTGCACCCGAACTCGCGCAGGAATTGGCGGCAGGCCCCGCACGGAAAGCATGGCGCGGCGTTTGGGCTGGCGACGGCGACGAGTTGGATCCCCCGGTCCTCCGGGTCGGCGAGCGCCATCGCGACAGCGGCGCTGCGTTCGGCACAGATGCCGAGGCCGTAGGAGGCGTTCTCGACGTTGCAGCCGGCGTGGAGGGCGCCGCCCTCAGTCAGTATGGCCGCGCCCACGCGGAAGCCGCTGTATGGCGCATACGCATTCTGGGCCGCTTCGCGGGCTGCGTTCATCACGGATTCGAGGTCCATCTCCGCTCCTTTCACGCGAGTTGGAAGACGGCTACGGAGACGAGGGCCCCGATCACGGCCCCCATAACTACCTGGTAGACGCCGTGGGTCCCGCTCTCGACCCGGCTCTGGCAGACGAGGAGGGCCATCAAGAGGGCGATGATCGAGATGAGCCCCCCATAGGACGCATCGGCGGCGAGGAAGCTCGCCGCGACCCATCCGGCGAAGGAGACCGCCGCGTGTCCCGAGGGCATCCCGCCATGGAATGAGTTCGGGGAACGAGTCAGCGCCTTGACGAGGAGGACCACGATCATCACGAGCGCCAAAGAGACGAGCGTGAGATGTCCCGGCCAGCCGCGGATGCTCTGCAAGGTCTCGAGCGAGAGCGGTCCCAGATCGTCCGACAGGATCAGGTAGCCGACCAAAACCGCCCCGGCGCTCGACACGAGGACGGCCCCGGCCGAGACGTACTTCGCCAGCTTCGCCAGTGGATGGTACTCCTTCGTGACCAGGTCCACCGCGAACTCCAGCGCCGTATTGAGCATCTCGGTGACGAACACGATCATTATGGTCAAGACGAGGGCCGCGAGCTCCAACGCGCTCACACCCACGAGCAGGCCCGCGACCAACACCAGCGCCGCCACGACCGCGTGGATGCGCATGTTGCGCTGGGTGCGTACGGCGTAGATGATGCCCTGGTAGGCGTGCTCGAAGCTGTGGGCCACGCTCTGTTGGCCCTTCGCGGCCCCGGTTTCTTTACCCTTGCCGCCCATGCGCCCTCTCCATCACGGCTTCCTGAGTCCGGGCCATCTCGCTCGCCTCGAAATCCTCGCCGTGGTCCATGCCAGACAGGTGCAACGTCCCGTGTATCACGAGTTCCTCGACACCGATGTCAGGGTCTGCCTGGACCGGACAAACTACGATCTCTCCCACCATCTCCCCGTATGGTCCGTCCACCTCGAAGCTCAAAACGTCCGTCGGACGGTCCACGTCCCGAAACTCGCGGTTCAGGTCCCGGATAGCCTCTGGAGCGACGAGCGCCACGGACATCTCGCCCACCCGCTCCAGGTCGAATCCTCGTTCGGAGAAAGCCGCCGCGCAGAGTTCCGTGGCGCGTTCGGATGTCAGGTGGCCGTGATCCACTTCGTCGAGGACTTCGACGGTGAATGTCATGGCGGCGTTGACGCGCCTCAGTTTACGGTTCCGGCGGGTTTGGGTTTGCCTGCCTTGCCCGTTTCGGATGGAGCATCCGGGTACTCGATGCGCGGTCCCAGGAATCCTATGAGCGCCTCCCGGATGGCCTCGCCGACCTCGTGGATCTCACGCATCGTCAGCTCGCAGTCGTCGAATTGTCCGTCTTCGATCTTGCTTCGGATAGTATCGGCGATGATGTCCTCCACGCGCTTGGGCGTCGGCTTGGCGATGGACTTGACCGTCGCCTCGACGGAGTCCGCGACCATCACGATACCGGCCTCCTTGCTCTTCGGACGGCCGCTGGAGTATCGGAAGTCCGACTCGCGCACGGTCTCGCCGTCCAGGGCGTTCTCAAGCGCCTTGCGGTAGAAAAACTCTATCCGGGTCGAGCCGTGATGCTGGGCGATGATGTCCAGGATCTCTTGCGGCAGCCCCCATGCACGCCCTATCTCCAGGCCATCCTTCACGTGCCGCTTGATGATGCGGGCCGACAGCGTCGGAGACAGGGTGGAATGCGGGTTTATCTGGGAGATCTGGTTCTCCACGAAGTAGGCGGGATGCTCCAGCTTGCCTACGTCATGGTAATAGGCCCCGACACGGGCAAGCAAAGCGTCAGCCCGGATGCGCTCGGCGGCGTACTCGGAGAGGTTGCCGACCTGCATGGAGTGGGTGAAGGTGCCAGGCGCTTTCTGGAGGAGCTTGTGGAGCAGTTCGTTGCTCGGGTTCGAGAGTTCCAAGAGCTTCATCGGCGTCAAGATGTTGAAGGCGTTCTCAAGCAACGGGAGCAGCACCATCGCAAGCATCAACGATAGCACGCCGTTGCCCAGGCCGAGGACGCCCTGCCAGAGGGCGTCGGGGAAGCTGGCGCCACCGATCAGACCAGCGGCGAAAGTCACGGCGGCCATGACCATCGCTATGAAAAACCCGGCCTTCAACAACTTCTGTTGGGAGTTCGCCCGGATCACGGTGTAAATAGCGAAGCCGGAGCCGAGAAGCAGCGCGGAGGTCAGCAAGAAGTCGTTGCCGGCGATGATCCCGACGTTGACGCTCGACACGACGACCATGA
>JBPCLT010000117.1:0-3849 GCA_051003015.1 Rubrobacteraceae bacterium | reverse complement strand
TAATTCTTCTTCATGTTCGGATAGCTGTCCGGGCGGCTGAGGAACTCCGTGAACGCGACGAAGGTGAGATCCGGCGATGCTTCCGCGACGTCGGGCAGCGTCTGGAGGTTTTGTTCCTCGGCGACCTCGCGGGTCACGAACACGCCGTAGGTGTTGTTGAAGTCCGCGGGCTGGAGCATGGTCGTGGCCGGCTCACGCTCCTCATAGAGCTTCTTGGCCTCCTGATACGTGGCCTCCGGGGTCGCCGGGTTCTTGCCTTTGTAGCCGAGAATGTCCACCAGAGCTGTGCCCGTGTACTCGGGATAGATATCTATTTGCCCGCTGCGGAGCGCCTTGTCCGCTATCTGGGCGGAGCCGAGGTCGAGCTTGGTCTCCACGCTCAATCCCTCCGCCTCCAGCGCCTGGGCGTAGAGCTCGCCGAGGACGTACTGCTCGGTGAAGTTCTTGGAGCCGACGATGATCGCCGACTCGTCTCCGCTGCTGCTCGGGCCGCCGCCCCCCTCTTCGCCGACGTTGCCGCACGCGGCGGTCAGGGTGAGGAGAGCCGCCAGCAGAGCCGTCAGCGGAGCGCGCAGGGTCTTCATCTTCATGTATTCCTCCATGTTCGGGTTACTTCTTCTTCCGGGCCAGGCGCAGCCCTCTCGGGGTAAAAGCCCTTTCGAGTCCGCCGAAGATCAACTCGGTGGCTATCGCCAGGAGCGCGATGGTGAACGAGCCCGCCAGAAGCACGGGCGTGTCGCCGCGTTGCAGGCCCTCCACGATCAGCTCTCCCAGCGCGCCGCCGCCGATAAAGGTCGCCAAAGTGGCGGCTGCCACCACCTGCACTGCCGAGGTGCGGATGCCGGCGAAGATGACGGGCATCGCGATGGGGAGTTGGATGCGGCTGAGGATCTGAGCCTCCGAGAGCCCCATGCCGCGCGCCGCGTCAACGACCTCCCGGCTAACCTCCTTCAGCCCCGTCGCGGCGTTGATGAGGATGGGCGGGATGGCGAGCAGCGTTAGCGCGAGGAGCGACGGGACGAATCCGAACCCCAGGAGCGGCAGGGTGAGGGCCAGTATGGCGATGGAGGGCACCGCCCTGCCGACGTTGCCGATGTTTATGCCTATCGCGGAGCCGAGCGGCGTGTTTCGCACCGCGAGGGCCACGGGGATCGCAATGGTGATGGCGATGAGCAGCGAGACCACGGAGAGGACGATGTGCGTCTGGAGCAGCTCCGGGAATTTCGGGCGTTGCGTCACCTCGAAAATAGCACCCATCCTACGCTCTCCTCGTCCGGGCCCAGGGACGTAGCCGGTGTTCCACCGCCAGCAGAGACACGTCCGCCACGATTGCCAGCGCCGTCGCCAGAACCGCGCCGGTGATGATCATGGTCGGAAAACCCCGGTTGATGCCGTCGAAGATCATCTTCCCCAGCCCGCCGCCGGAGATGTACGCTCCGATGGTGGCGATCCCGATTATCGTCACGGTCGCAATGCGGATGCCCGCCACGATCACCGGCAGCGCCAGCGGCAACTCCACGCTGAAGAGGATCTGGCGCGGCGTCAGGCCCATGCCCCGCGCTGCGTCAACCGTCTCCGGGGGCACTGCGTCCAGCCCAGCCACCACGTTGCGGATCAGCACGAGGAGCGAGTACGCGACCAGAGCCACGATCACCGCCCGCGGCCCGATTCCGATGCCGGGGACGGTGATGAGGATGCCGAACATCGCAAGGCTCGGGATGGTGTACAGAAGCCCCGTGATGAACGTGACCGGCGTGTAGGCTGTTCGGTAGCGGGCCGCGAGGATTCCGAGGGGGAGTGAGATCGCCAGGGCTATCGTCACGGAGACCGCGGAGAGGAAGATGTGGCCCTGCAGGGCAGGCAAGATATCCTCCACGAAGTTCTCCGAGATCCAATCCCACTCGATCAGCGGCCCATACGTCTGGAGGAGGTGCATCCTACCCACGCGGCTTTTCCCGGTCCTGGGAGAGCTCCTCTATGGCGCTCATGGTGATGAGGCGGCGCTCGCCGTCTGTCTCGACCACGGCCTGCTCCGTCCCCGAGCCCATCATCTCCGAGAGCGCGTCTCGCACCGTGAGGTCGCCACTTATCGCCGGCAGCCCGCCGCCATCGCCGTTCACTGTCTCCAACTTCATCTCCCTGACGCGCATCAACGAGAGACGCTTCAGGATGCGATCCGCCCCGACGAAGGAGGCCACGAACTCCGAGGCCGGGTTCGCCAGGATGTTCTCGGGGCTGTCGAACTGCTCCAGGAAACCGCCCTGCCTGAGGATGGCTATACGGTCGCCCATCTTGATGGCCTCGTCTATGTCGTGGGTGACGAAGACGATGGTCTTCTTGATATCGCCCTGGATCTTGACAAACTCGTCCTGCAACCGCTCGCGGGTGATTGGGTCCACCGCCCCGAAGGGCTCGTCCATGAGCATGATTGGGGGGTCAGCCGCCATCGCCCGCGCCACCCCAACCCTCTGCTGCTGCCCCCCGGAAAGCTCCGCCGGATACCGGTCGCGGTAGTCATCGGGGGAGAGCCCGACGAGGTCGAGGAGCCCGTCCACCCGCTCGCGGATGCGGCTGCGGTCCCACTCCAGAAGGCTCGGGACGGTCGCCACGTTGTCTGCGATGGTGCGATGGGGGAAGAGGCCGATCTGCTGGATGGCGTAGCCGATCTTGCGCCGGAGCTGCGTCCCGCTCATGGCGGTGTTCGGCTCGCCGTCAATGAGGACCTCACCCTGCGTGGGCTCGATCAGGCGGTTGACCATCCGCATGGAGGTGGTCTTGCCGCACCCGCTCGGTCCCACCAACACACAGACCTCCCCTTCTGGGACTTCGAAGGAAAGGTCGTTGACCACCGGCTTCTCGGTGCCGGGATAAGTCTTGCTGACGCCTCTAAACTCGATCATTGCATCTCCTGTATTTCCAGGGATAGAAATGTTCTCTATAAGCTCTGGGGGCCTCTCTGGACACGTCCACGACTCCTTCTGATCTCCGGTTACGATTCGGGGAAGTATACTTGATTCTCTGCCCTGTTCCCCGATGCCCAACCGCCAGAGAGAGGCCCGAAGACATCCAACGACCGGCCATGTCCTTCGCCGGCGTGGGCCACGCCTACCTGTACTCGTTGCCCCGCGCCGGGCAGTTGGTGGAGCGAGATTACGATGTCGTGCTCGTGGATACAGCCCTGACTACCGGCGTCCCACCCCGAGCAACAAGAAGATGAGGAAGTAGACCGCCGCCGCCGAGAGGGCGGTGAAGTAGAAGCCGCTCGTAGCATATGAGCTTCGCTGCTCGGCGGAGAGGGGGAGCGCGTTGACCAGGGCCTCAGCCGGTGACTCAAGCAGCTTGCCGAGGCTGTACAGGGCGTTGGTCAGGCCGTTCGTGTCCTGCTCGACGGACAGGTATACCATCCCGACGTGGAAGAGTATGACCAGGATCACAAAGCCGATCACCGTGCGAATGAGCCCCATCTACTAGCTCCTTTCTGCCGACTGCCCGCTTCGGAACCTCATCCCGCCACGCGCCGGAAACTTACTGCTTCTCTTGCGGTCCATTCTTTTCGGGATCATCGGCTTCAGGTTCGTCCTCATCAGGCTCGTCCTCATCAGGCTCGTTCGATCCCGGCTCATCATCGCCGGCGATTATCCTGGTTTCGGGATGCTCATTTGGGGGTGGAGTCTGGGAGTGTTGGGCAACGCTTTCGGAGGATCCTTCATCGGGTTCTTCGGGCTCGCCCTCATGCGAAGGTCCTTCGCTACGCGGGTCTTCTTCCTCTTCGACGGTGTGCCAGACCTCATGCCTGAATTTGGGCTTTCGGGGACGGCGTTCTCCCACGAGCAGGGCCAGCCCCGCCAC
>JBPCLT010000116.1:0-20633 GCA_051003015.1 Rubrobacteraceae bacterium | reverse complement strand
TCAGAGATGCGCCTCTTGAGGCACCGCAGCGCCTCCTTGCGAGATTTTCCCTCCGCGATCTTCTTGCGGTAGTAAGTCCCGCCCCGGGCGTCCGATCTGGCCTGGCATACTGCGACCATGTGCAGGGCGTTGTTGAGCTTGCGGTTTCCGGCCAGCGAGAGCCTGTGGCGCACCACCTGGCCGCTCGAAGCCTCCACCGGCGCCGTACCAGAGTAGGAGGCGAAGTGTGCCTTGGTCGGGAAGCGCACCACACTGCCGACCGCCCCGATGATCTTCGCGGCCAGTATGGGACCTATGCCGAAGATCTCGGTGAGGGTGGTGCCGGAAGTTTCTACCTCGGCTTCGATGCGCTCGTTGAGGTCCGCGATCTTTCGATCCAGCGTCCGGATGTCGCGCAGGACCTCCGAAGCCAACCGCCGGCGGAGGCGGGCCGAGGCGCCCTGCGACCGTATGCCGCGCAAGATGCGTGCGGCCCGGCGGGCCGAAAGCGTTCCGGCTACCCCGCCGGGGACGAGGTCCCGCAGAAGCCCGTGGAGGCGGTTGAGCGCCCGGGTACGCTCGGCCACCAGGTCTTCGCGCCTCTCGGAAAGCAGGCGCAGCACCTCCGAGGCGGCCTCGGGATCGACCGTCGCCAGCCGCTTGTTGCGCGAGGCGGCCAACGCTGTGGCGAGGGCATCGAGCCCATCGTTCTTGCGGGAGTTGCCAGTCGAGAGCACCCGCACCCGTGCCGAAAGCTTCGGCGGCACGTCCACCACGGACTCGCCTGCCGCAGACAGCCTCTGCGCCAAGTGCCTGCCGAGGCCGCCGGCGTTCTCCACCGCCCAACGGCGCTCGGGGAACCGCTTCGACCAACGTTCGAGGGCCCTCAAGCCGGCTCGGTTCTGCGAGAAGTGGGCGCCCTCGACGAGCTCGCCGGCCTCGTTCACCGCCGCGACGGCGACCGACGCCTTGTGGGGATCGACCCCGATGAGCACCTTCATGCGCACGCACCTCCGTTTCGGTCGGATCTCTGCCACTACTATTGGCGTGCGTGAAGGACATTCCGACTTCGGGCCGTGCTCCCATACCTCTTTTGAGTCACTCCGCACGCCGCGGTCGCCGGCGAGACGCAAGCCGAGAACAAGCCAACCCATCCTATAGGCGACAGGAAGTTCGCGAGCGATCCCTATAACCGGCGCCCTAGAAGCTTAGCGGCTGCAGACCACAGAGCTCCTAACCAGAGTTAAACAAGTCGGAAGTTCATTATCTCCAGCCTTATGCCGTCCGGGTCCTCGAAGAACGTAGCGTAATAATCTGGACCATACTCCGGGTAGTAGCGGGGCTCCGTGACTTCCACGCCCGCTTCCGCGAGATCACCCGCCGCGCGGTCCACGGCTTCCTCGTCCACCACCCTGAAACAAAGATGGTGGAGCCCCGGTGCGTATGGGTCGTGATCCGGGGTGTCTTCGCTCGCGGGCCTCAAGGCGTACACGAGGTGGCGGCCGTAGTAGAAGACGTGGGGATCGCCGCCGATATTTCCATCGTCCCGCCTGAAACCCAGGATGGGCATGACGCGGTCGTAGAATCTCTCGGACGTTTCCATATCTCGCACCGCCACGTACACGTGGTCAATGCCAATCACCTCGACTGCCACGGCACTCCTCCTTCGCTGCTGGACGCGGAGCGTTTCTAGCCGGAGATCAGGGCCTGTAGACGGTCCCGGACGGCCTCCAGCGGAACGCGCTCCTGCTTCAGGGTGTCGCGGTCGCGGATGGTGACCTGCCGGTCCTCGATGGTGTCGAAGTCCACCGTCACGCAGAAGGGGGTTCCCACCTCGTCCTGGCGGCGGTAGCGACGCCCGATGGAGCCTGAGTCGTCGTAGGAGAGCCGATAGTCGCCCTTGAGATCGTCGTAGAGTTCGCGCGCGATGGTGGAGACGGGTTCCTTCTTGGAGAGCGGGAAGACGGCGGCTTTGATCGGGGCGATGCGCGGGTGTAGCTTGAGGACTGTGCGCTCCTCGCCGTTTATCTCCTCCTCCATGTAGGCGTCCATGAGGAAGGCCAGCATGATCCTGTCCGGCCCGACGGCGGGCTCGATGACATAGGGATAGTAGCGGTTGTTGGTCGTCTGATCTATGTACTCCAGGTTCTCGCCGGAGAACTCCGCGTGCTGCTTGAGGTCGTAGTCGGTGCGGTTCGCTATCCCCTCCAACTCCGACCAGCCGGCGAAGGGATAGTTGTACTCGATGTCCACCGTGCGCTTGGAATAGTGGGAGAGCTTCTCCTTCGGATGCTCGTAGCGGCGGAGATTTTCTTCGCGGATGCCGAGGTTCAGGTACCAGTTCCAGCGCTCCTCAATCCAGAATTCGTGCCACTCCTCGTCAGTGCCGGGCTCGACGAAGAACTCCATCTCCATCTGCTCGAACTCGCGGGTGCGGAAGATGAAGTTGCCTGGCGTGATCTCATTCCGAAAGGACTTCCCTTGCTGCGCGATACCGAACGGCACCTTGACCCTGCTGGTCTGCGTGACGTTCTTGAAATTCACGAAGATGCCCTGCGCCGTCTCCGGCCTTAGATACGCCAGGTTCTCATCGCTCTTGACCGGCCCCATGTACGTCTCGAACATCAGGTTGAAAGGCCGCACCGGCGCGAAGTCCCGCCCGCCGTCCATCGGGTCCTTGACCCTGTCGTCCTCCTCGATGATTTTCGTAAGCTCTTCCGCGCTTTTACCTTCGGCGTCTATTCCGGTGGCGTCTTCGATGAGGTGGTCGGCGCGGTAGCGGCGCTTGCTGGTGCGGCTCTCCACGAGCATGTCGTTGAAGGTCTCGGTGTGGCCGGAAGCCTCCCACACCTTCGGGTGCATGATGATGGCGGCGTCGAGGCCGACCACGTCATCGCGCATGTGGACGACCCTTCGCCACCACTCTTCCTTTATGTTCCGCTTCATCTCGACGCCTAGGGGTCCGTAGTCGTAGGAGGAGCGGAGTCCGCCATAGATCTCCGAACTCTGGTACACGAAGCCCCGGCGCTTGCAAAAAGCCACCATCTTGTCCATCGTCACGGTCTGAGACACGAAACCCTCCGAACTTCGTCAGATACGCCTTAAAGTCCAGCGAGTATAGCCCAGAGAGGCGCGAGCCTGGAGCAAAGGTCCATTACGGCATCGTGCCGCTCCCGGCGGGTGGATGGTGGGGAGCGCCGAAGTATAATGCGGGCATGGAGATTCTTCTGGCAGTCGGCATCGGCGTGGGACTCGCCTCCGTGGCGGGGGTGCGGGCCTTCCTGCCGCTCGCGCTCGTCGCCTCCTTCTCCTTGCTCGGGCTCTTCGCGTTGCCGGGGCCGGTCGAACCGTTCGTCGGATGGCCGGTGGCCGGCGGCCTGTTCGGGCTGGCGATTCTGGAGGGCGTTCTTGACAAGGTGAAGGCGGTCGAAAGAGGACTGAACGCGGTGCTGATCCCGGTTCGGGCCGCATCGGGCGCGGTCCTCTGCTTCGCGGCGACGTGGACCATGACGGCCACGGAGACCGTCCCGTGGCTCGTCGCGGGCGGCATCGCCGGCCTTATCGCCGGTATCATAGCCATTCTCAAATCCAGGCTACGGCCTCCGGCAAGGGCCAGGGCTTCCGGGGTATCCACCCGGTTCCTGAGCGCCGTGGAGGACGTGGTGGCGCTGGTGGGTGGGGTGATGAGTCTATTCGTTCCGTTCCTGGCACTATTTGCCGTCGCTTTCTTGCTATTCTTCTACTCCAGGGTCAGGAAGCGCCGGGGGAGGAAGTACGGGGGTCTTCGAATCCTCGGCGACTGAGACGGGCGTCGCCGGGGCGGCGCTTTCGGGGGTGTCATGGAAGAGCGTGAGGTCACGATAGTCAAGGGGGGACAGGAGACCCCGTTTTCGCGGGGCATCCTGGCGCGGACGTTGGCCCAGGCCGGGGCGCGGGTCGAGCTGGCCCACCGCATAGCGAACGAGGTGCGCTCGGAGCTTCTGGCGGAGCGCCGCTACGTTGTCGAGGAGGAGGAGGTCCTCGCGCGGGTCCGCTCCAAGCTCTTGAGGACCGACGCGGTCATCGTCAGCCGGCTGGACAAGTGGCGCGTCCTGCGCGAATCCACCGAGCCAGTGGTGGTTCTCCTCGGAGGGGCGACCGGGGTGGGGACGAGCACTTTAGCGGCCGACGTGGCCCGGCGGCTCAACATCCAGAGCGTCATCGGGACCGATTCCATCCGGGAGGTCTTGCGCAAGGCTATAAGCCCTGACCTCCTCCCGATACTCCACAAGAGCTCATACGGGGTGCAGCGGGAGGATATCAGGGTGCCAGTGGCGGATGAGGGTCGGGTTCTCTATGGTTATCAGGCCCAGGCTTCCCAGGTCTCCGTGGGGGTAGAGGCCATCGTGGACCGGGGGCTCCAGGAGGGGACGAACCTGATCTTGGAGGGGGTGCATCTTGCACCGGAGATCATCCTGAACCGCTACAAGGACCACCCGAACGTGTGTTCGCTGGTCGTGTATCTTTCTGACCCGGACGTTCACGTGGACCGCTTCCACGTCCGCGCCCTCGGGACATCCATGCGCCGTCCGGCCGAGGAGTACATCTCCCACTTCCGGGAGATACGCCAGATCCACGACCACATCCTGGAGAGCGCGTTGCGAACCGGGGTGCAGGCCGTGGAGAACGTCTCCATAGAGGCCGCCTCGGACGCCGCCGTGGCGTTCATAGCGAACCGGACCTCCGGCATGGCCGAGAAAGCCCACAAAAGGGAGCCGTCGCTCCTGTTCGATGCGGGCACGCCACGGGGCGGGGTGCCGGTGCAGCGAGGCGGTAGGGGTTAGAATACCCCGAACGGCGGGAGGTAGCGCGGAGATGGAACATCGGCGGTTGAGGACTTTCCTGATCGGCGGGGCGGTTGGAGCCCTGGCCGGGATACTGCTCGCTCCCCGGAGCGGCAGGGAACTCAGGGGCTCCATCGCCAACCGCGCCGGGGAAGCCCGAGAAAGAAGCCGCGAGTCCTACTTTCAGGCCCAGGAACGGATGCGGGAGCGTCTCGCGAGCGCACGCGAAGGCTCCTCCAGAACCCACGACCTGGAAAATGAGCCGTTCGCCGGGCCCGCGAACGCCGCGGTTGCGCCAGAGGAAGAGCCCGAGACGGCGGCTCCGCGCCCGCCGCTGCGGGACGTCTCGTGGGACGCCCGCCAGGACGCTCGCCGGAAGACCGCTGACAAAGAGATCGCCGCGGAACCCGGCGAAACCCCGAGCGACCTCCGCCGGCGGGTGCGGGAGACCAGGGACCGTCTCAGGGCGCGGTTGGATGAGGGGCGTGATGACGACGACCGTGAAGAGTAGGAAGGTGGGGGCATGAGGCCAAAGTCCTTCATGCCGGCGGTCACGGAGATATCTCCGGGCGAGGCTGGCGCGGTCCCTGGACTCGAGGCGATGGTCTCTTACTGGACCGAGGAGGAGATCTCCGCCGAAGACTGGCTGCTCGAGGTTCGGGAGGACTGGGGGTCCGCGGCGTTCACGATGCGCCGGGGCGGGGAGACGATGGGGTACATCCTGTACGGGCCGCCGGGGCGCCTGCCGCACGCCGGACGGTATCCCGTCGGGCCGCTTAGCGAGGATGGGGCTCTCCTGGCCTACGTTGACGGTGATGCCCGCATTCGGCGGCATCTGCTGGTAAGGATGCTTCGGGACCTCCGTAGCCGCGGCGTCGAACGGGTGGAGGCGGTGACCAGCGACCTCGGGATGCCCCGGCACGTCTGCACCGCGGTGTTGCTGGAGAGCGGGTGGAGGCCCGAACGCCGGGGCTGGCGGCGGGGTTCTCCTTACACGCTGGCTTACACGGAGCTCGGGAGCGCAGTCGAAGTGGGGGAGTTGGCTCGTGGTTTGATCGGGCGGGTAAAGCTCCCGCATCTGAAGAAGTCTCCCACCCCATCGCCCGGAGCCTTCAACCGGGCGACGTTCTCCCGGGAGCCGGTCAAGAATCCGCCTGTAGAGGCAGGATCACGGTCCTGACCGCCGAGACGCCTTCGGGCGTAGTGGCCTGTATCTCCACTATGGTCTGAGGAGCTTCGAGGTCTTCAGGGGAGACGGCCCCACCAGGAGCGGCCGGAGGCGAGAGGTCGAGGACGAACCCGACATCTCTGGATGCTCCCACCGCCAGTTCGTCTACCGTGGCCCTGTAGTAACGGGCTTCGGTGAGGGCGGTGTTCTCTGAGGCTACCTCCAGCGTGAGGGATATGTCGGAGAGTTGCTCTTCACCTCCGTTGCGCACGGCGAGGTCCAGCCTCTGTCCCGGGAGGTCGTCCAGCGCCGTCAGTTGTCCCTCCTCGAGGTCCAGATCCAGGGATGGGTCGGGGTCTCCATTCGGATTGGAGGGAGCGAGACTCCTCTCCGGTGGAGTGGCGAAGAGGCCGGCGAGCAGCAGGAACGCGGTCGCCGTGAGGACGAACGCCAGGGCCGTCCCCAGCGCCCAGAGGATGCCGCCTCTCATCCGGAATCTCCCACCGGCACGTCGTAGACGTTGTAGAAGTCCGCAAGCAGGGCTTCGGCCCTGACCTGGTAGACCCTGGAGCCGGAGAGGATGCCGCGGGCAACGATGGCGATGTGGTCGCCGTCCGCTGACCACGCCAGGTCGTTCGGGCTGGTCTTGATCTCCATGTTCTCGTTGGCCGTCACCGCTTGGAGTACGTTGGTGGTCAGGTCGAGCACGTAGAGATCGGTGGGAGAGTTCGGGTTTCGGCGGCCCACTATGGCAAGCCGCTCGCCGTCCGGGGACGCATGGAGGCTCGACGCGACGAAATCCTCTCCGACGCCCGGCGCCGGGCCGGGCTTGCCAGAGTCGAGCGGGAGCCGGTACACGTCGTAGGAAGCGGCGGCTCCGCTCTCCGCCGTCTTCGCCTCGCCGGCTACGTAGAATACGCCGTGTCCGGTCCACTGCGGCGCGCCGAAGACCTCCTCGTCTTCCGGGAGGTCAGCGATCCGCCAGGAAGTCCCTTCCGACAGGTCGAAGCCGAGGATCCCGAACCTCCCTGAGCCTTCCGTCCCTTCCGCCCGCGTGGCGAGGACCGCCGTGTTTCCGTCAGGGGATACGGAGAGGCCGGAGACCTTGCCCTCCACGGGGTGGAGATAGGTCCGGGACACCTGGCCGCTATCATCCATCGTGGCTAGTTCGCTCGTGGATGCGCCCTCCTCGCGGGCGATGAGAAGGCCACCGTCCGGAAGCGGGCTCATCGCCAGGGCACCGGTGGAGATCTCGTCCACGCTCAGGCTCTCTTCTCCCGGGCGCGTGCGGTAGATGGCTCGCGAGGTTCCGTCCGCCACCGGAGACGCGGCGGCGGGTGTCTCCGAGAGGTCCGCGCTGAGTATCGCGAGGGCATCGCCGGAGGAGACCCATTCGATCTCTTGAGCGCCAAAGTCTCTGGTCGTCCGGCGCCGGAGGTAGCTAGCGTCCGTTGGCTTGTCCACGACGTATCCGTCCATGATGAACGAGATCCGGACCCCAGACGGGCTCCACCGTGGAGATCCCTTGTCGCCGGGACCTGTGGTCAGGGGCCGAACCGATGGACCCAGTCCCAGGTCGGTCCCGCCCCGCTCCGTCGGCTCGGCCGGTATGATGACTTCCCCGGCCCGTCCGCACCCAACCAACAAGAACACCATTGCGGCGAGCGCGGTTAATTCCAAAGCGCGCTGCGTGGCCCGGCGCCCCGCGGCCCTACATCGCATGGCTCGTGGAGCGGGTGATAGGAGATTTGGGGAGTTCGACGCTGAACGTGGAACCGGCGCCGGCTTTGCTCTCCACGGAGACGCTTCCGCCGTGCAGTTCGACTATCTCCCTGGCGATGGCTAGGCCGAGTCCACTGCCGCCGGTCGCCCGCGAGCGGTCCTTGTCCACCCGATAGAACCGCTCGAAGAGCTGGTCCAGGTCTTCATCCGGGATACCGACGCCAGTGTCCCGGATCATCACGCAGACAAACGAGTCGTTCTCCTCCACGAAGACATCCACCCGGTCGCCAGGATCCGAGTACTTGATCGCGTTGTCCAGCAGGTTGAGGAAGACCTGGTACAGCTTCTGGGCGTCGCAGACGCACGGATGCTCGGCGCCGTCCTCGAAGCGTACCTCGATGCCGAACCTTTCGGCCTTCGTCCCCAGAGCCTCCACGGAGTTGCGGATAACGGTGCCCAGGTCAGCCGGCCCGACCTCCAGCGAATAGCGCCAGGAATCCATCTGGGCCAGGGTGAGAAGCTCCTCGATCATGTCCCTGATGCGTCTTAGTTCCTGATCCGCGAGTTCCAGGGCGCGATGCTCCATCGGGTCCAGCCTCTCCCGCGCCCGCTCCAGCAGGCCCACGGCGCTCTGGATGGTCGTCAGGGGCGTCCGAAGCTCATGCGAGAAGTCCGAGACGAAGGCCGTCTTCGCCCGCTCCAGCGAGCGGTGCTCCGTTATGTCCCTCACCGCCAGGATGGCTCCGGCTTCCGTCTCGTCGCTGTTCGGGTTCATCCTGGCGGCGTAAGCCCAGTAAGTCTTCTCCTCCGACTCGAACTCCCGCACGGCGACGCCCGTCGCGGCGGCCTCCCTCAGGCACCATGACACCTCTTCCGGGACCCCGATCTCATCCAGCCGGCGGCCGTAGTCTGTGGCGAGGATGCCGAGCATCCCGGCGGCGGCGGGGTTCACCATCGTCACGCGCCCGTCGGGGTCGGCGGCGACGACGGCCTCTGGAGAGGCTTCCAGGACGGCCTCCAGGCGGCTTTTTTGCTCTTGTATCTCCCCGACGTAGTGTTCGATCTCTTCTGCCATGTAATTGAAGGCCCGGGCCATCTCGCCCAGCTCGTCGTTGCTCGTGACGGGCACGGTCGTCTTGTAGTCCCCTGATGCGACCCTGATGGCGGCGTCCCTGGTCTCCGAGAGGGGGCGCGTGATCTGGCGCGTCAACAAGAGGCTCCCGAGTCCGGCGAGGAGCACGCTCGCCAGGATAGCCCCCAGTATCCCGTACCGGAGGTAGGCAAGCGTCTGGTCCAACCCCTCCTGAGGCGCGGTGTAGACCATGACGCCCCTCGCCCGGCCATCCGCGTCCAGCAAGGGAAACACCGCGATGTAGCGAGGGCCGTCCCGCAGTATGAGCCTGCCCTGTCCGCCTGGAGATTCTCTGGCCCTCTTCAAGATGCCGTCGTCCAGGCCCAGCCGCCGGTAGGCCCGTTGGGGATCCACGGAGTTCCCGGAGCCGTCTCTGGCGGACATGGGCTTGCCGTCCGGTCCCACGTAGAGTACCCCCAGCCCGGTCGGCCCCGCTACGGCCCGGACCAGCTCTTCGCCGTAGGTCTCGGGGGCCGGCAGGGTCTGGTCCTCCGGGTTGCGAAGGCCCTCCAGGAACTCCCCGGCTCCGGCGTTGGCCGTCCGGGAGCGTTGGGCGAGCAGGTCGCTCTCGGTGTCCACCATCCGGTTTTGGGCGAAGTAGTAGAGGACCAGCCCTATAACCAGGCTCGTGACGGCCGAGATCCCGACGAGCGCCACGAAGATCCGGGCCTTGAAGCTCGGCCTCGAAAAGAGTTCGTTCTTACCTTTCCTGTCTACCTCGCGCCTCCGCTGCTTCCTCTCAGGAGGTCGTCCGGGCGGCCCGGTAGCCCACGCTCGGGACGGTCTGGATGATCCTGGGCTTCGATGGGTCTTGTTCGATCTTGCCCCGCAGCCGGCTGATGTGGACGTCTATGTAGCGGCTTGCGAGGTAATGCTGGCCGGTGGAGACGGCGTCGGAGATCTGGGTCCTGGTGAACGCCTGACCGGGACGGCGGATGAGCAGGGCGAGTATCTTGAACTCCGTCGGCGTGAGCTCGAGGGTCTCGCCGTCCCTGGTGACGGTGTAGCCGGCCGGGTCCAACTCCAGCGGCCCGAGCTTCAAGACCCCGTCCCGCCCCGTCCCTCCCTGGCGACCGAAACGGCGCAGGATCGCTTTTATCCTGGCGAGCAACTCCTTGGTGTCGAAGGGCTTGGTTATGTAGTCGTCGGCCCCGAGCTCCAGCCCGACCACCTTGTCCACGGACTGGCTCTTGGCCGTCAGCATCACCACCGGGACGTCGCTCTGGCCCCGGATCTTCTGCAACACCTCGAACCCGCTGGCGCGCGGCAGCATCACGTCGAGGACCACGAGGTCCAACCTCTCCTGGCCCACGACCCGGAGCGCCTCCGTACCGTCCTCCGCCGTCAGGACCCTGTACCCCTCCGACGCCAGCACGATGGACGTGACCTCCAAGAGCGCCGCATCGTCATCCACCAACAAAATAGTCTCGTCCAAGCCCCGAAAAATCCTCCCTGCGCGCTACGTCTTCAGAAACACTATCCTACCTCATCGAAGACCATTATCGAATACCCGGCCTCCCGTAGCGCCTCTACTCCAAACGAACCACTTCCACCGGCATGCAAAACTTGAAGGTGACGCGCTAAGATTTTATACTCTTTAAAGTTTAGATTTCAGGTTTCGAGTCATCGGGAGGAATCCGCATGGGCAAGAGCATCGGCATAGACTTGGGCACGACGAACAGTTGCGTGGCTGTATTGGAGGGTGGGGACCCGGCGGTCATCAACAACTCCGAGGGCGAGCGGACGACGCCGTCGGTCGTGGCCTTCGATAGGAAGAGTGGCGAGCGGCTGGTCGGGCAGTTGGCGCGCAGGCAGGCCGTGACGAACCCTGACCGCACGATCTACTCGATCAAGCGTTTCATGGGCCAGCGTCACGACCAGGTGAAACAGGAAGCTTCGCGCGTCGGCTACGAGATCAAGTCTGGCTCCGACGGAGACTTGCGGGTGCAGGTGGCGGACAAGGAGTACTCGCCGCCGGAGATCTCCGCGATGACCCTACAGAAGCTGAAGCGGGACGCAGAGGAATATCTGGGCGAAGAGGTCACGGAGGCTGTTATCACCGTCCCGGCGTACTTCGAGGACGCCCAGCGCCAGGCGACCAAGGACGCGGGCAGGATCGCCGGCCTCAACGTCAAGCGAATCATCAACGAGCCTACGGCCGCGGCGCTCGCCTACGGGCTGGACAAGGAGAACGACCAGACCATCCTCGTCTTCGACCTGGGCGGCGGCACGTTCGACGTCTCTATCCTGGAGCTCGGCGAGGGCGTCTTCGAGGTCAAGGCGACGAGCGGCAACAACCACCTCGGCGGCGACGACTTCGACGCCAAGATAGTTGATTGGATGGTCTCTGAGTTCAAGAAGGCCGAAGGCATAGACCTCGGCAAGGACAAGATGGCGACCCAGCGGCTCCTCGAAGCGGCCGAGAAGGCTAAGAGAGAGCTATCCTCGACGACGAGCACCTCGATCAACCTCCCCTTCATCACCGCCGACGCGAACGGCCCGAAGCACCTGGACCTGACGCTATCGCGGGCGCAGTTCAACAACCTGACCGCGGACCTCGTGGAGGCCACCGCTGGCCCGATGCGCCGGGCGATGGAGGACGCAGGCTTGAAAGGCGGGGATATAGACCAGGTGATTCTGGTCGGCGGCTCCATCCGCATCCCCGCGGTCCAGGAGAAGGTCAAGGAACTGACCGGCAAGGACCCTCACCGGGGCATCAACCCGGACGAGGTCGTCGCCATCGGCGCCGCCATCCAGGCCGGCGTGCTCGCGGGCGAGGTCAAGGACGTTCTCCTGCTCGACGTGACGCCCCTCAGCCTCGGTATCGAGACAAAAGGCGGCGTGATGACCAAGCTGATCGAACGCAACACCACTATACCTACACGCAAGGGTGAGACTTTCACCACCGCTGACGACAACCAGGGTTCGGTGGAGATCAAGGTTTTTCAGGGCGAGCGCGAGATGGCGATGTACAACAAGTTGATCGGCAACTTCCAACTCGTTGGCATTCCGCCCGCGCCTCGGGGCGTGCCTCAGATCGAGGTTTCGTTCGACATTGACGCGAACGGCATCGTGAACGTGGGGGCAAAGGACCTGGGGACCGGCAAGGAGCAGCGGATCACGATCACCGCCTCGAGCGGTCTCTCGGATACGGACATCGAGCAGATGGTCCGTGACGCGGAGTCGCACGCTGAGGAGGACACCCGCCGCCGTGAGGAGGCCGATGTCCGCAACAACACGGACAACCTGGTCTATTCCGTGGAGCGTTCGCTGAAGGACGTGGACGGCAAGGTGGACGCCGAGACGAAGAACAACATCGAGACGGCGATCCGGGAGGCCCGCGAGGCTCTCGCCGGCGACGATCTGGAGGAGGTCAAGGCCAAGCAGGAGGCCCTGATGACAGCCTCGCACGCGCTGTCCGAGCAGATCTACCAGCAGGCCCAACAGCAGCAGGAAGCAGCCTCCTCAAGCGACGCGGAGGACCTCGACGACGACGTTGTCGAGGATGCCGAAGTCATTGATGATGAGGATGACAAGGAACAGCGGAAGTAGCAAGAATCCGAGACCGCGCGGGGCGGAGAGACTCATGGACCTCCGCCCGTCCACCCCTCTCACTGACAGGAGGATCCGGAAGTTTTGAGTAGCGAAGAACAGCGCCGCCAACCCGACGAGGAACCCGGCCAGGAGACCGAAGCCGCCAACGACGCCGCGGCGAACGCTGGCGAGGGATCCGACGGGCCGATAGAAGAGCCGCAAGGCTCCGCCTCGGACCCGGCGTCCGTCGAGAACGCCCCGGACGATGTGGAATACCTGGTGGAGGAAGAGCCTGGCGTTGCCGAGGAAGAACTGGCCGTTCTGGCCGCGGAGCTGGAGAGCACTCGCCGCGAACGCGACGAGTATCTCGACTCCCTGCGGCGTCTGAAGGCGGAGTTCGAGAACTCCCGTAAGCGCCAAGACCGGGACAGGGAGCGTATCTTGCAGTCGGCCTCCGAGAAGCTCGTCACGGAGTTGTTGCCTGTACTGGACAACCTGGACCGTGCGCTGGAGGTAGAGGGCGACGTGCGCGAGGGCGTGCGTGCGACCCGCGACCATTTCGTGGACGTGCTCATGCGGGAAGGGCTCGTGTCCGTGGCCTCCGACGGCCAGGCTTTCGACCCCAACGTACATGAAGCGGTAATGGGACAACCCTCCGACGAACACGAGGAGGGGACCATCCTTCAGACCTTCCAGCGGGGCTACGTGCTGAATGGCAAGCCCATCCGCGCTGCGAAGGTTGTGGTTGCGAAACAGGTTTAAAGGATGAAGACCAGGGATCTCTACAAAGTTCTGGGGGTCTCCAAAGGGTCTTCGCAGGATGAGATCCGGCGTTCCTACCGTAAGCTGGCGCGCGAGAGCCACCCGGATGCCAACCCAGAGGACCCCGCCTCGGAGAACCGCTTCAAGGAGATACAGCACGCCTACGAGGTGCTGTCCAACCCTGAGAAACGGCGCGAATACGACGAGGGGCCACGGTCTTTCTTCGGTTCGCAAGGCGGTTCGCAGGGTGGGGCGCGGGGCCAGTCCCGGAGCGCCTCTGGTGGTTTCTCGGACGTCTCCGACCTCTTCGATAGCTTCGGTGGCCTCGGGGACGTGTTCGGCAGGACCGCTCGCGCCGGGGCCGCGGCGGCCCGTGGGAGTGACATAAAAGTAAGCGTGAACTTGAAGTTCAAAGATGCGTTGAGCGGGGTGACTACACGGGTTGGGGTGCCGGTGGAGGAAGGTTGCGGGGAATGCAGGGGCACCGGAGCGGCGCCTGGGACGTCGCCGAAGACTTGTCCTGAGTGTGGGGGGCGTGGGACGAAGAGCCGGGACCAGGGGTTCTTCGCGCTCTCCGAGCCGTGCTTGCGGTGCGGGGGGAACGGCAGGATCGTCGAGAAGCCCTGTGGCCGGTGCGGGGGGATTGGGCGCGTGCGGCGGAACCGTCAGATCACGGTGAAGATACCGGCCGGGGCGAAGGATGGTATGCGAATACGGGTCCCCGGCAGAGGACATGCTGGTAGAAAGGGTGGCCCGGCCGGCGACCTATACGTGGTCACGCGGGTCGAAGAGCATCCGGTCTTCAAGCGGCGCGGGGACGACTTCGTGGTCGAGGTGCCGGTCAGCTTCGTGGAGGCCGCGCTCGGAGCGGAGATCCAGGTTCCACGTCCCGGCGGTGGCGCGGTGCGTCTGCGGTTGCCCGCCGGAACGCAGGACGGGAAGCAGTTCAAGGTGCGTGGGGGCGGTGCCCCAAAGCCCCGCGGCGAGGAAAGCGGGGACCTCATAGTGCGGGTGGGGCTCGTCGTGCCCCGCAAGCTCAAGAAGCGGGAGCGTGAGATCTTGGAGGCGCTCGCCGAGGAGCGGGACGAGGACGTGCGCGCGGGGCTGTTTCGGGAGGTCCGGGAGGTGGGCGCGTGAAACTCAGGAAACGCCCGGTGTTCATGATAGGCGTCGCCGCCGAACTCATCGGGGTGCATCCGCAGACCCTGCGGATGTACGAGCAGAAGGGCCTCATCCTTCCGAGGAAGAGCATAAAGAACACCAGGCTCTACTGCCAGGAGGACGTGGAACTCGGGCTTCGCATCCAGGAATTGACCCAGGAGTTGGGCATGAACCTCGCCGGGGTCAGGAGAGTCCTCGACATGGAGCGCCGGCTCGCGAGGCTCGAATCCGAGAACGTGCGACTGCGCGAGGAACTGGTGAAACAGCGGGAAGAGCACGACCGGATGGTGGCGGAGGTGCATCGCAGCTACAAACGGGAGCTGGTGCCGGCGCCCAGGGGCGATCTGGTGCGGGCGGCGCGAGTCGTTCGCGGCACGCACGGCGCGAGAAAGGACTTCTAATGGCCCAGAGCATGCACTGCTACCGTCATCCCAAGAGGGAGACCAGGGTATCTTGCGCCACGTGCGGGCGTCCGATCTGCACGGAGTGCATGGTGCAGACCGACGTTGGGATCAAGTGCCCCGACGACGCCCGGCTCCCCCGCGGCGCCCGTGCTGGGGCGATGAAGACGAGCCAGGTCATCAGGACGTTCCTCGCCGGGGCTGCCGTGGCGATCCTCGGGATCGCGGTCGTCTACGCCATCTTCCAGGTCGGCTTCTTGACGTTGATACTATCGGCCGTGGCCGGCTACGGCGCCGGGACCTTCATCCATCGTGCCGGCGGCCGCAACGGCGGGCCACTGGCGATGTCCGTCTCCGGTGTCGCGGTCGCGATCGCCTTCACCCCGTTCCTGGCGCAGCTAGTCTTCGCCGTGGGCGAATTCCCTGTTTTCAGGCTCATCGCCGCGCTCGTGGCCGTGGGCTTCGCCGTCTACAACAGCCGCTGACGCGGAACACCGACGTCGAAGTCTTGAGCCATGAGCCCGCTCATCGAAGTGGTGCGCGCTGGTGTGACCAGTCGGGGGCTATGGTAAATTAGGGACCGATCAGTCAGGCTGGCGGTCCCATTCTGAAGGGTGGAACGTGTACCTGGGAAGCCTTTCCCGAGAAGCCAGAGAAGTCATGGACACGGCCCATGAGGTCGTTCGCGGTGGGCGCTCGAACCTGCTCGGGACGGAGCACGTCCTGTTCGCGCTGCTGGCGCAGCAGGACGGCGCGGTGCGTCGGGTGTTTCTGGAGCTGGACCTGAACCTGGGCATGGCTGAGACGAAGGTCAAGGACGCCATACGGCGCCTGGAGCTTTCGCGCCCGGTGTCGGCGGAGGACCGCGTCTATCCGACCCAGCGGACCAAGCAGGCCATGACCCTCGCGGTGGAGGAGGCGCAGCGCCTCAACGAAGACGAGGTGGGACCGGAGCACTTGCTTCTTGGGCTCTTGCGTCTGGGGGAGGGGGCGGCCTTCGGGGTGCTCAAGACGGTGAACTTCACCGAGGAGGACACGCGGCGGTTTTTGGAGCAAGCGGGCGGGGGACTGGGGGAGCTATCGGCCAACCCCGACAGCATGCTCGCCAAGCACACCATCAACCTCACGGAGCTCGCCCGCGACGGCAAGCTCGATTCGGTGGTCGGGCGGGACGGGGAGATCCGGCGCCTCATCCAGATCCTGGGCCGTCGCACCAAGAACACGCCGGTCCTGATCGGGGAGCCTGGCGTCGGCAAGACCAGCATCGCCGAGGGGCTGGCACAGAAGATCGTGGACGGCAGGGTGCCGGAGTTCCTGAAGGACCGCTACATCCTGGCGCTGGACATGGGCTCGCTGATGGCCGGGGCGAAGTTCCGCGGTGACTTCGAGGAGCGCCTGCGGGCGACCCTGAACGAGGTGAAGAACTCCGACGGGCGGTTCATCCTGTTCATAGACGACTTGCACAACGTCGCCAGGATGGGATCCGCGGGTGGCGGCATGGCGGGGGACATCCTCAAGCCGGCGCTGGCGCGGGGCAACGTCCGCGTCATCGGCGCGACCACCATAGACGAGTACCGTAAGCTCATAGAGCCCGACGCCGCGCTGGAGCGGCGCTTTCAGTGCATCTCCGTCGAGGAGCCATCCGAGCCCGATACCGTCCGCATCCTGCGGGGCTTGCGGGACCGCTACGAGCAGCATCATGGAGTCGAGATCACGGACGAAGCCCTCGAAGCCGCATCCAGCCTCGCCCACCGCTACATCGCGGATCGCTTCCTGCCGGACAAGGCCGTTGACCTCCTGGACGAGGCGGCCAGCCAGGTGCGCATAGACGCCACCATGCCGGACGAACCCGAGGCGGATGGGGATCTGAACGGGAACCCGGACGGGAACGGAAAGGCTGATGGCCGGGTGGCTCGTCGCGGCAAAGCGGCGGTGAACCGTGAGGAGATCGCGCGTGTCGTCAGCGCGTGGACCGGCATCCCCGTGACGCGGATGCTAAAGGACGAGGCCGAGCGGCTCCTCTCGATGGAGGGGGCGTTGCACCGGCGCGTGATCGGGCAGGAGCCAGCGGTGGACGCCGTCTCGGAGGCCGTGCGGCGCGCGCGGGCCGGCCTCGCCGCCCCGAACCGGCCCATAGGCAGCTTCATCTTCCTCGGCCCAACGGGCGTCGGCAAGACCGAGCTGGCCCGCGCCCTCGCCGAATACCTCTTCGACGACGAGGACGCCATGATCCGGCTTGACATGTCCGAGTACATGGAGGCCCACGCCGTCAGCCGGCTGGTCGGAAGCCCGCCTGGCTACGTCGGCTACGACGAGGGCGGCCAGCTAACGGAGGCCGTGCGGCGGCGCCCCTACTCGGTGTTGCTCCTGGATGAAATAGAGAAGGCCCACTCCGACGTGTTCAACATGCTGCTTCAGATCCTGGAGGACGGGCGCCTCACGGACAACAAGGGCCGGACGGCTTCCTTCGACAACGCCGTCATCATCATGACCTCCAACGTGGGCGCGGAGCTGATACCCGGCTCCCGCGAGATGCTGGGCTCATACGAGAAGATCCACGGCCGCCTCGTTCAGAAGCTGCACGCCTTCTTCCGCCCCGAGTTCCTTAATCGGGTGGATGAGGTCATCGTCTTCCATGCACTGGGCGAGGAAGAGTTGGTCCAGATTTCGGACCTCTTGCTCGAGCGCGTCAGGCATCTCGCGGCGGGCCAGGGCATCGCGCTGGAGTTCTCGATGGCGGTCAAGCGCCGCATCTCGCGAGAAGGTGAGGACTCCATCTTCGGCGCCCGCCCGTTGCGGCGCGCTATCCAGAAGTGGATCGAATCTCCCCTCAGCAAGGAGATAATCTCCAGCCGCTTCGGACCCGGCGCGACGATCCACGTGGACGTAAATTCACTCGGACATATAACCTTCGAGCACACAGATCAAGCATCCAGGCGCCCCGCGCCATCAAGAAGCACCTGAAACGGGACTTTAACCTTTGACCATGCGGACTTTGCCTGTGGATAACTCGTCGTCGCATCCCGAAAAAGCCTTAGAATGGGGTTCCTGACCTCCCGGCCGCGATGGATTCGACGGTGCGTTCGATTACAGTTAACCTTAAGATTAAATTGTACCTGAACTTCAGGTAAAGCTCCGAAAAATACTTTCAGAAAGGCTGGCGTAGCCTGAAGATGCGTGCTAGGGTTGACCGCATGAGAGAGGACATGGAGTACATCAGCGGGGTATTGGACGAGTTGGAAGCCATCGTTCAAGACGCTTCCAATGTACCGATGCGGAGGGGTCGGGCGGTTGTGGATCGGGCGGACATGCTCGTGATGCTTGACGAGTTGAGAGGCTCGCTGCCGTCGGAGTTGTCGGAGGCCGAGGCTATTCGCCGGGAGTGTGCCGCCGTGGTCGCGGCGGCGGAGGAGGAGGCGCGCCGGATCGTGGAGATCGCGCACGAGCGGGCGGAGGCCAGGATCGAGGACACGGAGTTGTACCGGCGGTCACAGCGGCGCGCGGAGGAGACCGTGGACCGGGCGGAGCGTTACGCCGAAGAGATATCCGGCGGTTCCGAGGCGTACCGGGGGCGGATCATGGGACAGTTGGAGAACTGGTTCGAGGACTCGATCGTCTCCGTGAGAGAGTCTCGTCGCGAGTTGAACGGCGCTCACGTGCGCCCCTCGGCCCCATCTACCGAGCGGGCTGAAGAGAACGATAGCCGCGAAGGCTGGAGAGCAAGCTCCGCGTAAGGTGTTCGTCGCGCTCGTCTGAAGAGCCAGCGCGGCCGGTTTCGATACCTTTTCTATTTTTCCGGGCTCGCAGTCGTAGGCGGGGCCATGCTCGAGGACCGAGTTTCACAACGTAGACCTAACGGCGCGTTCGCGCGCGTCATGGGCTCATTGAGGGATACGCCGGAAGGTTACTTCGGGAGAGCGGGGCTGGTTCAGCGCTCGTCTTGTGTGGCGAGGGTGGCGTCGAGGGCTTCGAGGCGGAGGTTGAGTTCGTCGAGCGACTCGTTGAGGGCGCCGGCGGCTGTGCGGGCATTGGTTTCGCTCTCGATGGAGATGCGGACTACCCGGGCGCGCAGGGTCAGGAGGCTGTCCACCATGCCAGAGATCTCCGCATCCGCCGCCCTGAGCTCATCTTCGAGCCTTGCGAGGTTTGGATCCCGCGCCGGGCCGCCCCCGGCGCCGTGCGAGCGGAGATCTTCCACCGCTCCGGCGGCCTTTTCCCGGCGATGGGCGACGTCCACCATCCGTTCCGCCACCGCGTGAAGTTTTGGGACCGCGTCGTCGAGCACGGCCCGCGTCACGTCGTCGGACTCCTCGATGGCGGTGACCACCTTCCGGTGGACCGCGAGCGCGGCCTCGACCCTCTGACGGGTCTCCCCACGAGGCAACCACCGGACCCGGCGCTCCGGCGAGATATCGGGGTCTTTGGGATCGAGGCTGCCTAACGCCGGCCGCGAAGCGCGAGCTATCGCACCGCCTGTCAGGGCCCGCTCCTCGAATACGGGGTCCCGAACAGACAGGAACACCAGGGCCGCGTATGTGAGCGCGGTGAGCGGTGGAACCCACCAGAGGAGGGTAGTGGCGAAGATGCCCACCCCGATCACCGGCACGACCAGGTTCATGGGGCGCAGGAGGGAGGATTTGATCACCCTCCGACGCTCTTCCGGGGATAGTGAAGCCCGTTCGGGGGGCTCACGCACGATGGTCAGGCTCTCGCATCTTCGGGCTCACCTGGTGGGCGTACCCGCACCCGTCCGCCCACCTTCAGTGCGAGAGCCTGGGCGGCGCTGCCCCGGTTAATGGCGAGGCTCAGACGCCAGTGGGAGTCGGGGACCAGGATCAACTCTCCGGCCTTCGCGGTCCCGAAGGTCTCCACGTACTGGACTGCCATGCTGCCGTCGCCGGTGTCCACCGTTAGCGTGGCGCCGTACTCGAATCCGGCCTCGTCCTGCATGATGGAGAGCCTTGCGTTGCCGTAGCGATCAATGGAGATGATGCGGGCCGAAAGCTCGGGTCCGGCGCCGGTCTCGGCGGCGTCCGGCAGGCGCAACTCCGCCAGGGATGTGGGATCCAACGCCTCTCCGGCCTCCCCGATCCCGACGCCCACGGCGAGATGAGCGGCGACCGGGGCGAACACGTCGCGGCCGTGAAAGGTGTTGGAGACGGGATGTATGTGGAAGCGGCCCTCCGTCAGCGCAACGGCCTCCACGACGCCGCCCAGAGACTCCGCGGCGGGCAAGAGTAGCCCGTTGTCCGGTCCCACCATGAGGGCGCCGCTGCTCGCGCGGAGGGCTACCGCACGCCGTTTCGTGCCGACTCCAGGGTCCACGATCGCCAGGTAGACAGCATCGGCGGGCGCGTATCGGGTTGCGTGCTGAAGGATCTCCGCCCCCACCTCGACCCCGAAGCCCGGAACGTCGTGCGTGAGGTCCACTACATGAATGCCGGGGGCTATCGAGGACATCACGAGCTTGCACGTGCCGACGAAGTCGTCGCCAAGCCCGAAGTCCGAAATGAAGCAGACGGGTCTCACACCGATAGTATAAAACGGCGGAAGACCTGCTACCGGCGGGGATCAAACTCCCCGTGAGCCCCAAACGGTCGTGAGACCAGGTTCCTTGCAGCGGCTAGCGGTTCATGCCGAGGCCCAGAGACTGGACCATCAGGCGGAAATCCTGCGGACGGCTGGCGGCCTTCAGGGCCTCTTCGTACTCTATCCGCTCTTCCTCCACCAGCTTCAGAAGAGCCTGGTCGAAGGTCTGCATGCCGTAGTATTCGCCTTCCGAGATAGCCTCCTGGATCTGGCCGGTCTGTTTCGGGTCCAGGATGAAGTCCTGAATGCGCCCCGTGGTGACCATGACCTCGCAGGCCGCAGCCCGGCCCTTGCCACCCCGCGTGCGGATCAAACGCTGCCCTATGATGCCCCGGAGCGTGCCGGCGAGCATGGTGCGCACC
>JBPCLT010000115.1:0-3175 GCA_051003015.1 Rubrobacteraceae bacterium | reverse complement strand
GAGGCGATGGAGGCGATGGGCTTCAAGGCGCGGGCGAAGGAGTTGGCGCGCCGCGCCGGCGTGCCGACCGTGCCAGGCTACGACGGCGAAGACCAGTCGGAGGAGAGATTGGCCGAGGAAGCGGAATGCATCGGCTACCCGCTCCTCGTCAAGGCGAGCGCGGGTGGCGGGGGGCGCGGTATGCGGGTCGTGCCGGGCTCGCGGGAGTTTGTGGAGTCCGCGCGGGCCGCCAGGCGCGAGGCGGAGGCGGCTTTTGGCGATGGGTCGGTGTTTCTGGAGAAGCTGGTCGAGGACCCGAGGCACGTGGAAGTGCAGATCCTGGCCGATGGACATGGCAACGCACTTCACCTGTACGAGAGGGAGTGTTCGATCCAACGCCGCCACCAGAAGGTGGTCGAGGAGGCGCCATCCCCGGCCCTGAGCCCGGATCTCCGCGAAACTATTTGCGCCGCCGCCGTGCGCCTGGCGCGCGAGGCAGGCTACCGCAACGCCGGGACCGTGGAGTTTTTGCTCGCCAGAGACGAGTTCTTCTTCCTGGAGATGAACGCCCGCTTGCAGGTCGAGCACCCGGTCACGGAACTGGTGACGGGCCAGGACTTAGTCGGGCTCCAGCTCGCCATCGCCGCCGGAGAGAAGATCCCGTTCTCCCAGGAAGACGTGACCTCGCGGGGCAACGCCATCGAAGCCCGCCTCTACGCCGAGGACGATGGCCTGCCCGCTGGCGGCCGGTTGCTTGCCTACGCGCCCCCCGAAGGTCCGGGCATCCGAAACGATGTGGGGGTGGAGGCCGGCGACGAGGTCTCGCTGTTCTACGACCCCATGCTCGCCAAGCTGGTGGTCCATGCTTCCGACCGGGCCTCGGCGGTCCGTCGCCTCCGAAATGCGCTACGAGATTACGCGGTCCTCGGCGTGTCCACGAACCTCCCGCTCCTGCGGCGCATCGCCGAACATCCCGCCTTCGCCGCCGGGGAGACGACTACCGGCTTCCTCGAAGACCACGGGCTGACGAAAGCTCCGTCCGAAATATCGCCGCCCCCGGAGGCCGTCCTGCTCGCCGCAATGGCCGAGGTCTCCCGGCTGGCGCACTCTGTCTCCGGCGACCCGTTCGCGGCCGGGCCGTGGCGTTCGCTTGGGGCAGTCAGGCTCCGGTACCGTGCCGGAGAGCAAGAGTGCGAAGTCGAGGTCGAGCGCGGGAGGGGCGGCGCGCTGGCGCTCCAGCTCGGTGACCGGGAAGCTGTCGCGGAGATACTCGCTGTGGAAGCCGGGCGGCTGCACGCCGTTCTGGACGGACAACATTTCACCGCCGGCTTCGCCTTCGAGGACGGGGACGTCTGGATCTCACTCCAGGGAGAGAGCTACCGGCTCTCCAAACCATCGTCCCCCAGCGTGGATGACTCCGGCCCCGGCGGCGTTGATGCTGGCGCGAGCCTCACGGCCCCGATGCCGGGGACGGTGGTGAAGGTGCTTGTCCAGGAGGGAGATGAGGTCGAGGAGGGGCAGTTGATCCTGGTCCTCGAAGCCATGAAGATGGAGCAGCCCGTAACCGCTCCCCACGCCGGGCGCGTCGCCACCCTACCGCACCCCGAGGGCGCTCTCGTCCCCGGTGGCGCCGTGCTCGCGGAGATAGAGAGGACGTAGACTCTTCACCACGCCCCAGGAAAGCGACGCCGTTCGCGAACGAATGCATGAAACGCTTGACGCAAATTCCGGGCTCGCGTAAGATTGTATACAAACGGCTTTGGGGAGGCCGTAGGGTTTATGGGAAAGGGGCTCGGATAGGCGCTTTGCGGAACAGTGAGGAGAGAACTGGGCCGTCGCGGGTGTTCGAGCGGTTGCGGCGTTTAATCCTCGATGGCGAGTATGGTCCGAACGAGCGGTTGATCGAGGAGCAGCTCGCGGAGAGGCTGGGGGTGAGCCGGACGCCGGTGCGGCAGGCTTTGACGATGCTGCAATCGGAGGGGCTCGTGGAGATCGTGCCGAACCGCGGCGCCGTGGTGTGCTCCTTCGGCGTGGAGGAAGTCTGGGACATCTACGACCTGCGCGCGGTGCTGGAGGGATACGCGGCCCGGCGGGCCGCCAGCCGGATAGAGGCCGGAGAGTTGGCCCGGATGCGGGAGTTGGCCGAGGAGATGGAGGGGATCCGCGACAGGGAGTTCGCCGGGCGCGAAGAGGAGATTCGGCTCCTCTTCGCCCTCAACAACGAGTTTCACGGCATCATTACCTCAGCCAGCCGTAACAAGCGGCTGGGACGCCTCCTCAGGCGCACCGTCGAGCTCCCGCTGGTGTTCAAGGCGTTCTTCTGGTACGGCCCGAGCGAGCGGACAATCTCCAACCACTACCACCGCCAGCTCCTCGTCGCGCTCGAGGCCGGCGACGGAGAGCGGGCCGGGATCGTCATGCGCGAGCACGTCTACGAGGGGAGGGACTTCGTCATTAAAGCCCTGAAGGAAGACCAGAAAAGCAAAGCCCGTTGAGGCCGCTGGAAGGTGTCCGCGTGGTCGAGATGGGGAGCCTGCTCGCGGGACCATTCTGCGGCCAGCTCCTCGCTGACTTCGGCGCCGAAATCATAAAGGTCGAGCCGCCGGGGAAGTGCGACCCGATGCGCCAGTGGGGACGCCACCGCAAGGAGGGCCGTACCCTGTGGTGGCCCATCATCGCCCGCAACAAGAAATCCGTCACCCTGAACCTGCGGGAAGAGGAGGGACAGGACCTCGCCAGGAGGCTCATCGAGGGCGCCGACGTCGTGGTAGAGAACTTCAGGCCCGGTACCCTGGAGCGGTGGGGGCTCGGGTACGACGACGTGAGCGCCGCGAACCCTGGGCTCGTGATGGTGCGGGTCTCCGGATACGGGCAGACCGGGCCGTACAAGGGGAGGGCGGGATTCGGGGCGATAGGCGAGTCAATGGGTGGCATCCGTCACGTCACCGGCTTCCCTGACAGGCCGCCGCCGCGCGTCGGGATCTCCCTGGGCGACTCGCTCGCCGCGACCTTCGGCGCCCTGGGCGCGGTGACGGCCCTCTACAATCGGGAAGCGAACGGGGGAAGAGGGCAGATCGTGGATGTGGGCATCTACGAGGCAGTGCTCGCGCTCATGGAGAGCACGATCCCCGAGTACGCGCTCGCCGGTCACGTCCGGGGTCGCACCGGAACCATCCTGCCGTTCGTGGCCCCGTCG
>JBPCLT010000114.1:0-3569 GCA_051003015.1 Rubrobacteraceae bacterium | reverse complement strand
AGCACCGCCGCAATGCTGAACTGCGCCGCAAGGTGCAGATGATCTTCCAGAACCCGGATACCTCGCTGAACCCGCAGCACTCCGTCCGGCGCATCCTGGGCCGCGCCTTGCGGCTGCTCGCCGGCATTAGGGGTCGTCGAGAGCAGGAGAGACGGATGCTGGATCTGGCCTCGTCGGTGCGGCTGGAGCCGCGCCACCTGCAGGTACGTCCGTCAGCCCTCTCCGGGGGCCTCAAGCAACGGGTCGCCATCGCACGGGCCTTCGCCGGGGAGCCGGCGCTCGTCCTGTGCGACGAGCCGGTCTCCGCCCTGGACGTCTCGGTACAGGCGGCCATATTGAATTTGTTTCTTGACGTACAGACGGTCAGGGGGGTCTCTTACCTCTTCATATCCCACGACCTGAACGTCGTCCGGTACCTCGCCGACAGCATCGGCGTCATGTACCTCGGCCAACTCGTCGACGTAGGCCCGGCCCAGGCGGTCTTCGATCCCCCGCACCACCCGTACACCGAGGCGCTCGTCTCGGCCATGACCACCCTCGAAGACCTCGATGATCCGCGCCCGCACGTCAAGCTCGGCGGGGCTATGCCGAGCCCCAGCGATCCGCCCTCAGGGTGCCGGTTTCACACCCGCTGTCCCCGCTTCCTGGGCGACGTCTGCCGCGAGGAGGCGCCACCGTGGCAGCACGACGGCGAGGGGCATCAGTATCGATGTCACATTCCGCCCGGAGAGCTGCAGGAACTGCAACGGACCACCGAAGCACCTTTGAGCGAACGGCGCGTCGCGACCCCTCGGCATCGTCCTCCCGAAGAGAATGGCGAACGGAGATAGAGACCCGATAAGATGCGATGTAGCCGAGATGGATGTCCCCGTGACCGGTCCCGCCTAGAATGGCCAGCCCGCTCATATCTCGTAAAGGTCGAGCCCAGGCCGGCAATAACCGTCCCTTTCAATAAAGTCCCTATTTTGCCACCCACGACGGTACGGACTATCGGGGAAAGCGCTTGGCCACGCCGCACCAGTCGATCAGGAGGCAGGCGATAGTCTTGCTCGCCGTCAACAGCTAGCTGATGCTGATGTGCTCGGGTCCGGGTGCTCCACCCTTCAGCTTTTTTCAGATCGGTTGAACCATAGTATCGGCGGCCGTGTCCATCGGCTCAGATCCGTTTCCGCACAGACGATCCCGAAGCCCAAGGCCTGATGCCCGAAGCCGTGGTTTGCGAGAGGTCAATCCTTTCGCGAAGCGCTCTAGCCCCGGTTTCTCCGGTGGTTGATCTCGTGCTCCAATTCGGAGAGGGCCTGGTCGGTGATCTCGGCGATCCTGCTCAAGACTTCCCGGTCGGCGATGAGCGCCGGGGCGTACTGGATGACCGGGTCCTCCTTATCGTCGAAGCGGCAGATGAGCCCGTTCTTCAAGAGGCTTTGGGGAAGCACGCCCTTGAAGTACTTCTGGTAGTCTTGTCCCGTTATCGGGGCCCCGTTGGGCCACTCCGCCCTGATCTCGACGCCCCAGAAAAATCCCATCCCTCGGACTTCTCTTACGAGCGAGTGGTCGGCAGCCATCCTCCTCAGCTCGTCGCCGAAGTGCCCTTCGAGGGCATGGACGTTGTCCAGCAGCTTCTCGCGCTCGATGATCTTGATGTTTTCTAGCGCCACCGCCGCCGATACCGGATGCCCGCCGAAGGTCGAGCCGTGCATGAACATCGACGCGTTCTCCCGCATGGTTTCCGTAATACGCGGACCCGCGACGAGCCCGCCCATCGGCGAGTAGCCGGAGGTAGCTCCCTTGGCGAAGGTGGTCATGTCCGGGACCACCCCGAAGCGCTCGACGCCGAACCACTCCCCCAGGCGCCCGAACGCGCAGATCACCCCATCGGAGATCAGCAACACCCCGTGCCGGTCGCAGATCTCGCGCACCCGCTTCCAGTAGCCCTCCGGCGGCACCAGACACCCCCCGCCGTTCTGCACCGGCTCCAGGATGACCGCCGCCACCGTCTCCGGCGGTTCGAACTCTATCGCCTCCTCGATGGCATCAGCGGCACCCTCCGGGTCCTGGTGGGTGTTCGCGACGTGCGCGAAGCCCTGCAAGAGCGGCTCAAACGGCGCCTTGAAGGCGGGAAGACCGGTCGCGGAGAGAGCCCCGAGCGTGGTGCCATGGTAGGCGACCTTGCGCGAAATCACCTTGTAGCGGGATCCCTCGCCGTTGGCCTTGTGGTACTGGCGCGCCAGCTTTATGGCCGTCTCCACCGCCTCCGAGCCCGAAGAGACGAAGAAACTCGTATCGAGGTCTCCCGGCGCTATCTGGGCCAGCTTCTCCGCCAGCTCCAGGCTCCTGGGGTGCTGGAAGCTCCAGTTCGGGAAGAATCCGAGATCCTTCATCTGCCCCGCGGCGGCCTCCGCGATTTCGGTTCGTCCGTTGCCAACCTGCGTGGTGAACAGTCCCGCGAGCCCGTCTACGTAACTGCGGTCCTTGTCGTCCGTGACGTAGCACCCCTTGCCCGAGACGATGACCGGCAGCTTCGACCAGTCCTCCGCGTAGGGCGTGAAGTGGAGCATGAGGTTCTCCACACCAGCCAGCCGGGCACCTTCTCTGCGCTCTTCGAAACCTCGCATAACGTCCATACGACAACCGACCCTTTCTATAATCGAAGCCTCTCGTCTTATACAGAGCCTTTATCTTCCGGAACCTTACCAAGGATAAGTAACTCACGTGTGGTTCGCTCAATCTGGCGCGCCTAGCGTTCCTCTTCCATATTTGAAGGTGGTGGCGGGCCTCTCTTCCACGTCAGCCTCCAAGAGCTTTCTGGTTCTCTCATCGAGCTTTGGTTTGGAGCCGGGATGTTTCTTTGGGGTAAGCGGCCTACCTTCCCGGCGAGCCACTGCGTAGCGTTTGACCGAAGAGCGGCTCACCCCGAACGCTCTGGTGGCTTCACTCTTTGGCATCCCTCTGTCTAAGGCTTCGAGGATCTTGGTGCGCAAGTCTTCCGAATAGGCTTTCATGCACCGATGATGTACCCGGCTCGATCACACCGCAACCCGCTCTAGAACAGGCCCTGGACTGGACCGCTCCGCGAGTGCGCCACCCCGAGCAGGCCGATCGTTGGACCTGGCTGGTCTTGGGCGCCTACGCTCAACTCCGCCTCGCCAGAAGCATCGTCGGCGACCGGAGGCTGCCCTGGGAGAAGCCGCTGCCTATGGAGAAGCTGACCCCTACCAGGGTCTTGAGGAGTTTCGTGACATTCTTGCCCGCCCTCGGCACGCCAGCCCAAGCACCGAAACCCCGTGGGCACTCTCCCGGAAGAGCGAAAGGCAGCCGTTCGGGGCGCGCCATGCGTTACCCGGCGGTCAAGTAGGCCGCGTAGACTGCCATCTCGGAAGATGTATGCTGCACTATAATGTAGCGAACTACCGTTACATGCCCTTCGATAGTTAATTGGAACTTCCTAGATGTGTGTTGTCAGGTTTATGCCCACAGATCCTTGATGTGACCTTGAGGGCGACCCAACATCCGATTGACCAGGAAAGCGTAGGTGTAGGCCGCTATCTTCGCCGCGATCCTGGTAGCCAACC
>JBPCLT010000113.1:0-10365 GCA_051003015.1 Rubrobacteraceae bacterium | reverse complement strand
CCCAACTCGTCCGTCGCGCTCGTGTCGGCGGACTGCTCCATCGCGGTGGAGATTCTGTCCAGCTTCTCCTCGACCCGGCCTATCCTCTCTTCGTTGGCGTCGGCGTTGGTCTTGTTCACCGCCTCGGAGCTATCCGCCGCCGAGAGGAGCCTGTCGAGCTTCTCCTCGAAGCTGCTCACCCGCTCCTGGAGGCTCTCCACCGCTTCGTTGGTGGCGAAATCCGCGGAGCCGTCCTCGAAGTCCTCGAAGGCTTCCTCGATGCGGTCCACCTTGTCCTCCAGGTTGATGACGAGCGTAGCGATCCGCGCGATGTCCGAGCGTGTCGGGAGCTGGAGGGTCTTGAGGTGCTCCTCGGAGTTCTTTTTGAAGACCTTGTAGAAGGTGGCGTAGTTCTGCAGGAAGCGGCTGGAGGGCTCCAGGAAGTCTTCCTTCTGCAGCAGTTCCTGAACGAACTCCCCGAGCGGCCCGCTGGTGGCGTTGTACCACTTGACGGCGAACTCCACCGGGTCCTTCGGGGGGCCGCCCTCGGCCTTCATCATGTTGGCACCGGTCTGCTCCAGCACCCCCGCCCACTGCTGGGAGAAGTCGAGCATGCCGGTCCCGAACTGGTTGGACTTCTGCCAGGCTTCGGTTGCTCCCTCGAACCACCGGCGATACATCTGCTGTGGGTCCATTGACTCCATCGCGCCCGCCGCGCCCATTGCGTCCATGATGCCCGTGGGGTCCAACACGCTGGCCGGTGTGTCCGCTGCGCCGTCCAGCATGCCATCCGGCGTCCCTGACCTTACGGCCCCGAACATCCGGTCGCGGGCCTCTTCCATGCTCGCGAACCACTGCCGGTACAGACCCCAGGGGTCAACCAGCCCTTCCTGGGCCCCGTCGAAGACGTCAGACCACGTCTTCGTGCTCGTCTCATACCACTGCATCCAGAGATCCATGGGGTTCGCGCCGGTTCCGGCTCGTCCCTGTTCCAAAACGAAAACCTCCTCATTCATAACGCGCGTGACGCGCTTTTCATCTTTACTCAGATACCAATTATGGCATCTCACGCCGCGATTATACTCACAAAAAGAACTTATGTGTGACAGGCATATACCGGAGGACATGTTCCTCCGGGCTCTGGTTGCCACCGGCTGAAGACCCACGTATATTAGCCGGGAAGTTGGGGGAGTTTCCAGGAAGGGGCATCGCCATGCGAGGGAACGGTGGATCGGGCAGGGAGACTATCTTTACTCTGGAGGCGACGCCTCTCAAGTACGGTCCTGGCGCTTCGGAGGAAGCGGGCTGGGAGCTGGCGCGGATGGGCGTGGGGCGGGTGATGCTCGTCTCGGACCCTGGAGTGGTGGGAGCGGGGATCACGCCCCGCATCCGGGAATTTATCGAGGCCGAGGGGATCGAAGTCGAAACCTTCGAGCGGGCCCGCGTGGAGCCGACGGCTGATTCGTTGCAGGAGGCGGCGGACTTCGCGGCTGATGGCGGGTTCGACGGGTTCGTGGCGGTCGGGGGCGGCACGAGCATAGACACGGCGAAGGTGAGCGCGCTCATCGCGACGCACGGCGGTGAGATCATGGACTACGTCAACCCTCCGGTCGGCGGCGGCAAGAAACCGCCAGGCCCCCTCAAGCCACTCCTCGCAATACCGACGACAGCAGGCACCGGAGCCGAAGCCACGACGGTCGCCATCCTGGATGTTCCCGAGCAGCGGGTGAAGACCGGAATTTCGCACCAGTACCTGCGTCCGAACCGGGGGGTGGTGGACCCTTTGCTCACGCTGACGATGCCGCCGGAGGTCACCTCATCGTGCGGCCTCGACGTGGTCTGTCACGCCGCCGAGTCGTTCCTCTCCAAACCCTACGATGCCCGCCCGAAGCCGGAGAGCCCGGACGACCGTCCGCCGTATCAGGGTGCCAACCCGATAGCCGACATGTGGAGCGCGAAGGCGCTGGAGTACGGCGGGAAGTACCTGCGGCGGGCCGTCGCGGACGGCGAGGACGTGGAGGCGCGGGGCGCGATGATGCTCGGGGCGTCGCTGGCGGGGGTGGGGTTCGGCTCGGCGGGCGTCCACATCCCGCATTCCTGCGCCTACCCCATAGCCGGTCTCAAGCACGAGTACCGTCCGCCCGGATATCCGGACGACCATCCCTTCGTGCCGCACGGGTGGTCGGTCATCGTCACGGCGCCGGCCGCCTTCCGCTTCACCTATTCCTCCGCTCCCGAGCGGCACCGGCGGGTCGCCGAACTGCTTTCGGGAGAGCGGATCGAGGACTCCGACGAAGACACGCTGCCCGAGATCCTCATCCGGCTCATGCAAGACGTCGGCGCGCCGAGCGGCGTCCGGGATCTAGGCTACAGCGAGGATGACATAGACGACCTGGTCGAAGGCGCGATGAAGCAGGAGCGGCTTCTGGTCGGGTCTCCGCGAGAGGTCACGGAAGATGACCTTGCGGACATACTGCGCGAGTCAATGGAGAACTGGTGAGACAGCGGTTAGCCGTCAGTCATCAGCCATCAGCAAGCTGAAATAAGAGGGGCTACTGTCGAGAAACGCGGGAAAATCCGGGAGCCGATAGCGCACGGAGGCGCCGGGACAGCAAAAGGCTGACCCCTGAAAGCTGATAGCTGATGGCGTTCGACCGAAGGGAGAACATGGAAGACCGGGGCACATACGAAGGATGGCCGAACACCGCAGCCGTGATCGGGGCCGGCACGATGGGCCTCGGGGTGGCGGAGTGCTTCGCCATCGCGGGCATCCGGGTACTTCTGGTGGACGCGACGCCGGAGCTGACCCGTCAGGCAAAGGAGCGGGTCGTCCAGCGCGCTCAAGGGCATGCGCAAGCCGGTTTGATCTCCCCTGAAGCTGCCGAGAGGGTCGAGGGGATCGAGCCCGCCGATGGCCTGGTGAAGGCGGCGGACGGCGCGGACTTCGTGTTCGAGGCGTCGCCTGAGGACCTGGGGTTGAAGGAGGAGGTCCTCGGCGTCTGCTCCGAGACGGCGGACCCGGAGGCGGTCATCGCTTCTAACACCTCTTCACTTCCGATAAACACGCTGGCGGGCTTCGTGAAAAGGCCGGAGCGTTTCCTGGGGACGCACTGGTTCAACCCGCCCGAGTGGACGCCCGGCATCGAGGTAATACCTGCCGAAGGCACGGACCCGGCCGTCGTGGAGCGGGTCGTGGGTTTCCTGCGGGACATCGGGAAGCGTCCGGCGGTGGTGGGCGACGGGCCGGGGTTCGTGGCGAATCGCATCCAGAACGCGCTCTTTCTGGAGGCGCTGCGGTGCGTGGAGGACGGTCTAGCCTCGCCGAAAGAAGTGGATGAGGTGGTGCGTAGCTGCTTCGGGTTCAGATTGCCGTTCTTCGGGCCGTTCCAGATCGCCGACATGGCTGGCCTCGACGTGTACCAGAGCGTCTTCGAGACGCTGGAGGAAGGTCTGGGAGAAAGATTCCATCCCCCCGACGCCGTGCGCGAGCGCGTCGAAGCAGGCCGAACCGGCACCAAAAGCGGCGCCGGATTTCTCACGTACTCCGACGAGGAACGAGAGCATCTCCTCCTGGAACGCGACCGCCGATACGCTGCCCTGAACGAGCTTCTCGAAAGCCTACCGCCCGTGGACGCGGGACGGGAGAACCCGTGAACGGCGCGAGCATACTCGTCGTCGGCGCGGGGGCCATCGGCGGGGTCACGGCGGCGATGATGACCGAAGCCGGAATACGAGTCGCCGTGCTCGACGCCAACGAGGAGCACGTCGAGAGGATGCGCGATCCCGGTCTCCTGATAGACGACCTCGGCACGGAAAAGCGGGTGCGTCTCGATGCCCACGCCGGCCCGGACGGCCTCGATGGCTCCTTCGATTTCGCGCTGGTGACGCTCAAGGCGCCACACCTGGAGAGCGCCCTCGGGCCGCTCGTCGAGCGCGAATTGGTGGAGACCTTCGTCTCTTTGGGTAACGGGTTGGTACAAGAGCGCATAGCCGGCATCGTGGGCGAGGAGAACATGATCTGGGGCGTCGTCGAGTGGGGAGCGACCAACCTCGGCCCCGGACACCTCGCCCGGACTACGCGAGGCCCGTTCGTCATCGGCGAGCCGGACGGGGAAGTCCGGGATCGGACACGCCGGCTTGCCGAAGCCCTCGGGACGGTGGACGGAGCCAACATCACCGGGAACATCCGTGGTCAAGTCTGGTCCAAGCTGCTCGTCAACAGCGCCTTCTCCGGCCTCGGGGCCGTCTCCGGTCTCCTGTACGAGGAGGTAGTCGCGGACCCGGCTGGCCGCGAAGCCGCCCTCGCCGTGTGGCGCGAGGGCCACGACGCCGGGATGGCCCAGAACTTGCAACTAGAGGACGTGCTCGGCGTCCCCGCGAACGCGCTCGTCGTGCGCGGTTCCGGGGACCGGGGTTGGGCTGACGCGGCGCTCGAAATCGCCATGCGCCAGGCCGGAGCCACCAAAGCTTCGATGCTCCAGGACCTGGAGCGCGGACTAAAGACCGAAGTGGACGTGATAAACGGCGCCGTGGTCGAGAAGGGCCGGGAGTACGGCGTCGAGACGCCGCTCAACGCCCGCGTCGTCGAGTTGATGCACGCGATGGAGCGCGGCGAACGGCGTCCGGGCCGGGATGTATTCGAGGAGTTGCGCGAGCTAGAAAACTAGATGACCATGGCCGTCCGGTCTTCGAGGCCGAACGCTTCGCGGCTCGTCTGGGGTGGCGGGCTCCCGGTCGAACATGGCGGCCAGGGAGACGGCTTTCTCGACGAGTTGGGCGTTTGATTCCACCTGGCAGTCGTGTCATTCGCGCCAGTCCACCATCCGGATGTCCCGAAAACCTTCGTAATCGGTCAGGTTGGCCGTGACCAGGACGAGGTCGTTTACGCTGGCAACGGCGGCGATCTGGCCGTCGGCGAAGGGCGGCGTTCTGCCCATGCCGGTCAACCGTGCCCGTTCCGCGGCGTGCCACCCGGCGGCCCGCGTGTCGTAGGGCAGTATCGGGATGGAAGGGGCGACGACCGCGTTCAGGTACTCTTCGATGGCCTCGCGCCGGACGGAAGGCGGTAGCCAGCAGCATCCGAAGTACATCTCGTGCCACACTACCGAAGCGGTTGCTATCTCTTCTTGATGCTCCCGCATTCGTTGGAGAACTAGCAGATCCGGAGCCGGCAACAACGGCTCGGATAATACGTTCGTGTCCAGCAGGTATCTTAGCCTTGCCAGCCTGGCTCCCGGCCCGACGAAGCATCTCGTAGATCCTGGAAGACCTCCGGCCCAATGTTCATCTGCGCCAGATCCCTCCCCTCCAGAAACTCTGAATAAGCGTCCCAGAAACCGTCCCTGGTTCCCGTCAAACGCCGGTACTCATCAATGGAGAGCAGAACAGCCACCGGCATGCCCCTCCGCGTCAACTCGATTGCCGAGTTTTCCTCGACATCGTGAACGATGGACGCGAATTTGTCGCGCGCCTCCGCGATGGAATAGCTCCTGTCCATCAAGACCTCCAAATGGCTATCTCGATGGCTATTGTAGCTTTTCTTGTTTTCGCGTCAACCGTCAGAACGCCACGGCGGCGCGTCCCTTGAGGCCGAACGCTTCGCGGGCCTCGTCTGGGGTGGCGGGCTCCCGGTCGAACATGGCGGCCAGGGTGACGGCTTTCTCGACGAGCTGGGCGTTGGTTTCGGCGCGCTCGCGGCGGCGGAGGCGGAGGTTGTCTTCGAGGCCGACCCGGACGTGGCCGCCGAGCATCAGGCACATGGCGGCGAGGTGGAACTCCGCAGGGTAGCCTACGCCCGCCGCCGACCACGTGAAGTCATCGCCGAAGAGGTCGAGGGCGGTGCGGCGCATGTGCATGAACTGCTCGATGGTGGCGGCGTTCGCGCCCATCACGCCGAGGACGAACTGGATGTGGACCGGCGTGTCGAGGAGTCCCTTGTCCAGCAGGTACTTGATGTTGTATAGGTGGCCGACGTCGTAGGCTTCTAGCTCCGGCTTCGTCTCTGAATCGCGGACCATCCCGCAAATTTTCTCCATGTCCGCGAAGGTGTTGCGAAAGACGTATTCGCGGGTGCCTTCGAGGTAGTCCATCTCCCACTCCTCGAATCGGTCGCTGCCGCCGCGTTCGGCGATTGGGAAGAGGCCGAAGTTGATGGAGCCTGTGTTGAAGGTCGCCATCTCGGGGCGGAGTTCCGGGAGAACGGCGGCGCGTTCCTCCAGTGTCATTCCCTTCCCGCCGCCCGTTGTTGGTTGGACGATCACCTCGCACCGCTCCTTGATCCCGGTGACCACCTCTCTGAAAAGCTCCAGTGACGAGCTCGGCTTGCCGGTCTCCGGTTCGCGGACGTGGAGGTGGACGATGGCCGCGCCTGCCTCGTGCGCCCCGACGGCGGAATCCACGATCTCATCCGGCGTGATCGGGATCGCCCCGCTCTGCCCCGGCACCGTCATGCCGCCCGTGATCGCCGCGCTGATAATGACCTTATCCACGTGTGGTCCTTTCCCTATTAGTGTGTACCCGGCTGTCATGGTAGAGGCCATCCCGGATCGCCGCAAACGCCGGAACACCTCCGAAAACCTGAAAGCGGGACGCCGGTAAGTTAACCTTCGGTGCATTCGACGCGAGAGGAGGTCCGGCTTGCCCTTCGAGGTCAGGCCCACGAACCCGGTTGACGCTTCGGGAAACGACCCGCGCGTCAGCGTGTTCTCCGACGACGAGTGGCGCAGGCTCCTCGCCCTCGCCAGGCGGCACGGCTTTGATCCGGAAGACGAGTACGCGGACGCGCTGAACCCCGGATCAGAAGAGGACGGCGTCCTTGGCCTCGCCGCTGCCCAGGAACTTGCCGTGGCCCTGAGCGAAGCCTTGAGGGAAGAGACCGCTCCCGGCGGTGAGGGCGATCCCGGTATCCGGGTCGGACCGCCGGACGATCCCGGCCTCCAGGTGGACTGGGCGCGGGCCAGGAGCCTGGGCGAGCTCTCCGAGTCCGGCCCCGTGACGATCACCCGTCTGCCGTAGCCATAGAGTCAACCTGCGCCGTGGCGAAATGGCCGATGGTCCTCTTGGGACGGACTTCGCCAGCCCCCGTTCCGAAACAGCAGAGCGCCACGGAGTTTTACGGAAACCGGGTGAAGCACTCACTACGTTCGGGGTTCGGGAGTCGTCTTTCTTTTTCCTGGCTCCCGAACAGGACAAGACGCGAAGTAATCAGCCGGATTCCGTATCATCGGTACCGCTGTTCTCCGCTGTCCGGCAGAACGATCCGTAACAATCGCGCAGGGCGTCGAGGCGTTCCTCCAGGCTTTGGAGAAGTCGCGGATCGGCGTTCGGATACGTGTTGTTTAGCTGGTGGGGATCTTGCCTCAGGTCATAGAGTTCGCGCCCTCCGGTTTCGTACTCGACGTACAGGTGATCCCCCGTTCTTAGCGCCTCGAAGGCGGGGCGGCCCCAGTACCTGGACGCCCCCACTCCCGCCAGAAGTATCTGCCACCGCCAGTTCTCAGGGGGCGGGTCGCCGGTGAGAAGAGACTGCGGGGATTCGAGGTCTCCGGTCGTCTCGAAGGCGCCCTCGACCATGAATGCCTGTCGCCAGTCCTGCGGGGGTGGAGGGTTTTTCGTCAGCAGCGGCGCCAGCGAACGCCCGTCCACGAAGGGCGGCGCCTCCGCCTCCGCGAGATCCGCGAAGGTAGGCGCCAGGTCGTTGTTCAGCACTATGTGATCCAGCTTCCGGCCGGCCGGCACGCCGGGACCCCGCACCACCAGCGGCACCCTTATGTCCTCCTCGTAGGGCGTCCACTTGCCCGCGCCCAGACGATGCTCCCCCATGTGGAATCCGTTGTCGCTGGTGAAGACGATGTAGGTGTCGTCGAGTTCGCCGGCCTCCCGCAGCTCACCGACGAGGCGTCCGATCATCTCGTCCACCGCGAGCATGGACTCCAAACGGTTCCGGTAGAGCCCTTGCATCCTGGAGATTTGCTCCGCATCCAGCGGTGGGTTGTCGCGCAGCCATCCTGGCTTGTCCGAGATGTCCTTTTCATTGAACGAGGGCAGGCGTGGCAGCGGAGTGTTCGCGAAGGCGCCTTCGTGCCTGGGGGCGGGGACGGCGGGTTCGTGGGGGGCCTTCGTGCCGAGCCACATGAAGAACGGCTCGCCGGTCGAGAGGAGCGGCGCGTCTTCGCCCACCGCGCGGCTGACGTAGCTGGCCGCCTTGCCGGAGAGCACGTCGGTGGCGTAATGGCTCGCGGGATCGTAATTCTTGATCTTCCCGTTTTCGTTCACCCGGTTGCTGAGATAGTTACCGGCTATCCCGTGCCATTCGTCCCATCCCGGCGGCACGTACTCTGTCTCGAACTCGCCGAACCCGTAGCCGTTGAGGTACTTGCCGATAAAGACCGTTTGGTAACCTTCCTCGTTCAGCCAGGTTGCCATCGTCGAGTCCTCGTGGCCCAGGTCGTGGAACTTCTCGGATCCGCCCAGGGGTGGCTCGTTGCTCAGGATTTCGTGGTTGTGGGTGTATTGGCCGCGCAGGATGGTGGCCCGAGAGGGACAACACAGGGGATTGGTCGCGAAAGCGTTCTCGAAGGTCGTGCCCTCCTCTATCAGCAGCGAGCGGAGGTTTGGCATGCGCGAGACGGACCTGGTGTCCAGATCGTCGGCCAGGATGAATACCACGTTCGGAAGGTTTCGGGTGTCGTAATCGCTTTCTTTCTTCTCACCCACCGCCGGGCTGCATCCAGAGAGCAGGCCCACCGTGACGAGCACGAGAGCCGCCAGACCGGCCAGCGGAGATCCTGCACGGATAGCTCTCGATATTTGCACAAGCGTCTTTTACCACGATCGGGCTTCCGGCATGGCTTCGGGCGCGCAGGCTATGCCGGAGCCGGACGCTAGCTCATGCGGTGGCGAAGCGGCCTATGGTCCTCTTGGGGCGGATTTCTCCGAGGTAGTCGGAGAAGATGCGGTAGTAGGCGGTCTCCTCGCGGGTGCGCAGCGAGGGGTTGACCTCGTTGCGCTCGCGCTCGAACTCCTTTTCGGTGATGCTCTCCTCCATGCGCTGTTTGAGGACGGAGGAGGCTCCGGAGCCATCGCCGAACTGGGCCTTCTTGCGCCAGAGGAAGTCCTCGGGGAGCCAGCCGTCGAAAGCCTGACGCAGGAGGCGCTTCTCGGTCTGACCTTCGCCCGCGAGCTTCCAGCCGGCGGGGAGGGAGAGTCCGAGTTCGATCATGTCTAGCTCCAGGAACGGGACGCGGGCTTCGAGGCCGTGGGCCATCGTCACCCGGTCGCAGCGCTGGAGGTTCAGGTTGTGCAGGCCCTCGATGGACCGGATCAACTCCCGGTGCAACTCGTCCTCGGTCCCGAAACCCTCCAGATATTCGTAGCCCGCGAAGATCTCATCCGCCCCTTCGCCCGTAAGCACGACCTTCACGTGCTTCGCCGTGAACTCCGCCAGGATGTGGTTTGGCACCGCGCTCCTCACCAGCGAGGGATCGAAGCTCTCTATGATGCGCACGACCCTCGGCAGCACGGCCACCGCGTCCTCCGCCGTGTAAATGCTCTCGTGATGCTCTGTGTCCAGATGCTCGGCCACGGCCCGCGCCGCCAGCAGGTCCGGCGAGTCTTCCAGGCCGACGGCGAACGTCTTGAGGCGCTCGCCGCGCTCCCTGTACCAGCGCGCCGCGATGGCCGCGACAAGGCTGGAGTCCAGACCGCCGGAGAGAAAGACGCCCACGGGCACGTCGCCCATCATCTGCCGCTCGACGGTTTTGATGAGACGTTCGCGGATGAGGTCAAGGATCTCCGGCGGTATCGGCGCGCCGGGCTCCGACGGCCCCTCGAACTTGTGGAGCTTCTCCTTGTCGCGGGGCACGGCGTAGTCGAAGCGGACGAGACCGCCCTCCGGTGTCCAATAATGGCCCGGCGGGAACGCTTCCACGTCGGACTGCCAGTTCTCATCGAAAGCCCGCAACTCCGAGGCGAATCGGACGTGACCGTCGCGGCGGGCCCAGTACAGAGGTTTGATGCCTACCGGGTCGCGGGCCGCCACAAAGCGGCCATCCTCGCCCGCCCCTCTGAAGGCGAACATGCCGCGCAGGCGGCGAATCTCCTCCGGCCCGAACTCATCCACCAGGTGCAGCGCGACCTCGTTATCCGAGGAGGTACTGAAGTGGACGCCCGGGAGCATCTCGCGGATCTCCTCGTGGTTGTAGATCTCACCGTTCCCGACCAGGAACAGGTCGCCAGACTGCGTGACGAGCGGCTGTTTCCCGCCTGACACGTCCACTATGGAGAGACGCCGGTGTCCGAGCCAGTTCCCCGCGACCTCGACGCTGTCCTCGTCATCGGGGCCTCTGTGGGCGAGCCGATCCAGCATGCGCGCGGCGGCCTCCGGTT
>JBPCLT010000112.1:0-12255 GCA_051003015.1 Rubrobacteraceae bacterium | reverse complement strand
TTCGCCGCCTCGACGGCATCCTGGATGGCGTAGTTGATGCCCACCCCCGCGACCGGGCTCATAACGTGGGCTGCGTCCCCGATCAGGAGCAAGCCGGGGCGATGCCACACGGGACAGCGGCTCGACTCCACCGAGAGCAGTGAGACCTGACGCCAATCCGTCAGGTGCCCGAGGCGATCCGCGAACTCTGGCGCCAGCTCACCGAATTGCCGCCGAAGCTCTTCGACGCCCTCGCGGCGTAGCTCCGGGAACGTGCCCTTCGGGATGACGTACCCGGCCTGCCAGTAGTCGTTGCGGTCGAGCATGACCGCGATGTGTCCTCGTCCGAAACGGCCCACCACGCCCGCGGGATCTCCGTCCTCGCGGGGCATCCGGAACCAGAGCACATCCATCGGCGGCGAGGTCTTCTTCGGCTCGATGCCAGCGAGCTTTCGCGTCCGGCTCCCGCGCCCGTCCGCCCCGACCGTGAGCGCCGCCCGAACTTCGTGCCGCCCATCTTCGCTCTCGTAGTACACGCCGCGCACCACGCCGTTCTCCTCGATCAATTCCCGTACCCTGGCCCTCATTACGAGCCGGAAGCTCGGGTACTGTTTCGCCTCCCCGGTGATGAACTCCAGGAAGTTCTTCTGCGGCATGATGGTGATGTACGGGAACTTCGTGTTCAGGCGGGAGAGGTCGGCGGGGGTGAATGGGCCATTCGCCGTCTGGAGCGTCAAGCTACTGACCTTGCTGTGACGCAACTCCAGGAGCCGATCCGCGAGGCCCAACTGGTCCATGACCTCCATGACAGAAGGGTGCAGAGTGTATCCCCGGAACTCCCGGTCGAAGTCTGGGTGGGCTTCCAGGAGCGTCACGTCCACGCCCTTCCGGGCGAGCAGCAACGAGAGCACCACGCCACCGGGACCGCCGCCCACGACGACGCAGGTCGTACTGGTTACGTCGCGGACTGTGTCTTCCGTCTGAGCTGTTGTCTCCGTCATGGTCTGGACCTCCTTCTTGCCTGACGGTTTTCTCTATTCAGCTTCCCGGAGTGTCAGGGAGGCGAGCAACAAGAGCGCCACGCCGTAGCCAGCGAGCACGGAGAAGCTGACCCATACGTCCTCGAATATCCAGTTCGCTTCGATGACGACCTGGATCACGTCGTTCGCCCAGAACAGCGGGAAGGCGTGACCGAACCACCCGGCCCACTGCGGCAATTCGTCCACGTCAACGAGCAGTCCCGAGAGGAAGACGGAGGGGAGTATGATCAGGGGTATGAACGGGAAAACCTGTCCTTCATGCCTCGCGAAGGTGGAGACGAAGATGCCGAGCATCACGGAGGCTATCGCAAGGAGCCACACCACCACGAAGAGCGTGATGAGCGTCTCACCGTCATAGTCGAGCTCGAAGAGCCAGATCGCCTCAGCCAGCGCCGCGACGGCCTGGAAAGTGGCGAGCCCCAGGAAGCCGAGCACGTATCCGCCGATGATCTCGATGCGCCTGAAGCCATTGATAAACATGCGCTCCATCGTGCCAGCCGTCCTCTCCTGCACCAGCGCGATGGCGCATAGTATGAACGCCAGGAAGTGGACCAGAAATGCCGCCACCGGGACGGCGTAGCGGGCCACGTCGAAGCCCTCCGGCATGGTGTCGAAGAAGAGCTTGAGGAGGTAGACGATCACGAGCGGCGCGGCCACCGAGAGCACGAGAAAGCGCGGGTTTCGCAAGAGCTGCTTCACGACTCTTCGGGCGATGGCGAACGTATGCCTCATCCTTCCTCCTTCCCAATGATCGAGAGCACTACCGTCTCCAGCGAGTCGGCATCGACGCCGACGGCGGTCACGTCCCGCGAGAGCCCATGGGGACGCAGCGCCTCCGCCAGGTCCTCTGGGCGCCCACCGATGACGCTCTGTTCTTCTCCGCCTTCTCGCCCGACGGTGAGCCGCGTCCCTCCCCTCTCCAGTATCCTGCGCGGGGAGTCGGAGGCGATGACGCGCCCTCTTCTCAGGATCGAGATCCGATCGCACAGCATCGCCTCGTCCATGAGGTGCGTGCTGATGAACAGCGTCGCGCCGTCTCTTGCCAGCTCCCGGAAGGTCGCCCAGAAGCGGCTCCTGAGCTGCGGGTCCACGGCGGCGGTCGGCTCGTCGAGAAAGAGCATCTTGGGACGATGGACCAGGGCGCACGCGAGGGAGACGCGACGTTTCATCCCGCCGGAGAAGGTATGTACAGGATCGTTTGCCCGGTTCGCGAGGTCGGTGAACTCTATGACCTCGGCGACCCTCTTGCGAAGGTCGGGGGTGTGGTGCGCCGCCCCGAAGAACGCTACGTTGTCACGGGCCGAGAGGTCATCGTAGAGGGCGGGGGACTGGGGCATGTACCCGATCTGGCGCCGCAGCCTCGCCTTGTCCTTGAGCGGGCTCAGGCCCAACACCGAGACTTCGCCGTCCGTAGGTCGCAGGGACCCGACGAGGGCCTTGATGAGCGTGGTCTTGCCCGCGCCGTTGGGGCCGACGAGGCCGAAGACCGCGCCCTCGGGCACGCTCAGGTCCACACCACTCAGCGCTTCGATCTTCCCGTATCGCTTGACGAGGCCGGCAACCTCTATGGCGTCCATCGCTCCTACCTTTCTGGCCTGAGCCCTTCGAGAAAGATGTTCACGGCCGTCTCTATGTGCTCTTCGTCGGTCAGCCCGTCTTCTCTTATGGCCGGGAACAACAGCTTGCCGCCGGCCTGGGGGAGAAGCATCCCGATGAAGGCCCGGGCGCTGGAGCGGACGTCGTGCGGACGGAGCCTGCCTAGCTCGACCTGGCGGGCCATGTAACTCTTCAGGAACCCAAGCACCCTCTTAATCACCGTGTTGCCGAATATCTCCGCGATCTCCGGCCGTCTCATGGCCTCCCCGATCATCAACCGCAACATCCGCTGGGCGGTGGGATTATCGAAGGTAGAGAGGTACTTCCGCGCGATCATGGGTAGCACATCCTCCGGTGGAAGGTCCATGAGACCGGCGGGGTCGCGCACCGCGCGCAGCACCGGGATACGCGCCCCCAACACCTCCCGGAAAAGCGTCTCCTTGTCCGGGAAGTAGTGGTAGATCAAAGCCGGCGACTGCACCCCCGCCTCGTTCGCAATGCTTTTGATCGTCGCCCCCTTGAACCCTTTGGTCGAGAACTCCTCGAACGCCGCGTCCAGAATCCGCGACCGCCTGTCCCGCTCCTCCACCAAAGATCCTCCTATTGATTGATCGTTCAATAAACGCAGCTTACCCTTGATTGAACGTTCTGTCAAATATTAGAATGAGATTTCGAGGGATAGAAGGAGCCGGTTTGATGGGATGGCGTTGTGGGCGTGGTCTCTCGCGGTGCCGGGGGATGTTTAGGGAGGCGTGGTAAAGGTCAAGGTAGCCTGAAAAGCCAACGGAGAGTGGAGGTGCCATTGAAGAGCGCGGGTTTAGCGGCTGTATTGAGTTTCTTCTTGCCGGGTCTCGGGCAGATCTACAACGGTGAGATCGTCAAAGGGCTCGTTTTGATCGTCATAGATGCCATCAACGCGGCCTTGATGTTCGTCCTCATAGGTTTCGTGACGCATGTGATCACGGTCATCTACGCGATCTACGACGCCTACAGGACCGCGGAACGGATCAACGCGAGCCAGGGTCCCGGACGGCCACCCTTTTGAGCGCCATGGACGAACATCTCTTGCTCCTCGAAAGCGCGGTGACCGCCATAGACGAAGCAGCTTTGGCCGTCAGGCGGGAGGTCGAGCGCGACCGGTTCGCGGAGACGACCCTGGCCCGTCTCTCCACCGTCGAGGCCGAGCTCAACCGCAGCCGGATCTCCCTGGAGAAGATCATTCGGGATGAGACCGACTGAAGCCGGTCGCCGTCAGCTTTCAGCCATCAGCTACTTGCTGGGCACCTTGCAGCAGAGACCGCGCGAGTGAAGTTCTCTGAGCGGCGAGAATTTCGAGCGTTTCTTCTCAACTGTTCTTGCTGACCGCTGAGTGCTGAAAGCTGATAGCTACTAGTTTGCGCACTCGCCGGTGCTGACGGGCTCTTTGTGGTCTTCGGCGGTGTCGAGGAGCCGCTCGACGATCTGGGATGGGATGCCGAATCCGGCTTCGTTGGAGTCGGCGCGGCTGGCGAACACGGTGGCGACTACCTCGCCATCGGCGTTGACGGCCGGGCCGCCGGAGTTGCCGGGTCTGACGTAGGCGCGGAAGCTGGTCACGGTGCGCTCCACGGGCCCGAGGTCGTATGCGTCGGTGGAGATCACGCGCCGCGTCCCGCCGGTGCGGGCGGGCCGTACGTCGAGCGGGCCGTTCTCGGGGAAGCCGAAGACGGCGGCCGACTGGCCGGGTCTCGGCTCGGCCAGCGGCAAGGGGCTCAGCCCGAGCCTCCTGACGCGCAGGATGGCGAGGTCGTTACGGTCGTCGAAGAGGATCACGCGCGCGCGCCAGTGAGGTCCCGTGCCGCCTGGCTGCACGCGGGTTATGGCCTCGCCGGCGACCACGTGGGCGTTGGTGACGACGAGGTTCGGGGCGGCGACCCAGCCCGAACCCTCGACCCCGTAGCCGCACGCGATGCCGCTTATGCGCACCATCCTTGAGCCTGCCGACCGGATCTCCGGGTCGCTCGTGATGGCCGCGTCCGGGTCGGCAACGTCGGCCTGTGGACCCCGGATCTCGGGCAGTGGGTCCAGCCGGGCGACGGCCTGCGTGAACGGTTCGGAAGGTATCCGGTTTTCGAGAGTCCGCAGTAGCCTGGAGTCTTCCACGGCGGGGTGGAGGTTGGAGAGGACCGGCGCCTGCAACGCGAAAACCCCGACGACCCAGACCAGCGTCAGGGAGAGCGCCAGGCCGAGCGCCGCGCCGCCGGCCCCGTCCAGCGTCCCAGGGACGGGACCCGTGAGGCGGTTGCGCAGCGAGCCACCGAAGGTGCGGGCCAATACCTCTCCGAGCACCGCGAAGGCCACCACGCTGGCCAGCGTGATCCCCGACCGGAACACTGGGTTCTCGTTCTCCGGCAACAGGAACGGCGCGAGCCGCGACCCGAGAGCGGCCCCCACGACCACCCCGGCCAGCGAGAATGCGCCCGCCAGAAACCCCGTCCGCGCTCCTCTGAGCACAGCCGCGAGCACGAAGAGGAGGATGAAAAGGTCCAGTACGTTCAGGTCCGGGAAACCCATCAACGGGATTTTACCGCCAGAATCCCATTTTTACCGCTTCCGGCTTTCGGGTTACCGCCTCGCCTATATAATCTCCGGGCTATGAGGGCCACGGAATTCATGCCGGACGTACAGAAGACGCTCGAAGCGCGAGGCGAGCCAGCCTATCGCTTGAAGCAGATCTACTCCTCCCTGACGGTCTCCCTGATCCGGGACTGGGAGGAGGCGACGAGCCTGCCCAAGAACCTGCGGGCCGCGCTTTCGGAGGAGGCTCCGGCTGCCTCTCTGGGGCTGGAAACCATCTCCAGGGCGACCGATGGGACGCGGAAGTACCTCTTCAGGACGCACGACGGGCACGCCATAGAGACGGTCATGATCCCCGAGAAGGGGCGGAGGACCGTCTGCATCTCAACCCAGGTCGGGTGCCCGATGGCCTGCAAGTTCTGCGCCACGGGCCTCCTCGGCATCAAGCGCAACCTGAAGGCGCGGGAAATAGCCGAGCAGGTCTTCGTCGCCGCCCGCGACATCGCCCCGGACGGGGACCGCGTCTCCAACGTCGTGGTGATGGGGATGGGCGAGCCGATGCTCAACTACAACGAGACGCTTCGCGCTCTCAAGGTCCTCAACGACCCTGACGGGTTCGGCCTCGCCGCGCGGCACATCGCGGTTTCCACGAGTGGGCTGGTGGATAAGATCCGGCGTTTCGCCGACGAGCCGGAGCAGTTTCACCTGGCGATCTCGCTCCACACGCCTTTCGGGGATGAGCGGGAGGAGATCATGCCCATCGCCGCCCGCCATTCGATCCCGGAACTGATGGACGCCGCCCGGTACTACGTCCAGACCACGCGGCGCAAGCTCTTCTTCGAGTATACGCTGCTCGCCGGAGTGAACGACCAGTCGCGTCACGTCGAGGGGCTCGCGGAGTTGCTCGACGATCCGCTCTATCATCTCAACCTGCTGCGGTTCAACTGGACCGACACCGGATTCTCGGCGACCTCGAAGCGGAGGGCGAAGGAGTTCCTGAATCACGCCAGGGACCTCGGTCTCTCGGCGACGCTCCGTCCCAGCCGGGGCGAGGACATAGACGCCGCCTGCGGCCAGCTCGCCGCGAAGGACCTCCGGGGCCGTCCGGCGATACCCATGATCGGGGCTTGAAAGACGAGCCCTCAGAGCGTTATGAGAAACCCGGCTACCATGCGACCGCTTCTTCTCCTGGCGCGTCTGGCGGGTATTGCGGGAGTAGCCCTTGCCATGACTTCCATCGTGAACGCGGTGTTCTTGTTCTTCCGTTACGGCCCGGATTGGAACGTCGGAATAGTCCCTCTGGTATTCCTGTTGCAGATCATCATCGCGGCGTGGGTTGTCAGGGGCGTCTTCAGGCTTGATCCTCGTCCTTTGCTCCGCGTTTTGCTGTTGGCCGGGGGTATCTCCTTCTTTGGCTTGTATGGCTGGTACTTCCTGCTCGCGGGCGAGGGCGGCGAGTGGATCGCCTTCGGCAACCTGTTGTACCTGGTTGCCGGATCGTTGGTCGGCATTCATCTTGCGGCGTTGGCGCGTCGTGGAACAGCAGGATAGATGCCTCCTTTGAAAGACGAACCCTCAGAGCGGCTCGACCCGCGCGCCAGGACCCTGTGGCGGATAGTGGGCGCTCTGAACGCTCTGCCTTTGCTGGCCGGTGGCGCGGGGGGGAGTTGGGCTTTGTTGAGGCTGACGGATGTTTCGTTTTTCATCGGGATTCTGCCCGCCGTGGCGGCGGTGGCGTTGCTTCTGTTGATGGTCGTGGTGGCGCCTACGCTGCGGTGGCGGCGGTGGCGGTACGAGATCCGGCCTGACGAGGTGGACTTGCAGCGTGGGATACTTTGGATCTCCCGCACCCTCGTGCCGCTGGCCCGCATCCAGCACGTTGACACCCGCAGCGGCCCGTTGCAGCGCCGATTCGGGCTGGCGACCGTGGTGTTCTACACGGCGGCCGGGGCAAACCAGATCCCCGAGCTCTCCGCCCCGGTGGCCGCCGGGGTGCGCGACCGTATCGCCGCCCTGACCCGGTTCCAGGATGAACTCTGAGGCGGGACCCCCGAGCGGGGACCCTGGCGAGAGTCCCGGCGGGACTCCTGAAGAGAATTCGGTGGATAAACCTTCGCGCCGCCTCCATCCTGCGGCCATGCTCATCGGAGCCTTGAGGACCGTCCGGCGGTGGGTCGGCGCGCTCGTCATCCCCGGCGGCGCATTCCTGGCGAGCCAGGGCTTCGACGTTCGGACCATCTTCCTCGCCCTGGCCGGTGTTATCGTGGTCGCGGCGCTCGCGGCGGTGTGGGGGTTCCTCTCGTGGCGGGCCACGACTTACGGGGTGTCCGGCGGCGCGTTTCACCTCCGGCAAGGCGTGGTTCAGAAGAACGAGCGGACTATACCCCTGGATCACGTGCAGTCCGTGGACACTGTTCAGGGCGTCATCCAGCGTCTCTTCGGCGTCGTCGAGGTGCGCGTCGAGACGGCCGGCGGCGGTGGAAACGACCCCGACGCATCCCTCTCCGCCCTCAGCCGCGACGCCGCTGGGACCCTGCGGCGCGAGATAGAAAGTTCCCGCCGTGAGCCCGCCGGCACGGAAGAAGAGGAAGAGGCCGGGCCGGATGTGGTTCGCAAGCTCGCGACGCGGGAATTACTGATCGCAGGCGCGACGAGCGGCCAGATCGGGGTGGCGCTATCCCTGGTCGCCGTGGTCTCCCAACTCTTCGACGAGTTCTTCTCGGAGGCGTTCGTGGAGCGCGTGGTGTCCTCCTTTGCCCCGCGTTCGGTCACGGCCGTGCTGCTCTTCGCGGCGGCGCTCGGCCTCTTCGCGTGGCTCCTCGCGATAGCCGGCACGGTCCTGGCCCACGCGGGCTTCACGCTCTCGCGCGCCGGGGATTACCTTTACATCCGGCGCGGCCTCCTCGAGCGGCGCGAGGCGACTATTCCTCTCTCGCGCATCCAGGCCGTCCGGGTGGTGGAGGGCGTGCTGCGCCAGCCTTTCGGCCTGGCGGCCCTCCGCGTCGAGAGCGCCGGATATGGTGAGAACGCCGGGGTTTCGACCGTTCTCTTCCCCCTGCTGCCCCGGCGGGAAGTGGACGAGTTCCTGCGCGCCGCCGCCCCCGAGTTCGCCGGAGAGCCATCGCTGGAGCGACTGCCGTCCCGCGCCCTCCGGCGCTACGTGTTCAGGGCCATCCTGTCGGCGGCGCCCCTAGTGGTGGTGGTCGCGGCCGTCGCGGTCTTCGGCCTGTATGCCGGGCTGCCGGTCCCCGGTTGCGGCGCGGGCGGGTGCGGGTTCGGAACAGTATCCCTGTTCGCTTCCGAGGTCCCTGTTGGCGCACTTTTGGCGCCGTTGCTGTTCGTGCTGGCCGGGTTTTACGGCTGGCTCCAGTTCCGGGACGCGGGATGGATGCTCTCGGGCGGACGGCTGGTCGCGCGGTCCCGGATTCTGGCGCGCATCACGACCATAGCTCCTGGGCGGCGCCTCCAGTCGCGGAGCGTCGTCAGTAGCCCCTTCCAGCGGCGGTTGCGGCTGGCGACCTTGCAGGCGCGGGTCGCGTCCGGGGGCGGCGGGGCCGAAGTCAGGGTCGTGGACCTCGGCTCGGATGCCGCCAGATCTCTCGTGGAGAGGCTGGGTCCTGTCAGCTATCCCTGAAGCGGTTATTTTGGCCGGATCTCCGTTTATGCCCGCGAATGTGCATCCCCGGCCGCAGGGTAGCCCTCGTCGGCCAACGGGACAGACAGGCGATCGGAGGTATAGTATTCATGATTGCCGACCGATGGCTTCGTGCGGTTCTTGTACTTACCCCAGGACGGCTTGTAGCAATTCCTGAACTCGTGGGCCTTGCCTCTGTCCTGCACATTGTCTCCAAGGGTGAAGACGGTGCCCCGTACCCTGCCCAGGAGCTTCGCCGTGGCCTCGTCCCGTTTGCTGTTGCAGTCGGCGATGTCCCCCGCGCCCACCATCGTCACGTACCTCGCCCGCCCGGAGGCCGGGTCTGCGGTGAGCAGGGCCAACGCGCCAACCGCCAGCGCGCAGGCAACGAGGATGCATGCAGCATAGTAGGGTAGCTTCTTCGCGCGAACGCTCTCCACCATGTCTGGATCACCCCTCCGCATAATGATTCGTGATCTTCGTGTGTCCGAGAGGATCACAGTACACGGCGGGATGGAGTTTCCGCGCAATGGCGCGACGCCAGGTTATCCGCGGGAGGCTACGATTCCTTGACGATGAGATCCGCCGGTTGCGGGAAGGTCTGCTCGACGCGGCGGACGGAACTCTTCCCGTCTTCGTCCTCTTCGAGCATCCAGACCTCGTCCACCAGGGCTGATTCCTGCACCTCGGCGACGTGGGAGATGATGAAGATCTGGCCGAACGACCGCTTGAGGCGCTCCAGCGCGAGGAGCACGTTGTTGCGGCGTCCCGCGTCCAGGCTGCCGAAGACCTCGTCGAGGACCAGGAAGCCTAAAGTCCCGCCACCCCTGGCGGCGATGATCTTGGAGAGCGCAACCCGCGCCGAGAGGCTCGCCACGTCGGCCTCGCCGCCTGAGAAGCGGTCTATGACGTATGAGTCCTCGAAGCGGTCGAGCAAGCGTACCCGGTAGTTGTCGTCGAACTCCATCCGCTCGTAACGGCCGTCGGTGAGGTCCCTGACCAGCGCCGACGCCTCGGCCTCCAGCATGGGCCGCGCCCTGGAGGTGAGGGTCCTGAAGAACAAGGTGAAGAGCCCGTCCATCTCGTCCATCCGGGCCGCCTCGGAGGACCGCTCGTTGGCGAGCTTGCGGTCGGACTCCAGCCGCGCCAGCTCCACGTTCGCGCGTTCGATGCGGTGGTCGGCGTCCTTCCATTCTCCCCCGAGGTGCTCGCGGGCGTCCCGGAGCTTCGACACCCGCTCCTCGATGGCGGCGAACCTATCCGCGGCAGCCTCGTATGCAGCCTCATCGAAGCCGAGGGCGGTAAGCTTCTCCCGATGTTCCTTCTCTCGCGCGGCGGCCTCCTCCCCGAGTTTGCCTGCCTCCTCCAATGCTTGTTTGATCCCTGGCCTGGCTTCCAGGCGGCTCTGCAGTTCGGCTGACCTGCCTCGCGTCTCGTCCAGCCGGGTCTTCTCACGTTTCTTTTGATCGTGGGCTTCGGCGTCGTAGGAGACGCTCGCGAGGTTCTCCAACGCCTCCACCAGCTCCGAGGCGCGCTCCGCCTTTTCGGTGTGTTCGCGGGCGAGGCTGACGACACCGGGACGGGTGTCCCGCAGGGCGCGCAGGCGCTCGCGCCGGTTGCGGGATTCGGAGAGGTTTTCCTCCGTTGGGGCGGCGGAGCCTTCGAGGCTGGCGGCGAGTTCCCTGTGGCGGTTTCGGGCGTTTTCCAGGGCTTCGAGCCTCTCGGTGGTCCTGTCTCCAGCCCGGACGACGGCTTCGCGGGCCTCGCGCCAGCGTCCGATCTTCGCGGAGATTTTTTGGAGATGCTCTTCGGTGCCGTTGGCGGACTTGCGGAGCTTCTCTGCCTCTTCGGTCTCGCGGGCCGCCACGCGCCGGAGAGCGGCGGCCTGGCGGCGGAGGGTGTCGGAGATCTCCACCTGTTCCCCGCTCTCAAAGCCGCGGTGACAGGTGGGGCAGTGGTCCTCGGCCCCGCTATCTATCGCTTCGCGGGCGCGATCCACGTTCTTTGCCTCGCGCTCGTTGGCGTTGGCCCGGCCCCTGTGGGTGGCGGCCAGCTCCCGCAGTGTCTCCTCCTCCTCGCGCAGACCCTGCTCCTGCTTCTCCAGGTTCTCGCCACCGGAGATGTCCTCCAGTTCCTCTTTGAGTTCCTGTTCCCGAGCGACCGCCGCCTCGTGGCGTTCAGCGGCCTCGTTCACCTCCTTCTCCAGAAGTCGGAGATCCTCGAAACTAGATGCCGTCTCCCGCAACTTTTCATCACGTTCCTCGGCGGCCTTTAGTTCGCTGGCAGCTCTTTGCAATACCTCACCGGCTTCGGAGAGCAGGTCCGGGCCGTCGAGGTCGAAGAGATCCAGCCATCCCGGGACCGGCTCTTCTTCCGATTCCTCTCCGTCCAGGTCTTCGAGCGTGTTCCAGACTTCGGCCTCGATGGCGGCGACGCGGCTCTGAGCCTGGAGCAGTTCGCGCCGGTTCTGTTCCCGGCGTTCCGTGCGCCGCCGGTCTTCTTCCAGTTTTTCCAGTTCCTGTTCCAGGTCCGGCAGGCGTTCGAGGTCCGGCTTCAGACGCTCCAACTCCTCTTCCGCCCGCGCCAGGTCTTCGAGATCCTTCCGGGCTTCTGAGGCTCTGTCTCCGGATCTATGTACATCTGCCTCGGCGCGCTGCAATTCGCTGGCGAGCCGGGTGTGCTCGCGGTACGCGTCCTCGAGTTCGGCGCGGGCTTTCCTGGCCTCCTCGCGCTCGCCTTCGGCTTCCTCGTGCTCTTTGGAGACCTTCTCCAGCTCCTTTTCCAGACGCTGGCATTCGGTCTTTGCGTCTTCGAGTTGGGTGTTTAGTTCGTCCAGGTTCGCCTCTTCGAGACGGCCTTCGATCACGCGGGCTTCGGAACGGAGGTCGTTGCGGTCGTCGCGCAGGAGCTTCTGGGCGGCCTCGACGCCGCTTATACCGAGCATCCGGCTCACGCGCCGTACCCGGCTTATGCCGTCGTCGTGGGCGAAGAAGCGAAGCTCTTTCTGCTTGGCATAGAACGTCGCCTCGAACGCCGTGCGGTCCATATGCAGCAAGTTCTTCTCGACCCAGTGGGTAACGTCGCTGGCTCCGGTAACGACGGTCTTGCCATCGGGGTCGTGGATCCCGGCTGTCGTGGCGTTGCTCTTCAGTTGCCGCCTGACGGTGTACGGGCCGTTGTCCGTGGCGAGCGTCACCTCCACGACCGTCGGGTCTTTGGTGGAGCCTCCGCTCCAGGGGATCATCTCTTTCGTGAAACGGGCATCGCGGGTGGAGCCGAAGAAGGACCACAGTATGGTCTCGAAGAGCGTGCTCTTCCCTGTCCCGTTCGCCCCGACGACCCCGATGGCGCCTTCCGGCGGGTACAGCTCGACCGGCTCCCGAAACTGCTTGTAGTTCTCTATGTAGAGCCGCTCCAGGTTCACGCGGCGCCCCCCGACGGGCTCCCGCC
>JBPCLT010000111.1:0-10725 GCA_051003015.1 Rubrobacteraceae bacterium | reverse complement strand
GCCGAGGACGGGGTCGTGCTCGACGACGGCGTGACGGGACGTCTCGGCCCCGAGCATTACCTCATGACTACTACCTCATCGGGCGCGGCCACCGTTTGGGAATGGATCGAGAACTGGCTCCAGACCGAGCATCCCGACTGGCGGGTACACGTCACGCCGGTCACCGACGCCTACGCCAGCATCAACATAGCCGGCCCGAAGTCCCGCGAGTTGTTAGCGCGGCTGGCCGGAGGCGTGGACCTCTCCAACGAGCCCTTTCCTTACATGAGCGTTCGCGTTGGAACGGTCGCCGGAGTGGACGGCTGCTTCATGTGGCGCATCGGCTTTACGGGAGAACTGAGCTACGAGATCCACGTCCCCGCAGCCTACGGGCTGTACGTCTGGGAGACGCTAATGGAGACTGGCGCTGGCCTCGGCGTCAAGCCTTTCGGGGTCGAGGCGCAGCGTGTCTTGCGCCTGGAGAAAGGGCATTTCATAGTTGGGCAGGACACCGATGCGTTGACCCAGGGATACGGGGCTGGGATCTCCTGGGCGATCAAGCTGGACAAGGAAGACTTCATAGGCAAGCCCGAGCTGGCGTGGCAGAGCGAACGCGACGATTATCCTCGCCTCGTCGGCCTCCAGCCCCTCGACCGCTTCATAGTTCCTCCCGAGGCGAGCCAGATCGTGGAAGGCAGGAAGAACATCGCCGGCAGGATCACCTCCAGCCGCTTCTCTCCCACGCTGAACCGTTCGATCTGCCTCGGCTTCGTCGCCCCTCACCTCGCCAAACCCGGCACGAACGTCACGGTGCAACTGCCCGACGGCAGGCGCATCACAGCCAGGGTTATGGAGCAGCACGCGCACTTCGATCCCGAAGGAGCGCGGGCGCGTGGCTGAGTTCCTTCCCACGGCCAGGAGCCCGATCTCCCCCGCCCCGCCGGTGACGGTGGAGCACGGCTGGGAAGTGAGCGCGCGCCGCGGCAGCGCGGACCTGCTCATCACCGACTGCACGCTTCTCGCAAAAGTACACGTCCGGGCGGCGGAGAATGGTACGGTGGCCCGTGCTTTAGGCGCCGGGTTTGGCCGTGCCGCCCGCGATGAGCGCGGCGCCCTGATAGTGGGCTCCGGTCCCGGTGAGTGGCTTCTGATCTCCCCGCCCGGTACCGCACCGGAAGTCGCCGGGCGGGTCGAAGCGGCACCGGAGGACGGTCTGGTGAGCGTCGTTGACGTTACGCACGGCCGGGCGCTGATGAGGATCAGCGGCGCGAAGACGGCCGAACTTCTGGCGAAGGTGTGCGGCATTGACCTGTCCGAGGATGTCACGCCCAACGGCGCGGCCTTTCGAAGTTCCGTTGCGAAGGTCGTCGCCGACGTGGTGCGCGACGACGAGGACGGTGTGCGCTCGTATCTGCTGCATTGCCCACGGTCCTACGGCCAGTACCTCTTCGACGCGCTGCTCGATGCGGGAGACGAGTTCGGCATCGAGATCGACGGTTTCATCGCCCCCGTGGCACATGGAAAGGAGTAAGGGATGCAGCTACCCGCACACGCCGATTACGTCATAGTAGGCGCCGGCATTCATGGGTTGAGCACGGCCTGGCATCTGGCAAAGGAATTGAAGGCGCGGGGTCGCGGGTCGGGTGAGGACATCATCGTCGTGGACAAGACGTCGGTAGGCGCCGGTGCGAGCGGTATCGCCTGCGGCGTGGTGAGGAACTTCTACTACCAGCCCGCGATGGGCGAGGTGATGCGCGTGAGCGTGGAGGTTTGGGAAGAGAACGCAAAGGACCTCCACTACAACCCCGTGGGATACCTCGCCGTCGCGCCGGAGACCCAGGCCACCGACCTGGAGGCCATCTACGACCGCCACGTCAAGAGCGGCTACAGGGCCTCCCTCGTCCGCGGAGAGCAGAAGGTCTTCGACTACATGCGCGACCGCTTCCCCGACTGGAAAGCCCGGGGACTCACGGCGCTCTTGCACGAGCATCAGGGCGGTTTCGCTTTCAACACCGAGTCCGTGGAGGGATTGGCGCTCAAAGCCGAGGCCGAGGGGGTCAGGATCTTCTCCGGCGTGGGCGTCACCGGCTTCGATATTCGGGGCGGCGAAGTAAGAGCCGTGCATACGGATCACGGGGACGTGCGGACGGAACAGGTAGTCGTGGCGGTGGGACCCTGGATCGAATCTCTCTGGTCCATGCTCGGGCTGCCGGAGAAGGTGGACGTTCGGGCCCCCGATGGTGAACTGCGCAAAGACCTCGACATGTGGACCTACTGGCGGTTGCAGGAAGGTGAGATCCGCTACCCGCTCTCGGAGTACGTGATGGCCGATGGAAATACGCCGCCCGTGATCCACGTGGATTCCGGAGAGCCTTTGTACTCGGATCGGAACGGGCGTTTGATCACGGACGAGGTCTGGGGCATGTACTTCAAGCGGGACCGCCACGGTGTACAAGGCGGAGCAGTGCCCGAGAACATCGGAACGGAGGCGAAGGTGGACCCGTATGGTCCCAACAGTCCGCACTATACGGTGGACGACGACTTCGTGGACTACTGGACCGCCGGGCTGGCCCACTGCATGGGACGTTTCGAGGGATGCAACGCCGCCTATCATCGTGCTCCGAGCGGTGGGATCGGGGCCTTCACGGTGGACAGCTTCCCCGTCTTCGACTCCATGCTCCCGAACGTCTACGTGGCCGCCGACAGCAACCACGGCTACAAGATGATCGGGGTGGGCAAAGAGATAGCGAAGGTTTTGATGGGCGAAAACAGCGCAGTGCTGAGGCCGTTCCGTTTCTCTCGCTACGCTGAGGGAGAGTTGCATCCGACATCGAACAGCCCGTTCGTGTGGATGTGATGCCCGGCCATCTCGAGAAAGCTACCCGTGTTGGCGAAGCCGGCGGCGAAGGAGAGAAGAGCATCCTGGCAAGAGAGGAGGGGCGCCATGACCCTTGATCGAACGGACTACAAGGTGGCGGCCAACCCACGGCCGCGTACACCGGAGGACTTCACCAGGGAGGAGACGTACAAGCAAACGCGCGTGCCGGTCGACCTGGCTTCGACCCTGTTGCCTGAGGCTTACACTTCCGAGGAGTTTTTCGCCATCGAACAGGAGCGGGTGTTCGCGAAGAGCTGGGTCCCGGTCGGCTGTACCTCGCAGGTGGAAAAGACCGGGCAGGTTATCGTCACCGAGGTAGCGGGACGCTCGATCATCGTCACCCGCGACAAGGCCGGCGAACTGCGAGCCTACTACAACGTCTGCCGTCACCGGGCGGCAAAGCTCCTGGACGAGGGGCGACAGGCGATCCGGACCAACAGGATCCGCTGCCCCTACCACTCCTGGACCTACGACCTCGAAGGCAATTGCCTGGGCACGCCCCTCTTCGAGGACTCGGACATCCCCAAAGATCAGCGCGGCATCTTCGATATGAGCGACGTAAAAGGGTTCGATAAGGCGGACTTCGGCCTGCTGCCCGTGAGGGTGGAAAGCTGGGGATTCCTCGTCTTCGTCAACCTCGACCCCGACGCTGCGCCGCTCGAAGAATATCTCGGCGACCTGCCGGAGCGCTGTTCAGGATACCGGCTCGACGAATGGCACGTGGCGCGGGAGAAGCGGTACGAGATAGCGTCCAACTACAAGCTCATCGGCGAGAACTTCATGGAGTTCTACCACCTGCCGTGGGTGCATCCGGAACTGGTCGAGGTCTCCAGGATGGAGGACCACTACCGTTGGCAGGGGCCGGGGATGTACATGGGCTTCTGCACGACCCCCATCTCCCAGAACAGCGGCGCCGGCGGCTGGCAGGGACTCCCATCGGTGGGTTCCCTGAGCGGGACTGACGCCGAGAGCGGGCGCTTCATCTGGCTCTTCCCGAACACTGCGGTCAGCATCCTGCCCAACCACTCCTTCGTCATGATCACACGCCCCGACGGCCGGGACGCACCGTGGAGGATACCTTCCTCCTCGCCCACCCGGAGTCGCTGGGGAGCCCGGACGCGGAGAGGGAACTCGACCAGTTGGCGAAGTTCTGGGACCTGGTGAACCTGCAGGACGTCGAGATCGTCGAGCGGGTGCAGAAAGGTATCTCCAACCCGGCCTACCGGGGAGGGCGTATGTGCTACCGATTCGAGGAACCGCTGCACCGCTATCAGAACATGATCATAGACAAGATGGTGGGGATGGATCGGGTGCCGCAGGGCGACGGGGAGGAGATGGTGCAGATGTTCGATCCGCCAGATCCTGGTGAAACGAAGCCGGATCGATGAGCACGCCAAAGACCCAACTCTTTATCGCCAACGAATGGAGGTCCGGCCGGGAAGGGCGGTCATTCGAGACGGTGGACCCCTCGACCGAAGGGGTGATCGCATCAGTAGCGCGCGGGGGCGCCGACGATATTGAAGATGCCGTGGAGGCCGCGAAAAAAGCCTTCGGCGGTCCCTGGCGCCGTCTTTTGCCCGAGGAACGCGCCCGGCTTCTGTCCAAGGTGGCGCGGGCGCTGGAGGCAAGGCTCGACGAGTTCGCCGAGCTGGAGACGCTGGACACGGGCAAGCCGCTAGGGCACTCTCGGGGTGAGATCTCCGGCTGCGTAAGCTACTTCGACTACTACGCCGGTGTCGCGGATAAGATCCACGGCGAGACCATCCCGCTCGGCCCGGACTACCTGAACTACACAGTCCGTGAGCCACTGGGCGTCACCGCCCACATCGTGCCGTGGAACATGCCCTTGAGCATGGTCTGCCGCAGCCTCGCCCCCGCGCTGGCGGCCGGTAACACCGCGATTGTCAAACCCGCCGAGCAGACGCCCCTCACCGCGCTCAAATTCGCGGAGATTTTTCTGGAGTTGGACTTCCCACCGGGCGTCTACAACGTAGTCCCCGGCTTCGGCGAGGAGGCCGGCAAAGCCCTGAGCGAGCATCCGGGCATCGGCTCCATCACCTTCACCGGCTCCGTGGAGACTGGGCGATCCATCATGCGGGCGGCGGCGGAGCACGTAAAGCCGGCCGTGCTGGAGTTGGGCGGCAAATCTCCCCAGGTCATCTTTGCCGACACCGACCTTGACCTGGCGGCAGACGAGGTCGCCAAAGGCATCTACTCCAACACCGGCCAGTACTGCGACGCCGGCTCCCGGCTGGTCGTCGAAGAAAAAGTCAGAGAACCGCTTTTGGAGAAGGTGATCGAACGCTCCCAAAGGATAAGGCTCGGGAGGGGGATGGAGAACCCTGACATGGGTCCGCTGGTCTCCGCCGAGCATCTGGAGCGCGTCCTCGGGTACATAGACACCGGCCGGTCGGAGGGCGCGAAAATGCTGATCGGGGGGCGTGCCGAAGGATTCGAGAAAGGCTACTTCGTTTCACCGACCATCTTCGACGAGGTGAAAAGCAAGATGCGAATAGCGCGGGAGGAGATCTTCGGCCCCGTGCTCTCGGTGTTGTCCTTCTCGGACGAGGACGAGGCGGCGGAGATCGCCAACGACTCCAGCTACGGACTCGCCGCCGGCATCTTCACCCGGGACATCGACCGGGCTATGCGCTTCGCCCGCGACATCGAAGCCGGGTACGTCATGATCAACGAGTACTTCACCGGGGGAATGGGCTCCCCGTTCGGCGGCTACAAGCAAAGCGGCTTCGGGCGCGAAAAAGGTTTGGTGGCGCTCGACAACTACACCCAGGTCAAGAACGTGGTCGCGAGGATACGGTAGTCTATTTGGGCCTCGCGCGAAGCGTTCGCCGCCGCCGCGCCTCCCACATCTACGTCGAACATCCGCTCGAAGTTCAGGAAGGTTGACCCGTCGTGTCAGGAGAGCTTTCGCCGGCAAACGAGAAGGCCTGGCAAAACTCCTGACGCCGGCTTGCGGACGGGTCAATCTTCCAGGCTCGTTCAGCCGCCGCCGAAGACGCTGACGGCCGAGTAGACGCCGAGGGCGGCTATGGCGATGCTGCTGACGATCAGGGCCACGCTGAACAGGTTGCCGCCGCGCTGGCGGGGGTCTATCTCGGTGTTGCGGAGGTACCAGACGGCCGCCACCACGCCGAGCAGGAAGATGCCGGTCATGACGCCGCCGATCTGGACCATTAGCACCGGCGACTGGATGAACAGGTAGGCGGCTCCCCAGATTATCGGCAGCGCTACGGTGAAGCCCCGGATCCAACGCAGCCGGGTCGGCGCGTCCTGCCAATCCAATACGCCAACGGTAGCCAGGAGGTTGGTGCACATGCGCGACCAGCTCGGTATCGCGGCCCACAGGGTCGAGCCGAGCACCGCGACGGCTCCGACCAGGAACAGGATGCTCGCCCATTCGCCTAGAGTGTCGGTGTATATGCGGGAGAGGATGGTGATCATCTCGTTTCCTTCTGGCACGAGGCCCTGCGGATTCAGGACGGCGGCACCCATGATGAAGAAGGCCAGCGTGCCGAAGGTGTAGATGATCCAGGAGACGAAAGCATCCTTGTACATCACCCGGATCCAACCGTCAGCCCGCCGTTGCCACTCCTCGCTCCCATCGTTCGGGCCGACCCACCTGGCGTATCCCTTCTCGACGCACCAGTAGGTGTAGAAGGTGATCTCATCCGCCCCGACGCCGGTGATCCCGAACATCGCGAGCGCCGCGCCCAGAGCCCCCGCCGGAATGGCGAAGGTGAGCCCGCCGAGGACATCACCCGTGCTGTAGGCAAACGGCGTGAATGGCAGCCCGAGGGCGATGAGTATGGTGATGGCAGAGAAGACCACCACCAGCGAGACGGCTCCGCGTTCGATCAGGCCGTAGCGGTTGGAGTAGAGCAGGGCGATGCTGACGGCGACGACGATGACCGTCCATATCAGGGTGGACGTGAACCCGAGCGGGTCGCCTCCTATCGGGAACAACACGCTGAGGGCGATCGCCACGCCGCCGACGATGCCGCCGATTTGCAGGATCTTCGAGAGGGCCAGCAAAGACCACAGGACGTTGACCCATCCGATCCGACCGAACTTGGGCGGCACTTTGTTGTAGCCGGTGAGCGCCGGTTCACCGGTCAGGATGGTCCAGCGGGCAAGCTCTATCTGCACCGCCACCTTCACCAGCGTGCTGAAAATAACCATCCACAGGATCGCAAAGCCGACCTGCGCGCCCAGGGTGGTCGTGGCGATCAACTCTCCCGAACCGACGATGGAGGCGCTCAGGATCAGGCCCGGTCCCATATAGCGCAGACTCGGGCCCCATCCCTTCGGAGGCTCCTTTATTCCCTCTGGCGTCAGGTGGTACGGGTCGTCAGTGGGCTCCACCGACTTCAGCAATACTCCACTCTCGTCCGCAGCCATAAGTAACCTCCCTCACTATCCCCGGCACTCGTGCCGCAGCTTATTAGGATGCCTGGTCTGCGTCAACTTCGCTAGCTGAGCAGCCCCAGAAAATAGGCTATCGTCATCAGGATGGAGAAGATTATCACGAACGCGAGAAAGCGCAGCCAGAGCCGTTTAAGCACCCTGGCTGCGCCTTCCCGTCAACAGTGCGTCTATCCCCGCTACAAATTACCTGTCGCCCCGGCCCAGATGTAGTAGCCGAGCAGGTAGATCGAGAGGCCCACGAAGACGAGGAAGGTCGGCCACATCACCCACAGACGCCAGCCCTTGAGCTTGATCTCATCGGGCAGAACCCGGGTGTTCAACAGAATGAGCAATCCCAGGTAGAAGGCCATCACGACCCCGGCGCCGGATGCGGAGATGATCAGCAACACGAGCGGCGCTTCCAGGCCGGCCAGGAGTATCAGCGAACCCCCGATGGCGATGACCCAGGCGAGCGTGAAGTAGATCCGGCTCTCCGTTATGACCTGGCTGCCGGGAAAGAAGCTGATCTTCAGCTCGGAGGCGCTGAGCCTGCTGACGTAGTCCATGATGCCTATGCTGGTCGAGAAGAGGACCACCATGCCGGCAAAGAGGAAGAAGGACTGGAACCAGCCCCCTATCTGGTTGCCGAGGATCTGGGCCTCGGTCTGGATGAACTCGAGGTCTTCCCCTATGCCCCGGCTGCCTACGGTAGACCAGACGAGCACGGAGAGGGCGATGAGCAGCGAACAGCCGACGACGAAGAAGGTTATGAAGTGCTCCCGGTCGGCCACCTTCCACCAGCTCCTCCAGCGGCGCATGTTCTCATCGTTTACCGGGAAGGTGTAACCCAGAGACGGGGCGGCCACCTCCTCGCCGGTGATCGGAGAGACGACCTTGGGCATGCGCCCTCCCATCCCGAGGCCCTTGTCCCTGATGTAGTTGCTCTGGGTCAGGTTGTTGGCCCCGCCGGCGCCCGCGAAGGCTATGGCCCCCAGGAACGTCGCCGCCCCGAGCGTCGCGATGGCCCCGGGTACCCTCGGGATGCTCCCGGGCATCTGCGTGGCGACGCTCGCCCAGGCCCCAAGCTCGGTGGCGACGACCACACCGACGATGATGAAGACTATTATGATCAAGACCAGCACCAGCTGGATCTTCTCCAGTGCCTGGTAGACGATCGGCGAGAGGGTCAGCGCAAGCGCCGTCGCCACGAGAACTATGGAGGCGATTACGGGCACGCTGCCGAAACCGAAGAGGTAGGTGAACAACGTGGCCCCGCCGGTCGCCCAGCCGGGGAAGGCGTTGGGTAAGACGGCGCCCAACACGAAGAATATCCCCCAGGGCTTCCAGAAGCGGGTGAAGCCGGTGACCGCCGTCTCGCCGGTCGCCAGGGTGTAGCGCTCGATCTCCATGTTCATGACGTACTGCACAAAGAACCCGATTATAGCGAGCCACAAGAACGCTATCCCTATCTGCGTGGTGACGTAGGGCCAGATTATGAACTCGCCGGACCCGGTCGCCGTGGCGAGGATAACCACGCTGGCGCCCAGGAGTTTGCGCACCGGTATCGGCTCCGGCAGGTCCTGGGACCCTATAGCCGGTAGTACCCTGGACGGGATGTTCCAGCCTTCCTGGGCATCCGTGGCCGCGCCCTCTCCCGAGTCCGGACCGTCAACTACGTCAGCCATGCTCCATCCTCCCTTTCCCCCGTGGGTTCTCCCACGTTCGCCGCATGTTATTGAATTCGTCGCCTTGCGTCAACCATGGCTTGGTGGTTGGCCTCAACGGTTGAAGCCAGCCATCCAATGTCCCTGTATTCCACCCCCGGCAGGCGCCTGGCCGGTAGCTCGGAAGCGATTTTGCCTGGGCCTGATCCATCGGCTACGCTGGCCATGAGCCATCCTCCTTTACGTCTCTCCCCTTACCCTCCGAAACCTTGTCAACCTGACCTGCCAGACCGGAACCTCTGGCACGATTTGCTTCCACGAGAAAGTCTGCGGTAAGCTCGGTCCTGAAAAGCGGGCGTTGGTACGAGTAACGTCCATGCGGATCAATCAGAGGAACAGGGAGGAACCATCCCACGTTCTAACGCCGAAATCACTACAGCCGGGTGCGCTACCTTCGAACGATTGCCTTCGGGTCGCCTTGCCCTGTAGAGCATCCACCGAAGCTCCTGGTCGCCGCATGGAAAGCATGGACGGCTGAGATGGAGGTCGCCGTCATAGCCGACGACCTGACCGGGGCTGCGGATACCGGCATGCAGTTCGCCCGCGCCGGCTACCGAACCGCCGTCGCCTTCCGGGGTGCGGAGATGGATCTTGGAGACCTCGACGCCGTCGCACTCGACACGGACTCCCGGACGATGCCTCCCGGTCCCGCCGCCGAGCGCGTCTCGGAGGCCGTCAGCGCGATGCGAAACGCACGCATCCTCTACAAGAAACTGGACTCCACCCTGCGCGGCAATGTCGTTGCGGAACTGGCAGCCGCCCTCGAAGCCTCCGGCTGCGAACGCGCCATCTTCGCCCTGTCCTTCCCGGACGCCGGACGCGCCACTATTGGCGGCGTGCAACTCGTCCACGGCGTCCCCGTCCACCAGACCCCGATGAGAGACGACCCGAAGACACCAGTCACCGAAGGACACGTTCCGACACTGCTCTCCGGGGTGTTCATGGTCGGAGTCCTCGAAGCGGAAGACCTCAGAGATTCAGGGCCGGTTCGCCGGGCGTTATCCGAGAGCCGGTGCGTGGTCGCGGACGCGAGGAGCAACGCGGACCTCGAGGCCCTTGTACGGGCCGTGCCCGATCCTTCGGAGGTGCTGTGGGCGGGGTCGGCGGGTCTCGCGCTGGCTCTGGCCGGGCGGTATCCGGGACTTCGTGCCGGGGAAACGCCCGCCGCGCTCGCGCCGGCCCGCAAGGTCCTCGTAATAGTCGGCAGCCTGAGTGCCTCGTCCAGGGAACAGTTGCGCCGGCTGGTCGAGAGGCACGGCGCGGTGGCCGTTCCCGTCGCCGGGCACCGGAGCGTGGAGCGTGCCGTCGCCGTCGCGCGGGCGGCGCTCACGAGAGGAAGATGCGCGATCCTGCACTCTCCTGAAAAAAGGAGGTCTCCGGGTGGCGGGCCGGTTGTCGCGTTGCTGGCTGAGGCCGCCGCCAGCCTTTCCGGCGAGGGGCCCTTCGATGCTCTGGTCATGACCGGGGGTTCCACGGCGGTCGCGGTGGCGCGGCGTCTGGGGGCGTCTGGCATGCGGCTCGACGGCGAGGTCGAGGCGGGCGTGCCACTCGGGACTTTGATCTGCCCCTCACCCTACCGGGTCGTTACGAAGGCCGGCGGGTTCGGAAACCCGGATACACTCGTGAAGGCAGTCGAGACGCTGGCCGGGAAGGAGTAGACACTTCATGGAACCTCTCGTAGCCGTAACGATGGGCGATGCCGCCGGGATAGGACCGGAG
>JBPCLT010000110.1:0-2695 GCA_051003015.1 Rubrobacteraceae bacterium | reverse complement strand
CCCTGCCGCCGCACCATCTTCTCGGAACCACCCCGCCAACCATCCCCACCAAACCCGATTATTCGACCTCACCACCCTCGCCTCACGCTTGATCCTCGCAAAATTCTACACCTCGAGGCTTTCACCGCCCCTCCATACCGAGTTTGTTTTCATGTAAAGCGAAATAAACTCATCAATTGACCGCTTGACAAGAAATCTTTTCATAAATTATGATAAATAGAAGGGAAATAGTTACAAGCGGTGGGGGCAAAGGGATTCAGTGAGATGCCAGGAAGGCTTGCCGCCGGGTGCAAGGTTTGGAGGCTGAGGGCGATGGTGGATCCTTTGCCGCGAGTTGCGTCTTGGCGTTCGTCCACGACAGAGGAGTTCGGGGCGAAGCAGGTCCCCGCGGGTCGCCAACGAACTCGGGAGGTTGACGGTGGGATGCACGCAAAACCGTGAGTGGCCCGCAGCTAGACTCGGAGGCGTGAACCCGTGCGCTTGCGAACCGTCCCGGAGAGGACCGTAGATGCGCGCTGAAGGTTCCGGCGCTCCGCTGACCATCGGTGTGGACCTCGGGACACAGAGCGTCCGGGTTGTCTTGTTGGAGGAGGACGGGACCGAAGCGGGCTCAGGCAGCGCCCCGCTCTCCAGCGTCCGCTCCGACGACGTGCGCCACGAGCAGGACCCGGAGAGTTGGTGGGAAGCGGTGGGACGCGCCGCCAGGGAGGCGATGGGCGAAGTTGGGAACAGGGAAGTCTCCGGTCTCGCCATCTGCTCGACCTCCGGCACCATCCTGCTCGCCGACGATGAGGGCCGTCCGCTGACAACGGCGATCATGTACAACGATGGCCGCGCCCCGGAGGAGGCGAAGCGGGCGCAGGAGGCTGGGGCGGAAGTCTGGGACGCTTTGGGGTATCGGATCAGCGGTTCCTACGCCCTGCCCCGGCTGATGTGGTTCCTGGAGAACGGGTACGCCAAAAACGCCTCGCGCATGATGCACCAGGCGGACTTCGTCGCCTCGCGCCTCGCGGGAGAGCCGGTCGCCACCGACTGGAGCCATGCCCTCAAGACCGGCTATGACCTCGTGAACGACCGCTGGCCGGAGCAGGTAATGGAGCGGCTGGAGGTTCCGGTCTCGTTGCTGCCCCCGGCCGTGCGGCCCGGAACCCGGATCGGGGAGGTCGGGGAATCCGCCGCGGAGTACACCGGCATCCTGGCCGGCACGCCCATCCACGCCGGCATGACGGATAGCTGCGCCGCCCAGATCTCCGCTGGCGCCCTCACCGAGGGCCAATGGAACTCGGTGCTCGGCACCACGCTGGTGCTCAAGGGCGTGACCCGCGAGTTGCTGAAGGACCCGAGCGGGGCGGTCTACTGCCACCGCCACCCGGACGGAGGCTGGCTCCCCGGCGGCGCGTCGAGCACGGGCGCTGGCATCATCTCCGATATGTTCCCCGGCGCCGACCTCGACGCCCTCAACGAGAAGGCCGAGAGGCGCGGACCTTCTTCGGTGGTCGTCTATCCGCTTGCCTCGAAAGGTGAGCGGTTTCCCTTCGCGGAGCCCGATGCGGAGGGCTTCCGGGTTGGAGAGCCGGAGGATGACGTGGATCTCTTCCGGGCCGTGCTCGAGGGCGTGGCGTTCGTGGAGCGGCTGTGCTTCGCCCACCTCGAAGGGCTCGGGGCGAGCGTGTCGGGACCGGTCAGCGCGACCGGTGGCGGCGCGAAGAGCCGGCTGTGGTCCCAGATCCGGGCCGACGTGCTCGGCGTACCCGTAACCGTGCCGGTCTCCACCGAGGGCTCCGTCGGCATGGCGATACTCGCCCGCGCTGGCGAAGGCTCCGTCGCGGAAGCCGCCGCCAGGATGAGCCGGACGAAGTGGGAGTTCGAGCCCAACGAAAGCAACGGGAAGCTGGCCGAGAACTTCGAGACCCTGGCGTCGGCTTTCGTCGAGCGCGGCTACATCTCCGAGGATCTCGCCCGGCGCGCGAGGCTGATGTGAGCAAGGAAGAGCCCGCCCGCCTGCTGCTCACCCGCCACGGCCAGACCGAGTGGCACCACGACAACCGCTATGCGGGCCGCACGGATATCCGGCTGAACGAGACGGGGCGGCAAGAAGCCGAATCTCTTACCGTGCGAGCCGCCAGGGAAGTCCCTGACCACATCGTGTGCTCGCCGCTGGTACGGGCCGTGGAGACGGCGCGGCCAGCGGCGGAGGCATGCGGCGTGGAGTTAGCGGTGGACGAGCGCCTGCGGGAGGTGGACTTCGGGGAGTGGGAGGGGAAGACGCTCGCGGAGATCCAGGATTCCCATCCCGAGGCGGCGGAACGGTTCATCAAAGACCCGGACGAACGGCCGTTTCCGGGAGGAGAGCCACTATCTGATGCCGCGAATCGGGGGCTCGATGCGCTTCGGGAATTGGACCGGGGGCATCGTGGAGAGAAGGTGCTCGTGGTGGCGCACAACACCCTGATCCGCCTCGTCCTCTGCGCGCTCATGGATATCCCCCTGAGAGAATACCGGCGCCGGTTCCCGCGCATGGTGAACGTCGCCATTAACGAGATCCGCCTGAATGAGTGGGGCGGCGGCCTGTACACCCTCAACGACTCAGAACACCTGCAAGCGCCGGTGGATCCAACGTCTACCAAGAAGGAGAGAAGCTGATGGCTACTAGAGTCCTCGCCGCCGGAGATCGCCACGTATTGACCCGCCTGCT
>JBPCLT010000109.1:0-3581 GCA_051003015.1 Rubrobacteraceae bacterium | reverse complement strand
TACGAGCCGTTATCGCTCTCCGGCGGGGTCGAGGTGGAGTTGGACGCGGCCCTGGATCTCCTGGTCTCCCTGGGATATGAGAGGGTGGATCGGGTCTCCAGACCGGGCGAGTTCGCGGTGCGCGGCGGCATCGTGGACGTGTTTCCGAGCACCCGCCGCTCGCCGGTGCGCGTGGAGTGGTGGGGGGATGAGGTCGAAAGCGTCCGCGCCGTCTCTTTAGCGACCCAGCGCGTCGTCCGCGAACTGGAAGGCGTGACGGTCTACGCGGCCCGCGAAGGCGACCTGGCCGGACTCGCGGTCGGCAGCGACGATTACCCCGAGGAGGCCGCTCGCGGCGTGCGCGTGCCCGGTCTCGACGCCTTGCTGCTGGCCCTGGCCCCCGTCTCGCCACGAGAGTTGTTGCCGGAGGGCACCAGAGTGTGGCGGGAGGAGCCACGCGAAGGGACGCCGGCCCTGGACGGGCTCGTCGAAGCCCTATACGACCGGACGGCGCCCGTGGCGGACGTGGAGTTCACGGGCGGCGAGGAGGGGGAGGTCGTTTCCGCGCCGCCGGCCGGGGCGTTCGCCAGCTCTTTGAGGGAGGCCGCCCGGCGGCTCGACACCCTGGTAGACGATGGGCTCACAGTGTTCATCGCGTGCGGGAGCGTGGGGGAGGCAAAGCGGACGGCGTATGCGTTCGGGGAGGTCCACCGCCACGTCAGGGAGGCGGACCTGGCTGACAGTAGCCTGCCGCCGGGTCTGTACGCGGTCCCTGGAGAGGTCGAGGAGGGCTTCACCTACCCGGACGGCGGCATCGCGATGCTGCGGCGGGATGCCCTCTTCGGGCGCCGCAGGAGGGCGCGGGAGCGGAGGCCCGGCCGGTCGCTGGCCTCGTTCGCGGACCTGAAGGGCGGGGATCTCGTCGTCCACGCGACGCAGGGCATCGGGCGTTTCGAGGGGCTCGTCTCGCGGGAGGTTCTCGGGGCGACGCGAGACTACATGGAGGTCAGCTACCGCGGTGGGGATACGCTGTTCGTGCCATACGAGCAGATGGAGTTGCTGCACAAGTACGTTGGTGGCGAGGGTGCGCGGCTGGACCGGCTCGGCGGCGCGACGTGGTCGCGGGTTACGGATCGGGTACGCAACCGGGTCAAGGCGCTCGCCGGGGAGCTGCTCCGGTTGCACGCGGCCCGCGCCTCAGCCCCCGGCTTCGCCTTCCCGAAGGACTCGGAGTGGGAGCGGGAGCTGGAGGAGAGCTTCCCGTATCAGGAGACACCGGACCAGGAAGCGGCGATCTCGGCGGTCAAGGCGGATATGCAGCGCCCGCACCCGATGGACCGCCTCGTGTGCGGCGACGTCGGGTTCGGGAAGACCGAAATCTCGGTTCGGGCGGCGTTCAAGGCGGCGCTCGCCGGCAGACAGACCATGATGCTCGCGCCAACAACGATCCTGGTTCAGCAGCACGAACGGACCTTCCGGGAGCGCCTCGGGAAGTTCGCCGTGAGGGTAGAGAGCCTCTCGCGCTTCACCCGGATGGCGGATCGGAAGAAGATACTCGCGGACTTCGCCTCAGGCGACGTGGACGTGCTGATCGGGACGCATGCGCTGCTTGGCGTGGAGGTGAAGCCGGCGGACCTCGGGCTCATCGTGGTGGATGAGGAGCAGCGTTTCGGGGTGCGTCACAAGGAGCGCATCAGGGAGTTCAAGATGAGCGTGGACGCGCTCACGCTGACGGCGACCCCGATCCCGCGCACCATGCAGATGGGCTTCGCCGCGCTGCGGGACATAAGCGTGATCGAAACTCCCCCAGCCGGACGCCGCAGTATCCTCACCCACGTCGGACCATACGAGGAAGACATGGTTATACGGGCTATCGAGCGGGAAGCCGCCCGCGACGGCCAAATCTTCTTCGTCCACAACCGGGTAGAGACCATAGACGAGGTCACCGAGAGGCTGCGCTCACTGATGCCAGGCGTGCGGTTCGTGACGGCGCACGGCCAGATGCCGGAGCGGGCGCTCGAAGACGTGATGCGGGGTTTCCTCGACGGTGAGCACGACGCGCTCGTCACGACGACCATCGTGGAGAGCGGGCTGGACGTGGCGACGGCGAACACCCTGATCGTGGACCGCGCCGACGCGATGGGGCTGGCGCAGCTCTACCAATTACGAGGCAGGATCGGGCGCTCCACCCATCAGGGATACGCCTACCTCTTCGCCCCGCTCGGAGCGACCGTCGAGTCCCAGAAGCGTCTCGAAGCATTGATGGACTTCACGGAACTCGGGAGCGGCTTCGCCATCGCGATGCGGGATCTGGAGATCCGGGGCGCCGGCAACCTGCTCGGAGGTGAGCAATCCGGCCACATAGCGGCAGTCGGCTTCGAGATGTATCTACGACTACTGGAGGAAGCGGTCGAAGAGGCGAAGGGCAGAGCCCCGGAGCGCCAGGAAGAGCGGCCCGTCATCGTGGAGTTGCCATTGGATGCGTATTTGCCGCCGGGGTATGTGATGGATGAGATCGAGCGGGTAGACCTCTACCGCCGCGCATCCGGCCTCGGCTCGCTCGTCGAGGTGGACGACCTGGCGGAAGAGTTGACGGATAGGTTCGGGGAGCTTCCGGAGCCAACGCTCAACCTCCTCGGCCTCCAGCGCATCAAACTACTGGCCCGCCACGCGGGGGCGGCCTCCGTGACCTATCGTTCCGGCGGTTTGAGCGTCGTCGGTGTGACCGCGCAGACCCCGGCGCTTCTCCGAAGAGACACCGGCGGCGTGGTCGCTGGCCGCGAAGGCCGCGTCACCGTGCGCGGCTCGGACCTGGATCCACTCGCGCTAGCCGAAACGGTGCTGCGGGCGCTCGGGAATTCGTCCTAGACGATCGCGTCCGGCCCCATCATTCCTCGAACAGCTCTTGCCCCATCTGGTCCACCTTGCGCTCGGCGTGCTCGGTCATGTCGCCCCCGGCGCCGGTGTCTTCGGTCATCTGCTCCGACATCTCATCCGCCTTCTGCTCGTTATGCGCGTGCGGGTCTCCGCCGGAACCGGTGTCGTCGGTGATGCGCTCGGCTAGGTCTTCCTCCGCGCTCGCGGGATCGTATGGCATGACCCCCTGAAGGGGCATATCCTGCATCATGCCCGCGTCGGCTTCCTCCCCGGTCACCTCGCTTGCGTAGTCCGCCGACCCCATCGAAGGCATGGAAGGAGAAGACTCCATCGAAGGCATTGACTCCATGGATTCCATCGAGTCCTCCCGCATGCCCGGCAGGGGACGAGGCTCGACGCCGCCTTTCTCGATCCTGCTTATCACCTGCTCCGCCCGGCGCGAGGCCGCGTTGGCCCGTTGCTCGATCCTCTGTCGGACATCCCTGTCCGCCCGGCGCATCCGATCATCTATCCTCCGCTCGACTTCCCTCTGACGCCGTTCCTGATCCCGAATGCTCATCCAGCCAACCTTCCGTCCCCCGAACCTCGTCGCCAGGACCTTCCTTGATATCCCATCCACGGCTTACCCCGGCCCCCTGAGTTTCACACGCTCCCCGCCCGCTGTCTTCGGGGGTAGCCGGCAGTCTGTTTATGGAGTACCTTTAAAGTGTAGCTTCACCAAGAGG
>JBPCLT010000108.1:0-11320 GCA_051003015.1 Rubrobacteraceae bacterium | reverse complement strand
CGGATGGTTTTCACGCGGTGCGTTCGCCGCTGGTCGGGACCTTCTACCGGGCTCCCGCGCCGGGTGAGGAACCCTACGTCGAGGTGGGGGACACGGTCAAGGCGGGGCAGCCTTTGTGCATCGTCGAGGCTATGAAGCTGATGAACGAGATCCCCTCAGACGTCTCCGGGGAGGTCGTTGAGGTCCTGGCCGACAACGCGGGCGGCGTGGAGTACGACCAGCCGCTCTTCCGGCTGCGCCCCGAAGAATGATCGGCAAGGTCCTCGTCGCCAACCGCGGGGAGGTCGCGCTGCGGGTGATCCGGGCTTGCAGGGAGCTCGGCGTCCGTAGCGTCGCTGTCTACTCCACCGCCGACGCCGACTCGCTGCACAGGATGCTGGCCGACGAGGCCATCTGCATAGGTCCACCGCCGGCCTCCGGCAGCTACCTGAACATCCCCTCCATCATCTCCGCCGCCGAGCTAACCGGCGCGGATGCCATCCACCCCGGCTACGGATTCCTGGCGGAGAACGCCCGATTCGCCGAGATCTGCGAGCGCGTCGGCGTGAAGTTCGTGGGGCCTTCTTCGCACGTGATCTCGATGATGGGCGACAAGTCCGCCGCCCGCCGGGCCGCCCGCGAGGCCGGCGTCCCCGTGACCCCAGGCTCCGACGGCACATGCGCCAACGCCGCCGAGGCGAAGCGCGTCGGGGCCGAGGTCGGCTATCCGCTGGTCGTCAAGGCGAGCGCCGGCGGCGGCGGCAAGGGGATGCGCGTGGTCGAGAACGAATCCAGGCTGGACGCCGCCTTCACGGAGGCGAGCCGGGAGGCGGGAGCGTCTTTCGGGGACGGCTCGGTCTACGTCGAGAGATACCTGGAGGACCTGCGTCACATCGAGGTGCAGGTCCTGTCGGACGCCGGAGGGAAGACGGCGGCCTTCCCGGAGAGGGACTGCTCCATCCAGCGCCGCTACCAGAAGCTGCTCGAAGAATCTCCCGCTCCGGGTCTGCCGGAGGAGGCCCGCAAAGGCATGATGGACGCAGCGGCATCCCTCGTGGACGCTCTGGGCTACGAGGGCGCCGGGACGGTCGAGTTCGTGTACTCGGACGGCAAGTTTTACTTCATCGAGATGAACACCAGGCTCCAGGTCGAGCATCCCGTTACCGAGATGGTGACGGGGGTGGATCTGGTCGCCGAGCAGCTAAGGATAGCCTCAGGCGAGCGGATGGAGGTTCCACCTGGCGCCTCTTCCGTCCCCGAAGGGCATGCGATCGAGTTCAGGATCAACGCCGAAGACCCCCGCCGCAACTTCCTGCCGCAGGCCGGGCCCGTGGAGTTCTACAACCCGCCCGGCGGACCCGGCGTGCGGGTTGACTCGCACCTCTACGCCGGTTACAAGGTCCCCCCGCACTACGACTCGCTCCTGGCGAAGCTAATAGTCTTCGCCACGAACCGGGAGACCGCCATCCGGCGCGGCCTGCGGGCGCTGGACGAGTTCGCCATCGCGGGCATCGAGACGACGCTGCCGCTGCACCTCGCTATCCTGGAGGACGAGGACTTCCGGCAGGGCGGCGTTTCGACCAGCTTCCTCTCCGAGCGAGAGCTCACGAGCGACGAGGGCCTCCTGAGGCTCGTCCCGGCCGGCGAGTCCTCCGGGTAGCTCCCGCGGGTCCGCGTCGTGCGTTGACGGCCAGCGTGCTACCCTTTGAAATCCTGGCTCCGCCGACTAGAAGGAGTGCTTTGGCGCGAGAAGCTGCCCCGAAGGAACAAAAGAAAGAGGACCGGCTGTTGTTCGGCGGCATGGCGCGCTGGGACGGGTTGGATTTGTTCGGGCCCGGCTATATGAGTACGGCGTACCGGAAGAAGGGTGAGATCCACATCCGCGTCGAGCCCTCGAACCCGTGGCGCCCGAAGAACCCGATGGTGCGACGCGCCTCCGAGTTGCCAATACTGCGCTCCTTTTTCTTCTGGGGCCGGCTCCTCGCGCAGATCGCCGGCTCCGTGTGGACGCTCGTCTTCTTCGGTGCAACCATGGCCGTGCTCTGGCTCTTCGTGAGCCTCATGCAGTTCGGGAGCGGGGATGGCGTCCTGGGCGGCGCCTTCGGCTTCTTCGCGGCGTTCCCCATCCTCCCGATCCTCGTCCTCTTCTTCGCCGTGATGAAGTTCTCCCCCCTCGGGCGCTACCACGGGGCCGAGCACAAGGCCGTCGCCGCCTACGAGAAGCAAGGCGAAGTGACGCTCGAAAATGCGAAGAAGGCCAGCCGCATCCACCCCCGCTGCGGCACCAACATCCTGGCCTATATCATCCTCGCCGCCCTGCTGGACCCGCTCATAGGCTGGTGGGGCTACGCCATTTTGCAGTTCATCCTCATCTCCGAGGCGTGGTTCGTCTTCGGAAAGAGCCGGGCGTCCATAGCCGTCGGCGACTTCCTGCAAAAGTACTTCACCACCACCGAGCCCCGCCGCGCCGAGCTGGAGGTCGCCGTCGAGTCCCTCAAGAGGCTCATCCGCGCCGAAGAAGGGAAAGACGACGAGTCGCTCGTCACGGTGCCGGCGAGGTTCTAGAGCCTCCCCGAAGATCGAAGAGGCGCTTGCGGCGCGCGACCGGCCTCCACGAGAATTGATGCGGAACCCGGGTAGATACTTCGCGGCTCTTGTCGTTCGGTTGTCGCATATCCCTTTTTCCTGCTACTGGGCAGGGTGAGGCGACGGCCGCGCTCGCTAAAGGTTTGTCCCGCTCAGGCCGAATAACTAACTGGTCCTCTAACGGCGAGCTATGAGAGAAGGATGGATGGAAGCCATTCGGTACGTTGACAGTGGAATAGGGCGAGGATGAGCGGGGCACGAAGAATCCCCGGTTCTTCGGACGGCTCGCGGGCCTGGCTCCTCTACCTGGTGCTTGGGCTCGTCGCCACCGTGATGTACTCCGTGCTCTCGGGGGCGGTCCAGGACACCCTCTACAACCTCATCGGAGCATCGGCCTTGATCGCGATCTTGGTGGGGGTGCGCCGGAATCGCCCTGTCCCCGCGCTACCCTGGTACATCGTAGTCTTCGGCCTGGCGTTATACGTCGCTGGCGATGTGGTCTTCTTCAACCTGTACGAGAACGTGTTGGGCGTCCCGGCGCCTTTCCCCTCTGTCGCCGACGCGCTCTACCTCAGCAGCTATCTGGTCGTCGCCTTCGGACTGGTGTCCATGATCAGCCGCCGCTCCGGGCGCGATTGGGGCGGCCTGATCGACTCCGCCATCATCGCCGCGGGGCTGGCGCTGCTCTCGTGGGAGTTCCTGATGGAGCCGTACGCCGAGGACCAGTCCATACCCCTGTTCCCGACGCTCGTCGCGATTGACTACCCGCTCTCGGGCGTGTTGTGGTTCGCCATCGCGGCGCGACTACTCTTCGTGCCCGGCAGGCGGCCGCCGGCTTTCTACCTGCTGTTCCTGGGCATCCTCTTCCACCCGATAGCCGACGCGGTCTACGGCGTGCAGGTGATAGAGGGCACCTACCAGAGCGGCACGCTGCTCGACTCCGGCTGGCTGCTCTCCTACGTGTTCTTCGGGGCCGCCGCTCTGCACCCCTCCATGCGCGAGTTGCCCGAAGCCGCGCTCGGCGACCAGATGGGACTTCCGGGTTGGCGCCTGGCGCTGCTCGCCACGGCCGCGCTGCTGGCGCCCACCGTGCTCGCGGTCGAGGCGGCGCAGGGTGAGACGCTAGAGTTGCCGGTAGTAATCGACATGTTCATCCTGTTCTCGCTCGTCTTGCTCCGCATGGCGGGCTTCCTCCGCGAGAACGAGCGGGCGGCGGCGGAGGTCCGGCTCCTGAACGAGAGGCTCGAAGAGCGGGTCGAGGAGCGCACCGCCGAGCTTCAAGGCACTATCGTCAGGCTCAAGGAGAGCGAGGAACGGGCCAACCTGGTGCTGGCGGCGTCCAGCGACGGCATATGGGAGTGGGATATCCGCACGGGCGAAGAGTACTGGAACGAAAGCCTCTACGAACTGCTCGGCTACTCTAGAGATGAGGTCACCCCGAGCTTCGAGACTTTCCTGGATATGGTCCACCCGGAGGACAGGTCCAGGATCATGGAGAGATTGAACAACTACCTGGAGTACGGCGGACGATACTACGAAGGGTACCGGATGAGGGATGCCGGGGGAGAATACCGGGTCTACGCCTCCCACGCGAAAGCCCGGCACGACGAGACGGGAGCGCCGGTGCGCATGGCGGGCACGGTCGTGGACATAACCGCGCAGAAGCAGTACGAGGAGGAGCTACGGGAGACCCGTGAGGCCGCCGATACGGCCAACCGGGCCAAGAGCGAGTTCCTGGCCAACATGTCCCACGAGATAAGGACCCCCATGAACGGCGTCATCGGCATGACGGGGCTGCTGCTGGACAGCGGCCTCACCGAGGAGCAGCGGGAGTACGCCGAAACGGTGCGCGTCTCGGGCGAGAACCTCCTGACCATCATCAACGACATCCTGGACTTCTCCAAGATAGAGTCCGGGAAGCTGGATCTGGAGGTCATTGACTTCGACCTCGGGATGGTGGCCGAGGAGGCGATAGGGCTCTTCGCCGAACGAGCCCACGCCAGGGGTCTGGAGCTTGCCAGCCTCGTGGAGCAGGACGTTCCGCATGCCTTGAGGGGAGATTCCGGCCGTCTCACGCAGGTCCTCACCAACCTTTTGGGCAACGCGGTCAAGTTCACCGAGGAGGGCGAGGTCGTCCTGCGCGTCGGACTGGACGGCGAGACGAACGGCGAGACGAACGGCGCGGCGATGGTCCGCTTCGAGGTCACCGACACCGGCATCGGCATGACCCATGAGCAGCGGTCGCGACTCTTCCAGCCCTTCTCCCAGGCCGACGCCTCCACCACCCGCCGCTACGGCGGCACGGGCCTCGGGCTCGCAATCTCCAGGCAGCTCGTCGAGCTGATGGACGGCGAGATCGGGGTCGAGAGCGCGCCGGGAGCAGGCAGCACGTTCTGGTTCAGGGCGCCTCTAGCCAGGCAACCCGAAGGCGGCCGGATTGCCCCGATGCCTCGCATGAATCTCCGTGGACTGAGGGTGCTCGTCGTGGACGACAACGAGACGAACCGGAAGATCGTGCACCATCAGGTCATCTCCTGGGGCATGAGGAACGGGATGGCGGGAGACGGGCCGGGCGCCTTGCGGAAGCTGCGAGAAGCCGCCGAGAGAGGCGATCCCTACGACCTGACCATCCTCGACATGCAGATGCCCGGGATGGACGGCATGGAGCTTGCGCAAAGGATAAAGGCGGATCCTGCGCTTGCCCACACGCGGCTCGTCATGATGAGCTCCCTGGGACGCCGCGACGCCGCCGGAGAGGCCCGGCGGAACGGCATCTCCGCCTACCTGACCAAGCCAGTGCGGCAGTCTCGCCTCTACGACGCCATAGCCACCGCCATGGGCGCGCCGGAAGAGGCCACGCCGGAGAAAGAGGAGCGGTTGGTAGCCCTAGACAGTCTGGAGGAGGCGACCACCCCCCGCATTCGCGTCCTCGTTGCAGAGGATAATGCCGTGAACCAGAAGGTGGCGGTGAAGATGCTGGAGAGGCTCGGGTACCGGGCGGACGTGGCGGCCGACGGCGTCGAGGCCGTCGAAGCGGTCTCCCGGATTCCTTACGCGGCCATTTTGATGGACGTGCAGATGCCGGAGATGAACGGCTACGAGGCAACACAGGAGATCCGCGAACGCGAAGAAGGGGCCGGGCGCCGCACCCCGATCATCGCGATGACGGCCAACGCCCTGGAGGGTGACCGGGAGAAGGCCCTGGCGGCGGGGATGGACGACTACGTCCCGAAGCCCGTCAACCCCGGGCAGCTCGGCGTCGTTCTGGGGCGTTGGGTTTCCCGAGACGAAGCGGCCTCCGACCCCGAAAACCCCCTCGACCCCGGCGCGATAGAGAACCTGCGCGATCTCGGCGGCCCGGAGATGCTCGCGGAGCTGACAGAGATGTTTGTCGATAACTCGGGCTCCGAAATCCACGCCCTGAAGGAGGCTGCCCGGAGGGGCGACGCCCGTTTCGTCGAGCAGACCGCCCACGGCCTCAAGGGAAGTAGCGGCAGCATGGGCGCTACGGGCATGGAGAAGATCTGCACGGAGCTGGAGCTGCAGAGCGCCGGTGCTTCGGGGGACCTCACCCACGTCTCGGGACTGATCGAGGGCCTCGAAGCCGAGTTCGGACGTGTGCGTCCGGCACTGGAAGCTGAAGTCGCAAGAAGCGGGAAATGGGGGCGTTCATCCGCGGGTTTGATGGAGAAGACGGGCGATGGATCTTCGCCGTGACGATCGCTCCCGGCCGACCGCCGCGCCCGGATGCGCCCGCACCGGCTTCCCGGTCGCCTAGTTCGGCTGCTGCGTGGGGCGGATCAGGATCTCGTTGATGCTCACGTGCGCGGGCTGGGTGACGACGTAGGCGATGGCGTTGGCTATGTCCTCGGACTGGAGGCGTTCGATCTTCATGAGCCCGCCCATCCCTTCGAGAGCCTCGTCGTCGGTGATGTGGTCCGGCAGCTCGGTGTCCACGGCACCCGGCTCGACCATCGTGACCCTGACGTTGTCTTCCAAAAGCTCCTGGCGCAGCCCTTCCGAGATGGCGTTGACGGCGAACTTGGTCCCAGAGTAGACACCGCCGGTCGGGCGGACCTTTCGTCCGGCGACGCTTGAGATGTTCACTATGTGCCCGCTCTTCTGGCGCTTCATCACCTCGACGGCGGCGTCGGTTGCATACAGGAGGCCCATTACGTTCACGTCGAACATCTGGCGCCACTGATCGGAGAGGCCCTTCTCGACCTTCGAGAGAAGCATCACGCCCGCGTTGTTCACGAGGATGTCAACGCTCCCGAACTCTTCTTCGGCACGTTGGATCAGGGCGTGCGCCTGCTCCTCGTCCGTGACGTCGCATTGCACGGAGAGGGTCCGCCCCCCGTTGCCCTCCACGCGCTTCACGAGGTCCGTCAGACGGTCCTCCCGCCGCGCCGCGACCACCACGGACGCGCCCTCGGCCGCCAGAGCCTCGGCTGTCGCCTCTCCAATGCCGCTCGACGCGCCCGTTACCACCGCTACCTTGCCATCCAGCTTCGCCATGTTGGAACCTTCCTACTAGCTCGCCACGGGTTCTTACCCCGTTGTGCCGGTGGAATATTCCCTTTGCGGTGGCCGTCCGGCCTTCAGTTGCAGGTAGGCGAGGGTCCAGTAGGCGTGGTTGAAGACCCCGATGATGGCGGCGAGCAGGATCAGGGGCAGGGAGACGATCAGGCCGACCACCACCGCCACCCCGACGACCAATGGATACGATGCCGCCGAGGAAAGCGCGAAGAACCCGGCGGTCTGAGCGATGTTGACAACGAAGATCACGATAAAGAGCACCGCCGTGACCGCGAGGGAGATGGCGACTTGTATCAGCCACGCCACGACCGTGCGGCCGAGGTTGCGCCGGAACAGCCGGTAGCCGCCCCCTATCGCGGAGAAGACTCCCCGGCGTTCGATCACCAGCTCCCGCAAAGCGAGTTGCCCCACCAGGTACAGCGTCACGGTGACGACGAGCAGCAGCGCGAACGCCGCCAGTCCCACAAGAGAAATCAACAGGATGCGCAGCCCCACCGATTCCGTGGCGGAGACTATCCCGAAGATGCCCAGCGCCGCCGGGCCACCGATCACGATCAACGGGATCAGACTTATCAGTGCGAACAATAGACTGTAGAAGAACACGCGCCACAGGTTCCTTACTCCGGCCCGCCAGGTCGAGGCGAAACTGCGTCTCTCGCCCCGGCTCAGCGCCCCGACGCTGTCCGCAAGGCCCCCGGTGGAGACCAGTGTCAGCCCGACGAAGAAGACCAGGAACAGGACGAAGACCACCGCGCCCAGGGCCACGGCCAGGGCGATATTTTCTTGCGCCCATTCGCCGATGCCAACCAGCCAGGCCGGGACGCCACCCGTCGAGGATGCGCTTCCACTATTCGGGGGGACGCTGAAGTTGAAATAGCCTACTCCGCCGCCGATGAAGAACCCGAAGAACCACAGATAGCGGTTGCGCCAGGCGATGCGGAAAGCGTTCCCGATCAAATCCCCATAGTTCATCGTAGAGCCTCTCCGTTCGCCGTCAGGTCCGTTGAGATCCTTCTACGTTCAGACGACGCGCGGGGTTGCTCCTGATGTCCCTGGCGTCATGCGCAGGTAGGCGAGCGTCCAGTACGAGTGGTTGAACGTCCCGAGGATGGCCGAGGCCACGATTAGGAGGGGGAGTAGTATCACCCCCGCGATAATGCCGGCTATGATCGCCGCCGTGACGGCCTCCGCCACCGCAAGGAGTATCGTCGGGAGAAAGAGTATGAACCCCACGATGAGCGCCGCGATGAGGAGCGCGATCGTGGCGCCGAGCATGATCCCGAGTTGTATCAGCCACACCAGCAGGCTCCGGCCCATGTTGCGCCGGAACATCCGGTAGCCGCTCCCGACGGAGGCGACGACGCCGTCACCGTCAACCACCATCGTCCGCCGGGCGAACTGCCGGATGATCGCGACCGGGATGAAGATCACGAGCAGCGCCACGATAACGACCGGGATCGCCACGACCACGGCCACCACCTGAAACGCCGTAGAGTCCGTGAAGAATGCCCCTGCTACCAGCAGACCGATCGGTATCCCAATGGCGAGGAGCAACCCGAGCACGATCCCGACGAACAGCAGGATCTGCCCGAGCACGCGCCAGAATAGACGTGCCCCGGCCCGCCAGGTAGTCGAGAAGCTGCGCCGCTGCCCCCGCTCCACGGCCGCCACGCTGTCGGTGAGGCCGCCCTGGGAGACCACGTAAATCGCAAAGAGAATGAGGAAGATCACGAACGCCGCCACTATCAAACCGACGATCAAACCGACGTTCTGGAACGTACTCTGGACGGCTGTCGCGGAGACGGAGGCGATCTCAGCGGAACTCTGCTCGTCGAAATCCCCGCCTCCGCCACCGCCGCTGCCACCTCCACCGCCGCCACCCCCCGAGCCCAGGTACACGAAGAACCCGAAGAACCACAGGTAGCGGTTGCGCCAGGTGATGCGGAAAGAGTCCTTGATGAGGTCTCCGTAGTTCATGATCTCCCTACCTTTCGAGTACCCAGGTGTCCTTCATCTTACCGCCGCTGGAGATGTTGACGACGTGCTTGCCCGGCGCGGCCACGCGGGTCAGGGAGCCGGGAACCACCTCGACCACGCCGGGGTCTTCCGGGTCGGGGGCGAGGACGAGCACCCGGTAGTCGGCGTATGAGTCGCGCAGGACGAACTCTTTCCCATCCGTCTCGCAGAGGACGTGGGTGGAGAAGTCTATGGCCTCCTGCGCCACGTATTCGACCGGGTTACTTTCGACCATCTTGCGAAAGTTCTCGATGGATCCTTTGGTCTCTTCGGGGCCGATCATGACCTCCTTCCCGCCGTAGCCGCCCCGGCTCTTGACGACAAGCTCCCCGAAGTGGTCCATGACGTAGCGGCGGTCCTCCTCGACGGCGAGCGACCACGTCCGGGCGTTGTCCATGAGCGGTTCTTCCCCGAGGTACGTCCGCACCATCTCGGGGACGAAGGCGCCCACGCCCTTGTCGTCCACTATCTCGGAGTTTGGGGCGAAGAGCACGTGGACCTTCCCCTCGACGTGACACTCCAGAAGACCCGGAATATCCGCGTACAGCTTGTCCTCGTCCACCCGCTCGTAGATAACATCTACCCGGCGCCCCGATGGCCCATGCGCCAGGTATCCGTCTCCATCTAGCTTCAAATGCTTCGTCTCGGCGAGGATGGCGGCCATCTCGGCGGCGTAGATGTGATGATCCAGGTAAAACTGGTCCTCGGGGCCGCTGGAGACCACGGCGAGCGTGGCCTCGGGGCCTTTCGGAGAGGCGGCCCGCAGCGCGTCGCCGAGGCGGGAGAGCCAACCGTCCAGGGGGAGGACCGGGAGTCCGGCGTGAGCTTTGGGGAAGAAGACCTCGCTGCTCATCCGGCGGCGGCGGGTCATGGCGGCGAGCCCGACGGGCATCTTGGCGTTCTCCTCGATTACCTGATACTTCCAGCCCCCGGTTCCGCCCTCGGTCGCCACGACGTCGAAGGCTATCTGACGCGCCGGCACGGGGCCGAAGCGGTCCTTCCACGAGGTGTCGTAGAGGATGCTGCTCTCCACGACCTCCCGAGGCACGACCTCCTCCTTGCCGGCCTCCAGCCTGCGCAGGAACTCGTTGATGGCTACCATGCGCTGTGACAATCCTCTTGCGAGGCGTTCCCAGTCAGCGGCGGGGACTATGCGGGGGAACCAGTCCGTCGGGTGGGTCTTGTCGCCCTCCAGGATGCCGAAGGCGTGTTGTTCTTCGAGGAGGAGCCCGTGCGCGTGCCGGATCTTCTCGTTCCAGCGTTTCGGGCCGCTGGCCGCCAACTCTTCGAGGACGGTTTCGTAGACGGGGAGCGGGGTACCATCGGGGAGAAATACCTCGTTGGTGCCCGGGAGTGCGCGATCGAACCTCACAAGACGAAGATTATACTAATAGCCGCGTGGCGTATGCTCCCGGGCACGGGCGGCGAGGAAACCAGAGGGGTGACGTTGAGCGAGGACGAAGGCCAAGGAAGTCAGGTGGAGCGGGACCGGCTGAGTGATCCCAGCGAGAACCCGGAGGGCGCGAAGCAAGTGAAGCTGCTCGCCGGGAGGATCTGCGCCATAGTGGGGATACTCTTCGCCATCGGGGGCCTCGTCGGTCCCATTTTGGCCGGGGGCTCCAGCGTCTCCGCCGGGGTGGTGGGCATGATCCTGGGCATCCTCGCCTATTTCCTCGGGGCGCGCCGGATCGGCACGATCACGGTCGTCCTCTCCGTGGCCTCCCTGTTCTTCGGGCTCGCGGCCAGCCAGGATCTCATTCCGGGCATCGAGGGTTCCGACCGCGGCCTCCCCGCTATCGAACCCAACGCCGGAGATAACTAGATTTGTCCGGGCCGCGCCCATCCTACGCCCCGCGCAGGAACGCTTCCGGCCGCGGGGTGGGCTGGGCCATCGCCGGGATCATCTCCGGTGTGGTGGCGGTCTTCCTGATCCCCATTCTCTTCGGCCCGCTAGGCGTCGTGCTGGGCATTGTGGGGCTCGCCAGGGGCTCCAGGGGGCCGGGCATAGCGGCGATAATCGTCGGCATCCTGGGTCTGGTGCTCGGCGTTGTCCTCGCTGCATTCCTCTACCCTTTGGTGACGAAAGGACCGTAGAGAGCCGGCCCTCTTGCCGTTATACTGGACTTCAGTGATGGAGCGCATACGGCTCACACCTCCGGGGGAGAACAGGGAGCGGGGCTCGAAAGCCCGGCTCTACGTG
>JBPCLT010000107.1:0-13267 GCA_051003015.1 Rubrobacteraceae bacterium | reverse complement strand
GTTCTACAACCGGGTCAGACGCCACTCGTCGTTAGGTTACTTGAGCCCATCAGAATACGAACAAGCTACAATGGAGGAGGCTGCGGTGGCGTAAGCGAGATTTGTCCTTCGCCCCGGGGTAAGTCCACTCCTCGAAAGCCAGGAACATCCCCGTGATGCGCCGTATGTCCTCCGGGGACAGCTCGCAGTTCTTTTTGCCGAGGTTCTTGCGGAGCGGCTTGTGCAAGCCGGTGGCGTCCACGAGCTGAACTTTGCCTTTGCGGTGGTCCGGCTTCTTGTTGGTAAGGACCCAGACGTAGGTGGCGATGCCCGTGTTATAGAACATGTTCAGCGGGAGGGCGATTATCGCCTCCAGCCAGTCGTTTTCGAGGATCCAACGCCTGACGTTGCTCTCGCCCTGACCGGCGTCGCCGGTGAAGAGCGAGGAGCCGTTGTGGACCTCGGCGATGCGACTACCAAGGGGGGTGTTTTGCTTCATCTTGGTCAGCTTGTTCGCCAGGAAGAGGAGCTGGCCGTCGCTGGATCGGGTAGCGAGGCTGAACTCCGGATTGTCGGCGTGTTCGAGGACGAAGCGCGGGTCCCGGATGCTGCCCTTGCCGCCCATGCGTTCGAGGTCGCCCTTCCAGCTCTTGCCGTAGGGCGGGTTAGAGAGCATGAAGTCGAACTCCTTGCCCGGAAAGCCGTCCTGGGAGAGCGTGGAGCCGAGCTTGAAGTTATCAGCCTCCTCGCCTTCACCCTTTATGAGCAGGTCGGCCTTGGCAATAGCGTAGGTTTCCGGGTTCACCTCCTGTCCGAAGAGGTAGACGGAGACCTTCTTGCCGTGTTCCTCGGCCAACTCCTTGAGGCGTTCCTCGGCGACTGTCAGCATCCCGCCGGTGCCGCAGGCGCCGTCGTAGAGGAGGTAGGTGGTGGAGAGCAGGTCGTCGGCGATGGGGAGCAGGATCAGGTCGGTCATCAGTTGCACCACATCGCGGGGGGTAAAGTGCTCGCCCGCCTCCTCGTTGTTCTCCTCGTTGAAGCGCCGGATCAACTCCTCGAAGATCGTGCCCATCCCGTGGTTGTCGAGGCCGGGGAGCCTGACGGAACTGTCGGCGCGCAGGACGGGTTTCGGGCCGAGGTTGACCCGGTTGTCGAGAAACTTCTCGATCAGATGCCCCAGTATGTCCGCAGTGACGAGCTTGGGAATCTGGTTGCGAAACTCGAACTTCTCCAGGATCTCGCGAACGTTCTCCGAGAACCCGTCCAGGTACGCCTCAAAATCCGCCCGAAGCTGCTGGGACTTGGCCCGAGAGCGGAGGTCGCGCAGCGTGAACGGTGAGGCGTTGTAGAAGGCTTCGCCGGCGGCATTCTTCAGCATCTGTTCCGGATCTTCGAGGCCGATCTCCTCAACCCGCTTCTTCGCGGCCAGCACCTCGCCCTTCGTCGGCTCCAAGACCGCATCCAGACGCCGGATCACCGTCATGGGAAGGATGATGTCGCGGTACTTGCCGCGCACGTAGACGTCGCGCAGGACGTCGTCGGCAATGCCCCAGATAAAATTGGTGATCCAGCCAAGTTGAGCCTGCTCTATAACCTGAGACGCACCTCCCAAGATCGTCACACCTCCACCAGCACCGCGTCGCCCTGCCCGCCTCCGGAGCAGATGGCCGCGAGCCCACGCCCGCCGCCGCGCCGCTTCAGCTCATAGATCAAAGTCATCAGGATGCGCGCCCCGGACGCGCCGACGGGATGCCCCAGCGCCAGCGCCCCACCGTTGACGTTCACGATCTCCTCGTCAACCCCGAGCATCCGCGACGAGTGAATGGCGACCCCCGCGAACGCCTCGTTTATCTCCACGAGATCGAGGTCCGAAGAGTCCCACCCGGCCTTCTCCAACGCCTTCTTCCCGGCGTTTCCAGGCACGGTCAGCAGGTCCGGCGGCTGCTCCGCGACCTTCGCGTGCGCCACGATGCTCCCTAGCGGTTCGAGGCCGCGCCTCTCCGCGAAGGACGCGCTCGCCAGCACCAGCGCCCCGGCCCCGTCGGTCACGCCGGGCGCGTTGCCAGCCGTCACCGTGCCGCCCTCGTCCACGGGTTTCAAAGCCGCCAGCTTCTCCAGCGTGGTGTCCCGCCGGATGGGCTCGTCGGCCTCGACGTAGTGCGTCTGACCCTTCTTGCCAGGGACTTTGACGCCGGTTATCTCATCGGCCATCCGACCCTCGTCGGTGGCGGCGGCGGCCTTCTGGTGGCTGCGGAGGGACCATTCGTCCTGTTTCTCGCGGGAGATGTCGTATTTGCGGGCGCCGTCCGTGCCGAAGCGGATCATGTTGACGTGGTGAAAGGCGTCGAGGAGGCCGTCTTGCATCATGGCGTCCTGGGCTGTCATGTCTCCCATGCGTCCGCCCCAGCGGGCCTTCGGCAAGAGGTAAGGGATGTTGGACATGCTCTCCATGCCGCCGGCGAGGACCACGTCGTAGTCGCCCGCCCGGATCATGGTCTCGGCGAGCGTCGCGCTCCGCAACCCCGAGGCGCACACCTGATTCAAGGTCTCGGAGGTCAGATCGAACGGCAATCCGGCGTGGAAGTTAGCCTGGCGGGAGGGGATTTGGCCAACGCCAGCCTGCACGACGATGCCGAAGATGGAGTGTTCGATCTCCGCGTCCTCGACCCCGGAGCGATCCACCGCCTCCCGGATCGCCACTCCCCCAAGCTCCGGCGCGGACAACGGCGACAAAGCTCCACCGAACTTCCCGAAAGGCGTCCTTGCCGCCCCTAATATTACTGCTCGTTCCATTCCAAGCCTCCGATGCTGAGGACCAGTAGCCTCAGTTTACAGGCTAACCGCCACCCGCTCTGGCAGAGAATGGATTTCGAGGGGCAGAGCCAGAATCCGGGTAGACTCCAGCTCGTATGGCCCATTTTCCAGGACGCCGTGCCGCTCCTGTTCGATGGCCCGATGTTCTGGCTCAGCCGGGTCGTACCTGTCCGGGTCAAAGGCGGAGCGCACGCGCTCCTCGCTTTCGTCGCAGATAAAGTTCAGATAGATTCGTTCACCAGTCCACGGTTCCATCGCCTCCTTGAGCTCGCGAGCCCATCTCATCCCCCATCGGCACGAGCAGCACGCTCGTCAACGGCGAGGTGACCCTGTGCGCGTGCTCGACGAAAGTTTCGATTGCCTCGTCGGGCATCTCTAGATGAGGGCGCGCCCCGAAGGACGCGCCCGAAACCTACCCTTGCCTGGTGATCCTCTGCTCCGCCGCCGGGTCAGGGGCCTCGAAGGGCGAAGGCAGGCTGTCTATGTACGCTTCGAGGGCGTCGAGGTCGCTGCCGATGGTCTGCACATTCTGGCCTTCCTTGAGGACCGTGAAGCGGTCACCGCCCGTCGCGATGAAGGAGTTGACCGCCACCTTGTAGGTGGTTGCGCGGTCTACCGGGGCACCAGCGGTCGTGGTCAGGGAGGTTATGCGCTGTCCCTCGGGGAGCGACTCGTCGTAGGTGTACTTCAGGCCGCTAACCTGGAGGATGCGCTTCGTACCGGCGGCCTGGTTCGGCGGGAACTGTTGTTCGAGGAGAGTGTAGATCTGGTCCCCCGTAAGCTCCATCGAGACGACGCTGTTGTCGAAAGGCTGCACGGTGAACAGCTCTCCATATGTGACGGGACCTGAAGCTATGTCCGCTCTTATGCCACCGGGGTTCATGAAGGCGAATTGGGCACCCGCGAAGTCGCGCTGCGCGTCGGCGATGAGGTCTCCGAGTGGGCTCTCGCCCGCGGCGTTCGGAGCGCGGGTTATGTTCTCGGCGGCGGTGCCGACCACCCGCTCGGAGATGGGCGAGATGCGTGCCTTGTACCCGGCCACCAGCTCGGCGGTTCGGGCGTCTGGCGTCACGCCTTCGTTGAAGGTGTCCACGATCTCGGCTGAAGAGGAGATCACATCCTTCGTCTTCCGGTCCACCTTCATGTTCACGGCATCGAAGGCGGTCCCGAAGCTGAACGCCTCGACCACGAGCTTGTCCTCGACCCGGAGGTTGAGCCGCGAGTGCGAGTGCCCGGCCACGACTACGTCCACCTCGTCGGACATCTGGACGGTCTCGTCCACGATCTCACCGACAGCCTGGGTCTCGCTCGTCTGGTTGCCCCCGGCGTGCGCCAGCACCACGATGCTTTGCACGCCGTCGCGCTGCAACTGCCCGGCGTACTTGTTAACGGTGTCGGAGATGTCCAGGTAGTCGAAGGGCGCGACCGCGTCCGGGACGACGATGTTCGGCGTCTCGAGCGTCGTCACCCCGATGAAGCCGACTCTGATGCCGTCCTTCTTCACCACCTGATAAGGCGGCAGCACGGTATCGCCGGAGTCTTTGTAGACGGTGTTTGCGGCGATGTACGGGTAGTCCGCGCCGGGGAAGTCAGGGTCGGAGGTGTTGATGGGCTCGCCGTCCGGGCCGTCCTTGAACTGCCTGCCGTCGTCTCTCTGACCGCCGTTTATGAGGCGCAGCATCTCCTCGCCGCCCTCGTCGAACTCGTGGTTGCCCAGAGTGCCAACGTCGAACTCCATCTCGTTCGTCGCATAGATGGTCGGCTCGTCGTGGAAGTAGCTGGAGATGAGCGGAGATGCGCCCACCATGTCGCCCGCGTGGACCCTGATGGTGCCCTTGCGATTCCGCGCCTCGTACTCGTCCAGGTAGGCGTCGAGGTAGGCAGCCCCGCCCAGAGGCCCGATGATGTTCCCCTGCGAGTCTCTGCGGGTCGTCGGCTCCAGGTTGCCGTGGAAGTCGTTGACGCCGAGGAGTTGGATGTTAGCCGTCCGGCCCTCGGGGACCGGTTTCGGCTTCGACTCGGCGCTCGCCACCCAGATGGAAGCCACCGCGAGCATCAAGGCCACACACAACGAGACCAGAAGGCCCGCCAAACGTAATCTACCTGCCGTCATCCGAACCCTCCCGGCCTCGTCTTTCCGAAAACGGCGGACCCTCTTCCGCCTCCCATAAGATAGCAGGATTTGTCACTCAAGGTGTTTCACGCTGGTAAACTCCGCGAAAAAGTTCGGCCAACCCGGGATACGCTGGAAGGTCCGGCGTGTCCGCTACTTCGGCGCGACCGATCTCGCATCACGTATGGGTTGCGTCCGCCGCACCCGCCGCTCTTCTGGCTGCCAGGTAGCGCCACCAGCCGATCATCGCCTGAGCGGCCGCGAAAGAAACGAGGACCGCGAAAAGCGTTCCGTAGCCGAAGCCGGCGATCAACCAACCGGCTAGGAGCGGGAAGCCCAGGATCGCCGCCTGGAACAAGAGTCCCGCTAGAGGCAGAACCCGCGGCCTGACAACATCCTCCGAGACGTTGACGGCCTGCGCCTGGACACTCGGGAGCGCCAGCCCATAGCCCAACCCCACGAGGGAAGAGGCCGCACCATAAAGTAAGGCATTCGACCCCACGACGAGGAACGCGGCCACGGCGAGCGCCATGACGCTCACCGATGCGGCGATAACCAGGCGCGCATCGAAGCGTGAGGTCATCCCCGCCAGGACGAAGCGGGAGAAGATCACCGCCACCGTGTAGGTCACGTAGAAGACCGAGTAATCGAGGTTCCGGGACGAAGCAAACGTCGTCTGAAACTGCGTGAGAGAGGTGAACAGGCACGCGAAGAGCCCGATCATGACGAGCGAGAAGACAGCCTCGGAGCGCACTATCCTCCGGATTGCATCCCCGAAAGTCAGGTCAGCCTCGCTGTCCCCGGAAGCCGGAGCCCGACCCAGGCGCGAGTCTGGTGTCCTCGTGTCGGGTGTCAGTAACCCCACCGCGACCGTCAGCGCCACGGCCAAGAGGCAAAGGGCGCCGGCCGCAAGAAAGGTCCCCCGAAAGCCAAGAGGCGTCTCGACAAGGAAGCGTGAGATCACCGGCCCGGCGCCGATCCCGATCTGCTGCGTTCCTGTGAGATATCCGAAGTAGGTAGCCCTGCCCTCGTCCGTGACCATCCCGCTCATGACCATCGGCGTCGCAGTGTAGACCACCGCCCAGGCAGCGCCGAGCAGGACCCCGACCCAGATCAGCGGCGTCCAGCTCCCGCCTACCAGCGAAGCGCCTGCGGTCCCCACCGCGTAGACCGACACGGCGACCGCCACCACCGCATGCGGCCTAAGCCTCTCCGGGTAACGGATCAGAAACCCTATGCAAATCATCGCCGGGACGGCCGCCGACGAAAGGATCACGCCGAAGTCCGCCTCGTCACCTCCGAGTTCCTGCACATACAAGGGCAAGAGCAGCAGCATCCCGAAGGCCGTCGAAATCCCGAGCGTCCCCATCAGCAAGAGCACCACCGCAGGCAGGCCCACACCGCCTTGCATTCCTTCTCGTGCCCTGCCTACGCCTTGCGCCACCTCTTCCCTCCTCGCCCGTTCCAACCCCGTATCGCTTGAGACGATCCTAGCGTCATGTTAGTATCGTGTCCAACGAAAATTAACGATGCGATCTATCGGTAATCAAGATATGAATCGAGGAAAGGGAGTCCGGTGGAGCTCAGGCAGGTCGAGACTTTCAGGGCGGTTGCGGAGGAGCTTTCGTTTTCGCGGGCCGCGGCGCGGCTGGGCTACGTGCAGTCGAGCGTGAGCGCGCAGGTGGCGGCGCTGGAGAACGAGTTCGGGGTGCCGCTCTTCGACCGGTTGGGCAGGAGGGTCGCGCTCACCGAGGCGGGTGTCGTGATGCTCGGCTACTCGCGGAGACTGCTTGCCCTCGTTGGAGAGACGAGGGAGACCGTGGTCGACGCGGGGGTAGGCTCGGGGGAGGTAACGGGCTCACTGGTAGTCAGCGCCCCCGAAACCTTGCTTACCTACCGCTTGCCGAGGCTCCTGGCTCTCTTCCACGAGCGGCATCCGAAGGTGAGGCTCTCCGTGCGTCCGAGCACCGTCGGTCGGCTGGTGGGGAGTGCGCGCCGGGCTGTCGAGGAAGGCAGGGTGGACGTGGCCTTCGTCCTCGACGGACCCGCAGAGGCTCCCGGCCTCTTGGTCGAGCCGCTGCTGGAGGAGGGCGTGACCGTCATTGCCCCGGCCGCCCACGCGCTGGCGTCAGCCGCTTCGGTGTCCCCACGAGACCTCTCCAATGAGACGATGCTGTTGCCCGAAGCCCCCGAATCGGGGTGCGCATACCGGGGCCAGTTCGAGCGCCAGCTAGGCGCGGCTGGCGTGACGCCGCCGGAGAAGATGGAGTTCCAGAGCATAGAGGCCGTAAAGCAGTGCGTGGCCGCGGGGATGGGTGTCTCCGTCTTGCCGAGCGTGGCGGTGAACGCGGAGCTTGCGAACGGCAAGCTTGCCGCGCTCGAATGGAACCAGTCCTTCGAGGTCCTCACGCAGATGGTCTGGCACGCGGAGCGGTGGAGGTCCCCGGCGCTCGGGGCGTTTCTGGAGACATCCCGCGAGGTCTTCTCCGCGCCGCGAATCCCAACCGTCTGAGAGCCTCTAACAAAAACGGAGTTCCAGGGCCCGCCCGGAACCATGCCGGACGGGCCGATGGGATCCGCTACTTCGAGAGCGTGAGGACGGGTGGATCGTGGTCGGAGACGTGGTGGCCGTCCGTGGGGTCTTCGCGCTCGAAGTAGTCGTTGTCGAAGTGGGCGTAGCGGAATCCGCCGACCTTGTTCTTCAAGCCGTCGGTGAGGAGGATGTGATCCAGGGTCTGAAGTCTGCCCTGGAAGGCGAAGCTGTATCGTTCCTCGGTCGGCGCCGTATCCCACAGGTTGTCCAGGGTCGTCGCGCCGTCCTGGAGCGTCGTGAGCGCCGACTCATCCTCGAAGGCGTTGAGGTCGCCGGCCACGATAGACCGCTCTCCAGCGTCTTCCAGCTCCGCTACCCGGTCGCGCACGAAGGCGGCCTGCGCCTCGCGGCACTCGTCCGGCGCGGCCTTCGATGAGAAGTGGTTGGAGAAGACGGTGAACCCGCCGAAGCCTCCGGTCTGCACCTCGATGGCGAGCGGCGGCCTGTCGAAGAGGCCGCCCGGCACGTCGGAGCAATCGAGGCCGTCCGGCGCCGTGGCCGTCTTGCCGTACTGCGTCACGCCCTCGACTTTCACGCCATCCCTGATGAGGAAGCCAACGTCTATGCTGCGGGAGTCGTTGCCCTCCTCCAGGTAGGCGGTGTATCCGCCCAGAGAGCCCGCGAGAGCCTGGAGCGTCGCGAGGTCGTAGACCTCCTGCACGGCGACGACTTCGGGGCGTTCGAGACGGCCGTCTATGGCGTCGGTGAGACGGGCGGTCTTCTCGCCGAACTCTTCCTCGCTGACCGCGCCGCCGTCGAGTTGTCCGCCTGCGGGGAAGTAGTTCTCGACGTTGAACGAGGCTATGCGGAACTGCTTGCGCCCTGAGGAGTTTTTCAACTCGTCGTAGGGATACTCGACGCCGGTGTCCGACACCTCGGGCGACTGACCCGGCTGGACCATGATGCGGTAGTTCTCGAAGGCGAAGAGCATGGGCCCGACCGCGCCGCTAACCGTATCGAAGAGGTCGGCGTCAACCTCGGTGGTCGAGCCGTCGGGGTCGCGGTACGGGTTGTCCGGGTCACCGGCGCCCGCGTCAGCGTCGGTGGCGATGAGAGCAGGCTCCGTGTCCGCGCGGAAGACGCGGTCCTGCTCCGCGCCCGGCGTCATGAACAGCTCGCCGAACTTGTTGGTCCCACCGGAGTTGGCCGTGCCTGTGGCAAGGCGCACACGCATGCCCTCCAGCGTCTCGTAGTACGGACGGGCCGTCGGGTCCTGACCTTCGGCGCGGGCGGCGTCTATCTCGATGGGCTCCAGCACGGGGGCGGTCCCGATCTTTTCTGGCTCCTCCCCGAATGCCTCGCTCACGATGGTCATGCCGAACTTCTCCCTGACCTGGCCGTTGATGCGCACCACGTCGCCAGGCTGGTAGTCATCCCTTTCGCGCACGAAGCCGACGAAGACGCCCTCGGAGGTGTCCGGGTCCGCGTCGGCGGGCTCTTCCTGGATGAAGATGCCGGCGTCCTCGGGGAAGCGACGGATGGTGTTGTTCGGGCCGAAGCTCGCCCCGATCTCATCGTCTATCCCGGTCACGACGCCCTCGACCGTGACAGGCTGTCCGGCGAGGGGCGACGACGCGCCGGACCCCTGCACGTCGTGGATCTCTGTTATCTCCGGTTCCGGCTCGCCGCCTCCGCCGCCGAGGTTCTGAGAGTTCCCGGCCTTCGGGCCCGTGAAGTCCGCAGCGTTGTCGTCGGTGTCCTGACGGCCGCCGTCCTTGCGCTCGAAGGAGTTGTCGCCGTTCGTCGTGGGGGTCGTGATGCCTGCTCCCTCGCGGCACGGACTGTTCGGGGAGCCGGCGCCGTCTATCACGGCGCCCGAGGCGTCAACGATGCGCGCGCCGCTCGCGTTGCTCGTCTGGAAGTCCGTGAAGCCTGTCGAATACGTCCGGTCGCCCGGCACGGAGCCGGAGTAACCACCGCTACCCGAGTTGGTGAAGAGGTAGTGCTGGCCCGGTTCCAGCACCGTGCCGTCCAGGACCGTAGTCCGGTCGGAGGCCGCGCCGCCGGAGGAGGCGCAGCCTTGCAGACGGTAGCCTGAGACATCCACGTCCGAGGCCGAGGTATTGAACAACTCGACGAACTCGTCGTTGCCGCCGGCGGGTCCTCGGGCGCGGAGTTCGGAGATCACGACTCCATTCGGCGAAGCCCCGGCCATCCCCGCCGGCGCGACCGCCAGCAGCACAAGGAGCATCGTCAAGGGCAGTAGCAGCTTGCGGGCATTGGACGTCACGGGGAACCTCCGTATTCTGGATGAGTTAGAGGCTCCGCCAATAGGCGAGTAGCGTATGTATCAAGGGAGAATGGAAAGGCTGTTGAACCACCCTGAGAACTGGCAAGTATGAAAAGTTGCCAGCCTATTGGCGGAAGCTCTTAGTTGCAAGGGTAGCAGAACCTGCGCCGGCCAGTGTTCAAATCCCGTGAATTCCCGGTTAATTCCAGATGGGCGCTAGAAGAAGCCTCGCGCCGCACCGGGAGTCGAGGTTTCTTTTCCCCGACTCCCGAAGCGAAGCACCCGGCCCGCGCGAATCCGTGTCTCCTTATAGTCCGGCGCGGCAGGCTTCGGAGGCTTCGGCAGCCAGCCGGGCGCCCGACTTGCCGTTCGCCGCTTCCTTGCCGAGTATCGCTTCGAGGCGATCCGGGAAGTTGGTGAACATGCCGTCCACGCCGATGGCGATGAGTTGCTCCATCTCAGCAGTCTCGTTGACGGTGTACGGGTGAACGTCGAGGCAGCGGGCGTGGGCGGCCTCGACGAGCGCGGCGTCCACGTCCCCCTTCGAAGGCCCGATGCCCACGGCGTAGGCGCTGGTGGTGTCGAGACGGGCCTGGATGGTCTCGCTGGTCTCGGTGCCGAAGAAGAGCTGTATGAGCGGGAGCGACGGGTCGAGGTCGTGGATCTTCTGGAGGCTGGCCGGGGAGAAGGACTGTATGAGCACCTGCCACTTGTCGGCAGCGGGCTCCGTCAGACCGTACTCGTCCATGAGCCGGAGAAGTTCCTCCTCCATGCCGGGCGCGGACTCCGGGCTCTTGGTCTCGATGTAGTAGTTGGCGCTCTTGCCGTAGCGTTGGAAGACCTCTTCGAGCGTCGGTATCTTCAGCCCAACGTACTCGGGCTGCGCGTACTGGGGATAGGTCTCGTTGAACCAGGCACCGACGTCGCAGGTCTTGATCTGGGCCAGCGTCTTCTCCCGGACGAGCCCGGTGCAGTCGCCCGGCGCGGACTCGGCGGTCGGACGCGCGGTGCGGTCGAGGGTCTCGTCGTGCAGCACAACGAGCACGCCGTCGCTGGTGAGCTGGAGGTCTTGCTCTATGTAGTCCGCGCCCATCTTCAGGGCGAGGTCGTAAGCCGGGAGCGTGTGCTCCGGAGCGTATCCCGAAGCCCCCCGGTGCCCGATATTGAGTACCGGCGCATCCTCCGGCGGCTTCTTGGCGGACGCCGGTCCCGCCGCGAAGACCAGGGCCGCCGCGAGCGCGGCTGCCATCGCCGCCACCATCAGCATGGGGATTATCGGTCTCGTCTTGTCCATCATCTACCTCCGTGTCCGTAGTTGTTCATTATCCACGCCCAGCGCGACCACGCGCGTCACCTGGCCGGCGCTGAAGTTGTCGTCGCTCTGAAGCAGCAGCGGCCTTCTCCCGCCCGGCAACCGGGGCCCGAGCGCGAGGCTCTCGTAGTTGTCCAGAAGCGGGTTCTCCTGCGTGCCCGGCGTCGTCGCGCCGCCCGGCGGACAATCCGCCAGGTCCACTAGCAGTTCTTTCTCGACCGGCTCCAGGCCCGGCGTTGCCAGGCTCGGCTCGTCCGAAACGTCCTCGGCGCCTTCGAGGGAGACCCGGAAGACCCGCACGGTGTTGCCCTCCCCCGCGACGAAGCCGCGCTCCAGCACCAGCAGTTCGCTCTCTGAAAGAGCCACGATCTCGACGACACCCTGCCCCGGTTCGGTGAGGTAGAAGAATTCCTCGATCGGCACGAAGCCGTCCGATCCGCGATCCTCATAACGTAGGATACGGATGCGATTCTCACCGTCGGTTGTTTGCCCGTCCGGGGCGAGCGGCCCTTCGACCGCCGTGAACAGGCTGCGGTTGTTCGGGCTGAGAGACAGGCTCTCGAAGGTCTGATTGGGGGTGGCCTGACCCTCCGGCGCGACCCGGAATTTCGGTGGCACCGGCAATTCTTCCAGCAAGGCTCCATCCAGAGAGAAACGCCGGATAGAGGGCTCCGTCTCGGAGGAGGCGAAGAGGTCACCCGAGCGCGTGAGTGTGAGGCCCTCGCCATCGAAGTCGGAGGCGGTGAAGGGCTGTCCGCCAGCGTCCCGTAGGGTGGTTACGTCCAGAACCTCGGGCTCGCCGAGCGTCCCGCCCTTCGTCGGCAGCCGAAGAGTATAGAACCGGGCCTCGGAGGTAGCCGTCGGGCCGTTGTCCACGAGGCTGTAGTAGACGCCGAGCCGTTGGTCGTACGTCAGAGCCGACAGCCCGCCGACGCTCGTGCCTTCGTAGGTCTGCTTGTTCAGAGCGTCCGAGAACCCGAGGAAGTCCACGCCGGTGGCGCATTCAGGCGCTTTGGTCTGGGTTGGGACGGCAACCCCAGCCCCGGCGCCCGCGAAGGTCGAGGCGCAGAGGGCCAGGAGGGCCGCCAGCACGACGATCAGGGGCCGCAGGATGTTGCCGCTATTCTGGTCTTGGATGATCGTCTCCTCCTCCAGCCTCATAGACTATCAGCTTCGCGGTTCGGGCGCGTCGGGCGACCCGGTGAGCGCCCGGCCCTGGGCGGGCGGGCGGACATCCAGCAGGTGGGCGATGGTCGTCGGCGCTATGTCCATGAGGCCACCGCCAGGAACTTGCGCCGGGGAAAATTCAACCTTCGCGCCTCACCCAAATGCGGGTTCCGTTCGAATCCCGCGTCCGAAAGGGGAGCAGCGTGGCTGCTCCCCTGGATCTTCAACGACTCGAATGTTATGCCCTGCGCGGCGGTCTTCGCTTTCCTAACGCCGTCGCCGGAATGGGCCGGTGATCGCGTAGGTCACCGCGTTCCCGCCCGGAGGTCCGTCCTCGAAGCCGCCGCGCTCGCCCTGCTGGTTCACGAAGAAGACCGTGCCGTCCGGAGAGAAGCAACCGCCGCAAAACTCGGTGTTGTTCGTGATCGTCTGGGCGAAGTCGTAGATCTCGCCCTCCGGGGTGAGACCGCGGATAAACTGCTCGCCGTCGCTATCCTCCTGCAGAAAGATGTCGCCGGTCTTGGGCACGATCACGATGTTGTCCGGGTTCTCTAGCGTCGCCAGGTCGGTGGACTCGTAGATGAGCGTGATGGTCTGGCTGCCCGGATCGAACTCGTAGACCTGCCCGAGGTCGGCCTCGCCACCCTCGGTGCAGTCGAAGTAGACCTTATCTCCCCGGACCCAGATGCCCTCCTCGCGATCGAAGATGGCCGCGCCTTTGGCCTTGGCCTGCTCGCCCACCGCCAGCGGCGTGCGGTCGGTGTCGTCCTGGGGATTCGGCTCGTCTATGGTTACCCACTCGACCTCATAGGGTTCGCCGATTTCGGGGAAGGTGTCCATGACCGCGTTCTCTACGCCCTTGATCTTGAGCGCTTGCAACTCACCTTCGGTGTCGGCGAGGTTGCCGCCGCTCCCCGGCATATCTTCGGGGATGTAGCGGTAGAAGAACGAGTCGTCCCGGACATCCTCGGTCTCGTAGAGGATGCCGTCCAGAAAGGCCACGGCCTCGTGTACGAAACGACCGGCGGCGAGGACGGGCCTCGCCTCCACGGGACCTTC
>JBPCLT010000106.1:0-20125 GCA_051003015.1 Rubrobacteraceae bacterium | reverse complement strand
AGGCGAGACCTCCTCCCTATCGTTCATCCCCGGCCTTCTGACAAAGACGGACTCGTCTACGTCGAGGGCGTGGAGGAGGACGGTGGGGTCTCGACCGGCAAAACCAGATCTCCCGTGACCGGCGAGGCATATGAGATCAAAGACGGATACCTCGACCTCCTGAAAAATCGAACCGGCGTACACAATGCCGCCAACCTGACCAACCTCCTCCCCGGCGCCGGGCGCGGCTACGAGCCTTTATGGCGCGTCCGGTCCCTGACGCTCCTGACGGGCGAGAGTTTCCCCAACGAGCGCGAGACCGAGATCATCTCCGAACTCGCCGGCCTCGAACGCGGCGGCATTTTCCTGGACCTGGGATGCTCCGCCGGACTCTACGCCCGCGCTCTGGCCGAGCGCGTGACCGTCATCGGAGTGGATATCTCACCCTCCATGCTGAAGGAGGCGGCCCGCCGGTCCCGGAGAGCCGGACCTTCCGTCTCCCTGGCCCGCGCCGACATCCACAACCTCCCGTTCACGGACGCCGCATTCTCAGGCGCTGTCTGCGGCGGCACGTTGAATGAACTCGGAGATCCAGGTCGCGCCCTGCGGGAGACCCGCCGCGGCCTTGAGCCGGGCGGCAGGTTGGCGATCATGGGCATCCTGCGCGCCACAACCACTCGCGGACAACGTCTCCAGCGTCTCCTCTCGACCAGTGGAGTACGATTCTTCGAGCCCGAGGAAATACGCAGCCTCCTCGACCACGCGGGCTTCGACCCTGACCCGCTCCGCACCCACGGAGCGGTCTTCTTCGCCTCCGCGACCCGCCGTTGAAGTAGTTTGCCATGAGGTCCAGCCTCATAACAAACTACCCCGAAAGGTATAATTCGGCACAATACCGTCGGCGAATGGGGAGGACGGTCGTGGAATATCAGGGCAACGGAGGATTCAGAAACCGCTGGGAGTTGACGGCGCCAGAGTCGTACGCGCTGCTCTACGGGCCGAAGGATGCGCGCCAGATCTTCAAGCTCGCCCTTCTGGAACTGGTCGCTCGCGTATACCTGGAGCTGGCCGAGACCGAAGAGCTCGGCAAGTTCGGGAGGTCCCGAAAAGCCGTCGTCCTGAGACACAGGGCCAACCGCGGGAGGCCCGAGAGCCGGTCGCTGGCCGCCGTGCTCACGCTGTTCACCGGCGCCGTTGCGAGGCCGGTGGGAGGTAGACAAACAGAGATGCCGGTCCCGGAGCTTGCCCGGTCGGCCCGGACCCGCTATGGCTCGTTCGAGGGCTACGTGGAAGCCCAGGTCATGCCGGCCCTGCAACGCCGGAACCTATATGAGCGCCGTTTGCGGCGGAGGCTGGGGATCTTCCAGACGACGCGCTGGGAGCCGACGCACGCCGGAGAGGCCGCGAAGGCGGAGCTTGCCGGGAGCATGACACTCGGGGAGGAGAAGTTCGCCGGCTGGGTGGACCGGGAGCCATCCCAGGCCCTCCAATTCCTCGGCCTCGCCGGCTCCTCCGTGTTCCTCATGCCGCCCCTCCACCCCGACATCCAACGCCTGCGCGAAAACCCACAATACCGCCACAGAGACGACTGGTACGCGGCGGGCTATGTCCCGGTAGTCGGGAGCGGGATGGCCGAGGACGACCCGAACACAGAGGGAGCGGAGGACATCGGAGACCCCGGCGCCCTGGACCTCGACGCTCTCTCCCTCGACCCCGGCAGCCTCGGCGGCCTGGGAGACGCCTCCTCCGCCATAGACTCGGGCATGGACAGCGGTGGGGGCGGTTTCTGGAGCGGCGACGGCGGATGGGGAGGAGACGGTGGAGGTGGCTGGGGTGGCGACGGCGGAGGCGGCTTCGGTGGGGGCGGTGATGGCGGCGGCGGAGGTGGTTCCTGACCGAGGGAGGGCACGCCTCCGCTACAGGGCTTCTACTTCCTCCGGGGCCGGGAGCGAACCCTGCGCTCCTTCCTTAGTGACGGCCGACGCGCCGGCCCGCGCGGCGTAGGCGACGGCTTCCTCCAGGGACGCACCACGCGCCAGTTTCACGGCCAGCGCGCCCACGAAAGCGTCTCCGGCGCCCGTGGTGTCAACGACTTCGGCTTCCGGCGCGGGCAGATGCCCGGAGGACTCTCCATCGGCGAACACGGCGCCCGAAGCGCCCAGGGTGACGACTGCGGAACGCGGTCCAAGATCCAGTAGCTTCATAGCAGCCGAGAGCGCGCCATCCACTTCCTCCACCTTCCCACCGAGCAGAAACGCGGCCTCGTGTTCGTTGACTACCAGCGGGTCGAGCTTCTCCAGCAATCTTCGCGGAACCTCGAACGGCGGCGCGAGGTTCACCAGCGCGCGGGTCCCCATGCGGGCAGCGGCCTCGACAGCCCGCAGGACGGTCTCAGGCGAGACCTCCATCTGGGCGACGAGCACCTCCGCCTCCCCGATGGCGTCCGCCGCGGCTTCGATGTCCTCGTCCGTGAGGCCGCGGTTTGCGCCGGGGGCTACGGTTATGGTGTTCTCCCCGTCCGGCGTGACGGTTACGAAGGCGGAGCCGGTCTTCCATCCGGGGAGCCGTTCGATCAGGCTCGTGTCCACGTCCCGCTCGCGCAGGTTTCGGATCTGAGGTTCGCCGAACTCGTCGTCGCCAACCCGGCCAAGCATGGCGACAGACGCGCCCAGCCGGGCAGCAGCCGCCGCCTGGTTCGCGCCCTTGCCTCCGTGGTGCGTCGAAAGCTCCGCGTCCGTGACCGTCTCACCGGGCTCGGGGCGGCGCTCGACCTTCAGGACGAAGTCCTGGTTTATGGAGCCGACGACGAAGACCTCGGCCATCTCGCGGCTATCCATTCTTCCTCAACTCAGAAGCGTCGGGACTGTGGGGTCCACGACCACGTCGAGCAGATAAGCCCGTCCGGCGTTCAAACCCCGTTTCAGTGCGCGGGGCAGCTCATCCGGGTTCTCGACCGTCTCACCGGAGACGCCGAGTCCCTCGGCGACCTTGACGTAGTCAACGTCTCCCACATCGAGGCCGGGGACGGTGTCGCCAATGCCGACGGAGTCGCGGAAGGCTTTGAGGATCGAATACCCCCGGTTGTTGACCACGACTACGAGCACGTTGGCCCCGTAGCGGGCGGCGCTCCACAGCGCCTGGATGGAATACATGATGCTTCCGTCCCCGATCACGCAGACCACAGGTCGCTCCGGATTCGCCAACTTGAGCCCAACCGATGCCGGCAGGCAGAACCCGAGCCCCCCGGCCGCAGAAGTGAGATATCCGCCAGGCTGGCCGGGCCTGACCCACCGGTGGAAAGCGGGCTTGCTTGAGGCCGACTCGTCTGCATACATCGTGTCCTCCGGGCAGACGTCCGAGATCGCGCGCATCAAGTAGTCAACAGACATCGGCGTGGTGGCCTCCGGCGCGGACGGCGGCTCCGGGGCTGGTGGCGGCCTCCGTTCGGTATCAGGCAGGAGTTGCGTGAGATTCCGGATCGCCAACCCCACATCCCCAACCACGCTCACGCCGGCCGCGGCCCGATGCGCCTCCTCGGGGTCGTCGGTGACGTGGAAGAGGCGCGTCCCCTCCTCGACGACCGGGCCTGGGACGTAAGGGTAATATTGGAAGACCGGCGCGCCCAAAACCAGCACTACGTCATAGGGGGATAGAAGCTCGGCGACCTTTTTCTGGGCCAGTACGAGATGCCCCCGGAAGAGCGGATGGCCCTGCGGGAAGCCGGACAACGGGGAGTTCGGGTCCGCCCACACCTCCGCCCCCAGCTTCTCGGCGAGCGCGACCGCGTCGTGGAAGGCCCCGGCCCGCGCGATGCCGGCCCCGGCCACAACCACGGGCCGCCGCGCTTCGGCGAGGGCGCGGGCAATACCTTCGAGGGCCTCGGGGTCGGGGGCGGAGCGGTGGGAGATCTCCCTCGCGGAGAAAGGCTCTGCTTCCGCGTCCCAGTCGTTCATCGGGATGGAGAGGAAGACCGGGCCTTGCGGGTTCTGCATGGCGGTATGGTAGGCGCGGTGAATCTCCGCTGGAACGTCCTCAGCCCTGTACGGCTCGTGGCTGCGCTTGACGTAGGGTTTCGCCAACTCGACCAGGTTCGCGCTCAGGAGCGGCTCCAATGCGATGTGGCGGCGGTCCTGCTGCCCTGCGGTGATGACGAGCGGGGTCTTGTTGTGCCAGGCGGTCACCATGTTGCCCATCGCGTTGCCGAGGCCGGGGCCGGTGTGCAGGTTGACAAGCGCCGCGTTTCCAGTCCCTCTGGCGTAGCCTTCGGCCATCGAGAGGGCCGTCGCTTCTTGAAGTCCGAGGATGTAGCGGAAGTCGTCGGGGAAATCCTTGAGGAACGGCAGCTCCGTGGAGCCGGGATTGCCGAAAACGGTGGTCATCCCCAGCGCGCGCAGGAGATCCAGGGTCGCCTCACGAACGGTCGCCATCACGCCTCTCCTCCCTTCGAATGCCTGCCGGGACAATATACCAGCAGGGTTATCCGGGCGGAGTTTCGGTATCATGACGGCGTGCAAGGGACCGTCTTGAACAACCGTTACAGTATTCTCAGGACCCTGGGCGAAGGAGGCATGGCCTGCGTCTACCTCGCCCACGACGAGGTCCTCGACCGGGACGTGGCCCTGAAGGTCCTGTGGGATAATTACGCCCGCGACGAGGAGTTTGTGGAACGCTTCAAGCGCGAGGCCCGCAGCGCCGGCTCACTCTCCCACCCGAACATCGTGCAGGTCTACGACCGGGGTGAGACGGAGGACGGGACAGCCTACATGGCGATGGAATGCGTCTCCGGCGGGACGCTCAAGGACCGCATCGTGCGCGAGGATCCGCTCTCGCCAGAGGAGGCGGCCACGGTGGCGATACAGGTGGCTGGGGCACTCGGGGCGGCGCACGAGCGCGGTGTGATCCACCGTGACATCAAGCCGCACAATATCCTCCTCTCATCGTCCGGCGAGGCGAAGGTGACGGACTTTGGCATAGCCCGCGCCGCGGCGGCGACGACGGCGACCCGCACGGGCCGGGTCCTCGGCACCGCGAACTACATGTCCCCGGAACAGGCGCTCGGGCAGCGCGTGGACCCCAGGACGGACCTCTACTCCCTAGGCGTCGTCCTCTTCGAGATGCTCACCGGCGAGTTGCCCTTCCGGGGAGACAGCCCCATAACCGTCTCCATGAAACACATTAACGAGCCCCCGCCTCCGCCGAAGGAACTCAACCCGGACTTGCCGGAGGGAGTAAACGCCCTCGTGCTCAAGCTCCTCGCCAAAGACCCCGACGACCGATACGCCGACGCGGAGGACTTGATCGAAGACCTCGAAAGGATGAAGGCTGGGATTCCACCGACCGCCGTAAACGCCGCTGGGGCAGCGTCAGGGAGAACCGCTACGCGACCTGCCACGACGCGACAGAACGTCGCGGCTCCACCTGGAGACCGGGGTCTTACTCGCGCCGCGCCTTCGGGAAGACGACGCAGGCGGCGGGTGCTGCCCTGGTTGTTGCTCGCGCTGCTGGCGTTGTTGCTCGTGCCGCTCGGCGCCTTCGCCCTCTTCAGCAACAACTCCGGCGGGAATGGCGGCCAGCCTCCCGGCGCGGCGAAGGTGCAGGTCCCCGAAGTGCGTGGTCTGACCCGGCAAGCGGCGGAGAGACGCCTCCAGGACGCGGGACTGGAGGTCGGCTCCATAAACCAGTTCCCGAACGAGACCATCCCGGCAGGCAAGGTCATCGCGCCGGGCTACGAGGTTGGGAGGAGCCTGGACCCCGGCACCGCTGTGAACCTGGACGTCAGCACGGGTCCTGCGCAACCGGTGACTACCCCATCCGCGTCTTCATCCGCCACGTCCTCCGCAAGCTCCTCGACAACCTCATCCGCGAGTTCTTCGGCCTCATCGCGGCCCGCCGAGCAGTCCACGCCTTCCGAGTCCGGCTCGCCGGAGAACCCGGTCGCCGAACCAGAGGACATTCCGCCGAGGGAGCCTCAAACTGACCGGCCCGAGCGACCGGGGCGGGATAAACCAGGGAAAGGGAAGCCAGATGGGTCCAAAAACCCGGGACAGGGAGGACGTGGTCAGGGCGCGGGAGGCGGCGACGAAGGAGAAGGCGGCGACGATTAGCAGACTGAAGGAAACGACGTTCGAGGAGGAAAGTTGAAGGCGATCAGGGTGAACGAGACCGGCGGGCCTGAGGTCCTGAGATATGAGGACGTGGAAGTTCCGGAGCCAGGTCCGGGCGAGGCGCGGGTCAGGCTCGCGGCCTCCGGGGTCAACTACATAGACACCTATCAGCGCACGGGGCTCTATCCGAAGGACCTGCCCTTCACCCTGGGCCTCGAAGGCGCGGGAGAGGTGGACGCCGTTGGAGAAGGCGTCGAAGAGTTGTCGCCAGGCGACTACGCAGCGTTCGCGATGGCGCCGGGAGCATACGCGGAGTACGTCGTCGCCCCGGTTGACAAGCTCGTGCCGTTCAACGTCACCCTGGTAGAGGCGCGGGTGGCGGCGGCGGTCATGCTCCAGGGCATGACGGCCCACTATCTGACTCACAGCACATTCCCCATCCAGGAAGGCCAGACCGTGTTAGTCCACGCGGCGGCCGGTGGCGTCGGGCTCCTCTTGTGCCAGATGGCGAAGATGCGGGGGGCCACCGTGATCGGGACCGCCGGAACCGAAGAGAAAGCCCGTCTCGCGAAAGGCGCCGGGGCCGACGAGGTGATCCTTTACACCGAGCAAGACTTCGTCCAGGAGACCGAGCGCATCACGGACGGCGAGGGCGTCCACGCCGTCTACGACGGGGTCGGCAAAGATACCTTCGACGGCGGCCTCGACGTGCTGAGGCCGCGTGGCTACATGGTGCTCTTCGGGGCATCCAGCGGTCCCGTGCCACCGATGGATCTCCAGGTCCTCAACCAGAAGGGCGGCCTCTTCGTCACGCGGCCCTCTCTCGCCCAGTACACCGCCAACCGCGAGGAACTGGAGTGGCGGGCCGGGAGCCTGTTCTCGTGGATCGGGCAGGGCAACCTCGACGTCCGCATCGGCGGCTCATACGCCCTCGAAGATGCCGAACAGGCCCACCGCGACCTCGAAGGACGCAAGACGACCGGCAAGCTCATGCTGATGCCGTAAGGCGAGGCCCCTATGAAACTAGACGCCAACCTCGGCACCGAAGGCGAGTACCTGAAAAGGGCAGGCGAGACGGCCCGCGCCGCCGAGGAGATCGGCTTCTCCGTCCTGTGGTCGAGCGAGACGAAACACGACTCCTTCCTGCCGCTGGCGATAGCCGCCAACGAGACGGCGAGGATCTCACTCGGCACCTCCATCGCCGTGGCTTTCTCCCGCTCCCCGATGCAGGTGGCCCAGACGGCGTGGGACCTCCAAAACCTCTCGGACGGCCGCTTCGTCCTCGGCCTCGGCACTCAGGTGAAGGCGCACGTAACGCGCCGTTTCTCGATGCCCTGGGACAGTCCCGCGGCCCGGCTCAAGGACTACGTGCTCGCGCTGCGGGCCATCTGGCGCTCTTTTCAGACCGGGGAGCCGCTACGGTACGAGGGAGATTTCTACCGGCACACGCTGATGACGCCGTTCTTCGATCCCGGTCCCATCGAGCACCCGGAGATCCCGGTCCACATCGCAGGCGTGAACGAGCGCCTCGCCTCCGTGGCGGGCGAGGTCTGCGACGGTTTCCACGTCCACCCCTTCCACTCCCCCGAGTACGTCCGCCGGACGGTCTTGCCCGCCATCGAAAGAGGCGCAGAGAGCGCGGGCCGCTCCCCGGAGAGCGTGGACCTCGTCGCCAGCGCCTTCGTGATCACCGGCGCGTCGGAGCGGGAGATCGGGGAGCAACGAGAAGCCCTGCGCGCCCAGGCTGCTTTCTACGCTTCGACTCCCTCCTACCGCGTCGTCCTCGAAGCGCACGGCTGGGAGGAGGTCGGCGAGCGGCTCTCGGGCCAGGCCCGAGACAAGAAATGGGACGAGATGCCGGCCCTCATCACCGACGAAATGCTCTCCGCATTCACCGTCGAGGCCGCCCCCGACGAGATCGGGACAGCGCTCAAGGAACGCTATGACGGGCTCGTGGAGCGCGTGTCCCTCTACCTGCCGTTCGTGCCTGGTGAGAGGGACGATTTCTGGCGAACGGTCGTGGAGTCGTCCCGCGATGTTCGAGGATAGACGCCGGATGACCGGCAAGCCAGATGCGAAGGATGGGAGTCTGGTACGGATGAGGATCTGAGGCCCGGAGATGGAGATCGAACCGGTTCGACGTTCCCGGGCTTACGAAGAGGTAGTCCGGCAGCTTCAGGACCTGATGCGGCGAGGCGTGTTGCGTTCGGGTGACCGCTTGCCGCCGGAGCGAGAGCTGGCTAAGAGGTTCCAGGTCAGCCGGGAGACGGTGCGGCAGGCTCTATCCGTGCTACAGGCCATGGGGCTGATCGAAAGCCGCATAGGAGACGGAACTTTCGCGCGGGCCGAGCGCCTGTCTTTGACCGTCACGGATCTTGCTTCCACGCTACAAGCGTCCCGGGGGACGCTCGCCGAACAGTTGGAGCTCCGCAGGATCATCGAACCTCAAGTCGCGCGCCTGGCGGCGGAACGTGCTACTGGCCCGGACCTCGACGAGATGTCGCGCTATATCTCGCTTCAAGAGAGGAGCCTTTCCGCCGGGTCCAGCTTCGTCGAAGAAGACAGCGCATTCCATCTGGCTATCGCCTATACAACTAAGAACATGCTGCTCGTGAAGATGATCGAAGGTATCCAGGAGCTTCTGCGGGAAAGCCACGAGCGTTCCCTACAGACGACGGAGGGCCTGCGTCGTTCTCTAGAAGGCCATCGCCGAGTGTACCGGGCGATTCGGGGCCACGACGGACAATCCGCCTACGACGCGATGCTGACCCACGTACTGGACGTGGAGGGTTTGATCCTCCGGCTGCTCGCGCAGACCGAACCAGCCCCGCACGACGGGAAGCGGGATCCGAACCTGGATTAGAGCTATCTTCAGAACTATCCCGCCCGAACTCAATTGGCGCGAACGCCCTTGACACAAGAAACAGACATCACTATATTGGCCTGAAGAATAGACCAATGAGCGGCTTGTCCGATGCTTTCGGCCCGAGGGGAAGGGAGGCGAAGCAAAAGCAGGTATTGTCTTTTGGTGTTGCTTCAGGGAAGGGGTGATCTTGTACGGTCGTCCAGTAGTAAATCCTCCGGGATAGAAAATCTCTGGTTTCCAGGCCAACGATGGTTGGAAACCGCATTCCCTAACCTGCGAGGAGAACGATTTGTGGTGGGCCAGAGAGGGAGGTAATCGAGCATGGCGAGGGTAACCACGGAGGCGGAGGAAAGGTTCGCTCCGGAGATTTCCAGCAAGCATCTACCGCCCGTAACGTACCGTGAACTGCCGGAGCCGTTGTCGCTCAGGAGGATCATAGGGCCTGGCGTGATCCTGGCGGCCGGCGGCATAGGGTCCGGCGAGTACGTCCTCTGGCCGCTCGTCGCCCAGCAGGCGGGGCTCGGGTTCCTGTGGGCGGCGTTGTTCGGTTCGATCATAATGTTCTTCATCGGCACCGAGTGCATCCGCTACACCCTGAGCACCGGCGAGACTGTGATCACCGGCTTCACCCGCCTGTGGAAGCCGTGGTGGATCGGGTTCATCCTCATGGCGCTCATACCCAACCTCTGGCCCGGCTACGCCACAGGAACGGCCACCACCCTTACATTCATATTCGGCGGCGGCAACGTCGTCGTCATCACGGTGCTGGCCCTCGTCGCCATCGCCCTCAGCCTGACGCTCTCGCCGGTGGTCTACCAGTTCATGGAGAAGGCCGAGGGCCTCATGATGGGCATCATGCTCCTCTTCCTCGTCTTCGCGGTGATCTTCGGCATCAGGGCTGAGGTCTGGGGAGACGTCGTCACGGGCTTCGGAGAGGTCGGCCAGATACCGGGAGACATCTCCTTCCCGGTGCTGGCGGGCGCCGTCGCCTTCGCCGGGGCCGGCGGCACCGGCATCCTCGTGGTCAGCAACTACGTGCGGGACAAAGGCTGGGGGATGGGCGCCCACATCCCCCGCATCGTCTCTCCGATCACCGGCCACGAGGAGCCCGGCTCGAACATCGGCCACTTCTTCGAGCAGAACGAGGAGAACGTCAGCCGCTGGAAAGGCTGGTGGAGGGTGACCAATTGGGAGCAGTTCCTGACCTTCTTCCTCTTCACGGTCCTCGCCATCTTCGTCATGTCGGCGCTCGCCTACTCGACGTTGTTCGGCCAGAACGCCGGACAGGACTTCGATTTCATACGGGCCGAGGGTGAGGCCCTCAGGGAGCGCGTGGGGGCGTGGTTCATGGTCCTCTTCTGGCTCACCGGGACCGTGGCCCTGTTCTCTACCAACCTGGCGGTCTGGGATCAGGTGAGCCGGATCTCCGCGGACGCGCTGAAGGCCAACTGGCTGCAAGAGAACAGGTTCTGGAGCGAGAGCAAGCTCTACGCCGCGATAATCGCCTTCCTCCTGGTGTTCAGCGTGGGAGTGCTCGTGAGCGGCCTGACGCAGCCGGTCGTGCTGCTCGTCATCGTCTCGGTGCTGAGCGGGATCACGAGCTTCATCTACTGCGCCCTGATAATCCAGCTCAACCGGTTCTCGCTGCCGAACTCCATCAGGATGGGCGGGGTCCGCCTGGCCGTGATGAGCTTGGCGGTCCTGTTCTACGGGTTCTTCTTCGTCGTAACGGTCCTCGATCTGCTCGGCGTCTTCGGGGGTTAGCCGGTGCTCAAGCAACTCGGTTTCAAGATACTGCTGGCACTCGTGATCTGGGCCATCCTGATCGCGGTGGCCGCCTCGCTGGGGCTCCTCTGATGGCCGGAGCGTAGCTTTGGAGGATTACCGCCGATTCCGCCGGCGGTAATCCTCTCGTTTAGCCAACCTATCTCACTCAGGAACGGGGGTCGCGGAGTTTGACAAACGATCATCACACACGGACCAGACATGTAGAAGGACGGCCGGGCTTCGAGATCGTCACCGGGTATCCGGAAGAGTACATGATCGTATTCGAGGCTATCCCCGAGGGCGACGCCGGGGAGGAGTACCTCGAAATAGCCGCCGAGATGAACGAGCTGGTCGAGAAGCAAGACGGCTTTATAGAGATAGACCGGGCGAGATCCGTCTACCACGAAGGCCGCTTGTTCTCCGTGAGCCGGTGGGAGTCCGAGGAGGCCATAGACAACTGGTACGAGAATAACTCCCACCAGGCGGCCCAGAAGATGGGCCGGGAGCGGCTGTTCAAGTCCTTCCGCATCAGCCGCGTGAAGGTTCTCAAGACCATGCAGATGAACTGGCCGGCCCCCCCGGAGGCGAAAGCATGACGCCGGCCTACCGGGGCATGGTCGCCGCCCCGCACGCGTTGGCCTCCGAGGCGGGAGTGGAGGTCCTCGAAGCGGGGGGAAGCGCGGTGGACGCCGCCATCGCGGTCCTCAACGTCGTGTACCCGCACATGAGCGGGATCGGCGGCGACGCGTTCTGGCTCATCCACGATAGCAAGGCGCGCGAGGTGTACTTCCTCAACGCAGGCGGTCGCGCCGCGTCCGGGGCCACCATCGAGTGGTTCGAAGACCGCGGCATGTCCGAGATCCCCGTGCGCGGCATCGTCGCCGGTACCGTGCTGACGCCGGGGTCCGTGGACGGGTGGTGCGAGGCGAACGAAGCCTACGGCCGGTTGCCGTTGAGGCAGCTTCTTGAGCCGGCCATCACCTACGCCCGCGAAGGGTTCCCGGTGAGCGCCCGCCTCGCGTCGTGGGGCCGGGAGACCGCCAACGTACTGAGGCAGAACCCCGAGGCGGCGGAGGTCTACCTGCCCGATGGCGAGCCGCCGCGAGAAGGCCAGCGCATGGTTCTTGGGGACCTCGCCCGCACGCTGGAGCTGATAGCCGACGGAGGCCGCGACGCTTTCTACGAGGGCGAGATCGCGCGTGAGATCTGCAGGTACGCGCGCGAGCACGGCGGCTTCGGGGATGAGGCCGACTGGGCTAATCAGCGCGCCCGGTGGGGCGATTCACTGTCCTCCAGTTATCGCGGCGTCACCATCCACGAGACGCCGCCGCCGACCCAGGGCATCGCGGCGTTGCAGACCCTGAACCTGGTGGAGACCTTCGATCTCGGTGGCATGGAGTATCTGGGTCCGGATCACATCCACCTGCTGGTGGAGGCCACCAAGGTGGCGTTCCATGACCGCAACCGTTTCATCGCCGACCCGGAGTTCGCCGACGTGCCGGACGACCGGCTCATCTCCAAAGCGTATGCCGAGGAGCGCAGCGACCTCGTCCGCATGGAACGCGCCTTGCCCTGGGACCGGATACCGTCGTCGGGGGCGGCGCTTGCCGGAGATACGGTCTACGTTTGCGCGGTGGATGCGGAGGGCAACGCCGCGTCCCTGATCCAGAGCCTCTACATGGGCTACGGCTCGTGCGTGGTGGCGGGCAAGACCGGCGTGTTGCTCCAGAATCGGGGCGCTTACTTCTCCCTCGACCGCGAGCACCCGAACCGGCTCGCGCCACGTAAGCAACCGTTCCACACCCTGATCGCCTCGCTGGCGTTCAAGGGTGAAGACCTGTGGGCCGTGTTCGGCGCCATGGGGGCCGACGGCCAGCCGCAGATCCACCTGCAAGCCTACATCGCCATGATCGACTTCGGACTATCTCCTCGGGAAGCCATCGAGTCGCCACGCTGGCTTTCCGGCCGATACGCTCTGGGAGGACCGCGAGATCTGCTGAACGTAGAGTCCCGCTTCCCCGCCGCGACGCTCGCCGAGCTGGAGCGCCGGGGGCACGTCCTGAACCGCTGGGGCCCGTGGGCAGAGCTGGCCGGTCACGCCAACGGCATCATGGTCCAGCCCGGAACCGGCGCGCTCACGGGCTCCTCCGACCCAAGGAGCGATGGCGCCGCGATAGGCTGCTAGAGAAGCCATGCGCCAGGAGTTATCCATCGTCGTAATTGAGAGCCATCGCCCGGTCGAGCTGGAGCCTCCGGCGAGAGGGATGGGTTCTGGCGGAGGACCATCCAGGCCGCGAGCGCGATCTTACCGCAGGCGTCTCGTCCAAGGTAGATTGGGCGGACGTGGGTACAATGGCGGGCAACGGGAGCGATGAGCATGGACCAGGAATCTCACAACCATCGGGGTGACACGCGGAGAACACAAACGGGCTGCCTCGTCTTCTACTTTCGGGCGAAGATCGTGAGCGTCGCGCTGACCTTCGTGTGTTTGATCTTATCCAAGTTCCTCTCGCGCTGACTGGTTTCCGGGGAATCTTCCGAAGATTACGAGGGTCTCGTCGTTTTGGGAATCGTACAGAGCGGTCTGGCCGCGGGCGTGTTCGTGGGTCTGGTCGGAGTCTGCTACTTTTCGCGCAAGAAGATCAAGACGCTACGCTCGATGGAGGGCGCCCGAACCGGCTACCTTGCGGCGTCGCTGGCGCTCATAGTCGGAGTGATCCTCGTGTTGTCCTTGCTCGCCTACCTCTGGTAGCCTTACCCTGCGTCCCCAGGGACGCGGTCGCGGCAATTCGTCTCGTTTTCTCTACGGCTTCAGGACGCACTTGACGGCGCCGTCCTGCTTTTCTGGTAGGTCTCGTACCTCAGGGAGCGTCTTCGGACGGACGGACCTCCCCAACCATCCGGCGGCGATACAGCAGCCTCGTGAGGTGGTAGCCTCGTATACGGGCGTTCGGGCCACGAGAGAAAGAGAGGCGTGCATGAAGGTGCTGGTAACGGGTTCGGGAGGCAAGGTAGGAAGGGCGACGGTCGCGGCGCTGACGCAAGCGGGCCACGAGGTGAGGGCGACGGACCTCTTCCCTCCGGTGTTCGAGCGCCCGGATGACGATGCGCCCGAGTACATCCAGGCGGACGTGACAGACGCTGGCGACATGTTCGCCGTGGTCCGGGGGATGGACGCCGTGGTCCACGCGGCGGCGCTTCCGGAGCCAACACAGAACCCGCCGCACGTGGTATTCCAGAACAACCTCATGGGCGTCTTCAACACGCTGGAGGCGGCGATCCGCTTCGGCGTCAAACGATTCGTCAACATCTCCAGCGAGACCGTCCCGGGCTTCTTCTTCCCCGAAAGGGACTTCCTGCCGGATTACGTGCCGGTCGATGAGGAACATCCCATTCGTCCACAGGACCCGTACGCGACCGCCAAGCACTTCGGGGAGCAGTTGATGGACGCGGCGGTGCGCCGCTCGGACATCCGGTGCATCTCGATACGTCCGTGCTGGGTGCAGCACGAGGGCAACTACGAGCGCAACCTCGGCCCGCAGGTGCGCGACGCTTCGGTCCTCTCTCCCAACTTCTGGAGCTACATAGACGTGTATGACCTGGCCGATGCGATCACGCTCGCGGCGGAATCGGACCTTCCGGGCCACGAGGTCTTCTACATCGCCTCACCGGACAACGTGGGCAGCCGCCCGTTCGATGAGACCGTGCGCCGGTACTATGGAGATAAGGTCGAGGTGAAGAAGCCTCTATCCCGCGAGGACGCCTCGGGCATCTCCTGCGCGAAGGCGGAGCGGATGCTCGGCTACGCCCCCAAGCGTTCGTGGAAAGATTACCTGGACGAGGACGGCCACGCGAAGCCGGGCGTGAAAGGACTCTTCGCCGGCTGATGAGGAATTCGGTTGATAAATTCGCGTCTTGTCGGGAGCCGGGTTTTTATTTCGACTCCCGAACCACCGGCGTAGCGGCCCTTTACCCTAACGTTCCTCGAAGGGGTTATGGACGGAGTCCTGGGACGAGGACTCCACGGTGATCACGCGGTATCCGGCCTCCTCCAGGCTACGCACTATCCCGGCGGGTTTGCCTGTCTCCAGGCGCAGCACGATGACGCGGTAGGTCTCGCGGCTCGCCGGGGCGACGAAGACGCCGGCGATGTTGACCTGGCGGTCCCGGATCACATCGGTCAGGTTCGCCAGTTGGCCCGGTTCATTGGGGACCTCGACCTCGACCCAGCTCCCGAATCCGTGCGCCCCGACGAGATCCATGAGGGCGCGCATCATGTCCGAGGAGGTGACGATACCGACCAACTCACCCCCTTCCACCACAGGGAGGCAGCCGATCTTGCGGTCGTGGAACTCGCGGGCCGCGTGGTCTATGGTGTCGAAGGGGCTGATGGTGACCGGACGCCGGGTCATCATGTCCCCTACCCTTACCCACCTCAAGGTGTCGGCCTCGCGGTCTCCTCGCGGCGGGCTCACGTCCCTGAGGTCGCGGTCGGAGACCAGCCCGGCCAGCCGGCCGCCGTCCACGACCGGGATGTGGCGTATCCGGTGCTCCCGGCAGAGGGCCCACGCCTCGGCCGCGCTCGCCTCCGGCCCTAGCGTGATGACTTCCCGCGTCATGGAATCTCTCACCCGCAGCATCCACATCCTCCTGACTCACCCATCGAAACTCCGGATCAGTGGCAGCTTACCATCCACCGGCGAACAGAAGCAACGACGCGAGACCCGGATGAAGAATTGAATCGCCCGGAGGTTGCGGGAGATGCTTCACAAGATAAAAGAGGCGGCGTTTTCTAGCCGACGATGGGGCCGTCGGTGTGCTGCTTGCCGCCTGGGGGGACGAGCTCGTAGAGGATGCCTTTCTCCACGCGCACTATGCCGATATCGGCGTCCCGGAGGTTGCTCGGGCCGGCGCTCTCCTGGTCCAGGATGTAGACGGGGCCCTCTTTGGCGGTCTCCTTGACAGTGCTAACGCCCGTGTAGTCGTTGGTGCCGTAGCGGAGGTTGGTGTCCACGTTGTCTATGTCGTCGGGCCACACGATGTCGGTGAAGCGAATACGTGATGGATACCACGGGTCTATGATCCGGAGGTCCCGCCTCCGCTCCTCGACGAGGACCATGTACCACAGGGTGCTCCGGTGGTGCAGGATGGTGGAGTTCGGCAGGGCATCCTCGGCGACGGTCTCGATGATCTCACGCCCCCGGTAGTCCTCGCTGCGGTCGTTCGTTGTGAAGGAAGACGGCGCGCCAAGAAGCGGGACCAGCAGCAGCGCCACCGACGCCATGACCAGGATCGCCGTCCCGGCGGGCCGCGACAGTCGTCCGACCAACCCCTCCGCCGTCTGGGCAAGGGCGCCGACGCCGGCCGCCAGCATCAAGGAGACCATCATATAGGTGGGGATGAAGTACAGGAGGGCGTCGTAGATGCGGTACTCGATGCCGTAGACCAGCCATCCCAGGAACAGGAACCCGATGAGCGCCGCGCCGGCCCGGTCGCGGAAGAGCATGTATGAGAAGCCCATCATCGCGATCATCACGAGGACCCAATGGAGGTTCTCGAAGAGGTGACCCCCGTAGAATATGAACCTACCCGGGATCTCCGCCGGCCCGTAGGCGAACATGTTTCCCTGGTGCCCGGAGCCGCTCACCAGATACCAGAAACGGTCGAAGGTCGTCGGATCGCCCTCGTTCATCGGCGGGTTCATCAAGGCACGCAGCGGCAGGTACAGGTAGGGCGTAAGGCCCAGTATGAACAGCCCCGCTCCCTTCAGAGCGAGCTTCCAGTCAAGGAGCCGGCTCCGGTCCACGATGCCCACGAACAGGAACGCGGCCGGCAGCACCAGGCCGCTGGTGACGTGGTTGGTCAGGGCAAAGCCCATCAAGAGCGAAGCGAGGAGGAGGTAGCGGTCCCTGCGGCCTTCGCGCCAGAGGAGGAGGCAGATTATGGGGCACATGATCAGGAACGTGTTCAACGTGTAGACCTCGGCGATTACCGCCTGGCTCCAGAGCGTGGTCCCGAGCCCGAACGCGAGAGCGCCCACGGCAGCCGCCAACACCCGGCCACTCAACAACAACCCGGCCCGGTACACGAGCAGCACGGCCCCGGCGGCGTATACGGCGGAGGCTAGGTTGGTCCGGTACGCCGGGTCTCCGAACGGTAGATAGGTGAACAGATGCGTCAGCATGGCCCACGTGGGCTCTCCGGTGCCACCGGGGATGCCGAGCACGATAGCCTGCGTCGAGAGCATCGCCGAGTCAAGAAGCACGGGCCGGTCGTAATAGAGAATGGTCGGCGCCAGGGTCAGCACGTAAAGCACGAAGACGATCAGCGTCACCCCTGCGCCGGCCAGCACCGCGAGGCGCGTGCCGAGGCGCGCTTCGTGGCGCCGGGTTTTGTCTTGCGGAACTTTATCTTTGGGGACCGTCTCCACGGGCAAAGAGCGTACCACAGTGCGAGGCCCACAAGCCACCGGGAACCCCGTCCGGAGCCGGCGTCATCCCCAGACCCGTCCGGCGGTCTCGACTATCGTGCGGAGCTTGCGATCCTCGTCTTCGACGGAGATGGCGTTGCCGAGCACCGAGGTCGAGAAACCGCACTGCGGACTCAGGGCCAGACGCTCCAGCGGGACGAACCGCGAAGCCTCGCGGATGCGGGCCTCTAGTTCCTCCGGCGTCTCCCTCCTGGGCGTCTTGGTCGTCACCAGACCGAGGACGGCGACCTTGTCCTCCGGCACGTGCGCGAGGGGCTCGAAGCCACCGGAACGCTCGTCGTCGTATTCCAACATTAGCCGCTCGGCCTTGACGCCGCCAAAGATGCGGCGCGCGAGCGGCTCGTAGGAGCCGGAGACGAGCCAGCGGCTCCCCTGGTTACCCCGGCAAAGGTGGAAGGCGAACGTGACGCCGGGATGGTCCCCGATGACGTGGTTGTCCAGCTCGATGCCGCGGGAGAGCCAGCGGTCCAGATCCCAGCCCCGCTGCTCGTAGAAACGGCGGGTCCCTTCGTCCAGCAGCAACGGATAGTGGGGCGCGTCGAGCTGAAGGTAGGTGGCGCCGAGCCGCGCCAGCTCCTCGACCTCCTCCCGCAATATCTCCGCAACGTCCTCCAGGAATTCGTCGAGCGTGGGATACGCTTCCCTGGAGAGTTCCGGTGACCACAGGTTGGCGTAGAGGGATGGGCTCGGCAGCGTGACCTTGATGGTCCTTTCGGTACGGGCGCGGGCGTAGACGAACTCCTCTGCGCAGAGATGCCGCTTGCGGCGGAGCCTGCCGACTACGCCCAGAGTCTCGGGACGCTCGATGCTTGTGTCGCCCACTGATTCGTCGCCGTGCCACTCGCCCCAGAGCCAGGCGTCCATCATGCGCCCTGCGTTTGCGTCGCCGAAGCCTTCCACGGCCTCGACGAGCTGGCTCTGGAAAGACTCGCGGCGCATCTCGCCGTCGGTGACAACCTCGAGACCGGCCCTTTCCTGCAACGAGATGGCCGCGTCCACGGTCCGGTCTTCGATCCGCTTGAACTCCGAGGCGGAGATATTCCCCACCACCAGACGCTCGCGGGCTTCGAGGAGGTCTGGCGGTCGCAGGAGGCTCCCGACGATGTCGGCGCGGATGGCGTTCACGTACTTCCCTCCCCCCGCCGGACCACCTCGTAGAGCAGCGCATCCTCATCCACCGGGATCAGGTCAAGGCCCACCCTCCGGTACAGGAGTTGGCTGTCCCGAACACCCATGTAATAAGGGGTGGTGATCTCGCCGGGGAGGAGCAGGTAGACGGGTCCGTACTCCAGCGACGACCGGGCCTCCGGTATCCCCTTGAACCGCGGCGCCCCGGCGTTCTTCTCCAGGTAGTTGATGAGGGTCAGGTCTTCGCGGCGGTCTTCGACCAGGATCATGTAGTACAACGGGCTGCGGTGGTGCAGCACGGTCGCGTTCGGCTCCGTCTTTCGCGCCACGGCGTCCATCATCCGCCGGCCCTCATAGTCCCCACTGCGGTCCACCGCAGCGTAGGTTTCCGTAAAACCCGGCAGGGGGAGAACCAGAATCGCAGCCGAAACCAGGATCAGAGTCCCCACATGGAGTACGGGCGGCAGCCTCTCCGAGAGCCCGCCCACGGCGTCGAGGAGGGCGCTGAACCCGACCGCCATGAAGACGCCGAGGACGAGGTAGGTCGGGATGAAATAATACTGGATGTCCTCGATGTTGTATTCAAGGGCGTGGAAGAGCCATCCGAGAAATGGAATGCCGAGGAGGACGGCGCCGGAGGCATCGGCGTAGATCAGGTAGAAGACCCCGAGCAGCGCGGCGAGCACGAGCGCGACGTTGAACTGGCCGAGGTTCCCGTACAGATAGTCCAGGTACATGGAGAACCGTTCCGGCAGCTCCGCTGGACCGAATGCCCACATCCTGCCCTTCCAGGCCCCACCCGAGACCAGGTTGTAGAAGCCATAGAAAGTATCGGGGGGGTACTTGCTGATCTTGGGTTGGTCCCACGTCCAGCCCTCCGGCAGGTAGTCCATCGAGGCCCGGATCGGCAGGAACACGTATGGGAGCAGTCCCAGGAGGAACAGGCCGGCCGCCTTCAGGACGAGCCCCACCTCAAGGAGCTTCCTCGGCTCCACCGCGAGCACGAAGAGCAGGCCCGCCGGAATGAGCATCCCGCTCGTGATGTGGTGCGTCAGCGAGAGGCCGCACAGGAATGCGGCGAGCAGGAGGTAGCGGTCCCTGCGGGTCCGGCGCCAGAGTAGGAACACGAAGATGGTGGCCGCCGCGAAGAGGGCGTTCAGGGTATAGACCTCGGCGATAACGGCCTGGCTCCAGAAGATCCGGCTGACCCCGAAGGCCAGAGCGCCTGCCGCGGCGGCGGCCGGACGAGCGGTTAGCAGGTAACCGATCAGGTACACGAAAAGCACGGCCAGCGCGGCGTAGACCGCCGAGGCCAGGTTGACCCGGTAGGCTTCGTCCCCGACCGGCAGGTAGGTGAAGAGCTTGCCGAGCATCACGTAGGTTGGATATCCGGTGTAGTCCGGGATGCCGAGCACGTATGACTTTACCTGGAGCACTGCCGAGTCCCGCAGGACAGGCAACTCGTAGTATAGGACCGTCGGGGCCAGCGTCAGCAGGTACAGGAAGAAGGACAGCAGGCAGACGCCCGCCCCCACCAGAGCCGGGAGCAAACCTCGCTGTTTTCCAGACTTCTCGAGGATCGGCCACATAGGCAGGGGGAAGCGTACCACAGCCCATGCTCCGCTTGCGCCGGGTAGAAAACGGGCGAGTTACCCGGCCTCGGCTCTAGAGCAATTTGCGGTCTCATTGATCTACAGGCATCATTGGTGCATGAAAGCCTACTCGGAAGACTTGCGCGAGAAGATAGTCGAGGCTGTGGAGCGCGGGATGTCCAAGACCATGGCCGCCAAG
>JBPCLT010000105.1:0-10288 GCA_051003015.1 Rubrobacteraceae bacterium | reverse complement strand
GTTTGAGAAGGCGTCCCGGCTTCGGCCCTTGAGCGAGGCGTCCAGCGGCCTCTCCCAGAACTTCGCGTCTCCGACGGCGAAGGCGCCGTCGCGCAGCAGCTCGTCGGTGAGCGTCCGGTCCCTGTTGGCTTCCCGCGAGGCCGCGTCGCGGTAGAGCACGTAATCAGGGCGTTTCGTTCCTTCCGGCGTCTCCAGCGCCGGCTGCACCTCGAAGATTCCCTCGTGTCCCAAGGCGCGCAGCATGGGCCGTACGAGGTCCTCCTCCGTCTGCGCCTCGTTCGCGCTCGGCGTGTAGGCGTCGAGAATGCGGGCCACGCTCTCCATCACCGGACGGGCCTCCGCCACCAGACTCCGCCAGTCCGGGCGCCCGGGCAGCGTGACGTTCAGGAAGTGGTCAGAGAACAGTCCGTGGTTTTGATGGGGATGTTCCGTGGGTGTTGGTTGCGTGGATAGAGGCATGGGTCGAGTGGTGATTCGTGAATATTCTACTCAACCTTTTGGCCGGGGGCCGAGCCGGACTCTTCGGGCAGACTTTCCCCTCCGCCACCAGCAGGGGGCCGGTCAGCCATCGCTCTCCCAGACGGCTACGTTGAAGACGGCGCCACGAGGGATCGTGGCGAGGTCCTTGTTGTACACGACCCATCTTCGGACATCGGGATCGTAATTGACGCCTACGGGGTGGTCGTTGTAGACGCCGCCACCGCCCCCTGGATTCCAGTTCTGCGTGATCTGGAGGACGGCGCCGGGGTTGCCGTTGGCGCGAGGGTGGTCTATGTAGGTGCTGTTCGCCACGGTGTTGTCTGGCGTGGCGCGGTAGACGGCCTCCTCGGGGGTCCGCAAAACGATCACGTTGAAGGCGGCTCCCGGTGGGATCGGCGCGAGGTCCTGGTTGAAGATCGCCCACCTCTGGCGGTTGGGCTCGTACCAGACGCCGATGTTGCGATCGTTGTAGACATTGTCTTCCTGGTCCAGGGCCGCCGTGACGAGGAGGACGGCATCGGGATCTCCGTTGGCCGAAGGGTCATCGAGGTATGTGTAATCCCCCTGGCTGTTTCCGGGGGTGGCGCGGTGGACGAACGCCGATGCGATGGCGGGTCCGTCAGGGCTGTCGTCTTCGAACCCGTTCGTCGTCTCGGGCCCCGTGGCTTCCGACGCCGTGGAATCGGTGGAGGCGCTCGCGGAGGCGCTGGAACTTTCGGAGGCATCTGAGTTGTCCGCAGTGACATTCTCCGAAGACGAGGGCGGGTTCTGGTAAAAACGATAGACGAAGAACCCTTCGACCACCAGGATCACGACTATCGTTGACAACGCTGCTACCCTGAATATGTTCCCCAACACCTATCTCCTGGCCTCCAGCGGAAAACTGGTTGTTTCCGTCGGCCCTCAAAGCCTGCCAAGCGGCTTTGTATACCTTTTCCCAAAACATCAGTTCACTTTAACCGTATATATAGTCCCCGTAAAGAGCTTGCCGCAAAAGCAGGCGGCCGCACGCGGCGAGGCGGAGTCGCCGGAGCGAGGGGCGACCGGGCGCTTCGACCTTCGGTTCGGAAACCCTTTATCCCGGCGCATTTGGATGACACGGGACAGCCCGTGGTTGCGGTGCGCGGGTTCCACGGTCAGCGGCTGTTCGGACGTGGACCAGGTACAGTGGCGTCGTCCCGGGCCCACGCGCTTTGGGGATGGACCTAAAATGGGACCGTGATCCGCGACGGCAGGGAGACTTTCAAGAAGATGGCCGCCGGAGTGGCCCTGCTCGGCGCGGTGGGGCTCGTCTACGCCCGCGAAATAGAGCCGCGCTGGATCCAGGTGAAGCCCGTCGAGGTGACTCTGCCGCGTCTGGCGCCGGAGTTCGACGGCTACCGCATCGTCCAGATCGGGGACCTCCACCTTGACGACTGGCCGAACCCCGCATGGCTCACGCGCATCGTGAAGCTGGTGAACGAACAGCGCCCTGACCTCGTCGCCGTCATGGGCGACTTCGCCAGCTACTCCGCCCGCCGCCTCGACACGGAGCGGCTGGTGGGCGCGCTGAGGGAACTTCGGGCGCCGGACGGCGTCGTGGCCGTGCTCGGCAACCACGACTACACGACGGACGCGGCCCTGATCCGGAACTGCCTTCAGAAAGGCGGCGTCACCGAACTATCCAACGCCATCCACACCCTGAGACGGGGCAAGGTCGAACTACACGTCGCCGGGGTGGACGACCTGATGGAGGGCCACAACCGCCTGGACCTGGTGCTGGAGGAACTGCCGGAGCGGGGCGCCGCCATCCTGCTCGCCCACGAGCCGGATTTCGCCGACGTGAGCGCCGGAACCGGACGCTTCGACCTCCAGCTCTCCGGGCACTCCCACGGAGGACAGATCCGGATTCCCTTCTTGCGGCGCCTGGTACTGCCTCCATTCTCGCAGCGATACGTCGCCGGCCTGTATCGGGTGGGGGACATGGTCCTGTACACCAACCGGGGTCTCGGGTTCGTCAGCCTGCGCCTGCGCTTCCTGTGCCGCCCGGAGGTGACCGTGCTCACCTTGAGGTCCCCGCTTGCAGCGCCGGCCTCCGGGGTAAGCTCCTCGGGATGAACCTCGAACAAAGGAGAACGAATATGAAGGTGCTCGTCGCGGGAGCGAACGGCAACACCGCCAGGCGCATCGTGCGCGGCCTCGCGCGGGAGGGCCACGAGGTCAGGGGCCTGGTGCGCAAGGAGGAGCAGACGCCCAACGTCCGGGATGACGGCGCCGAGCCCGTGCTGTGCGACCTGGAGAACGAGGAGGCTGATGGGGCCGTCGGAGAGGCCGTGGATGGCTGCGACGCCATAATCTTCGCCGCCGGGGCGGGCGCGGGGAGCGGCGCGGCCCGCAAGGAGACGATGGACTACGGTGGCGCCGTGAAGTTGATCGAGGCTGCGGAGAGGCGCGGCGTGAATCGCTATCTGATGCTATCCTCGACCGGCGCCGACGACCCGGACGCCCGCGAGGAGGCGATGCGCCCGTACCTCTCCGCCAAGGGCCGCGCCGACGAGCGCCTGCGCGATAGCGGCCTCGACTACACCATCATCCGTCCCGGCAGGCTCACCGACGACGAGGGCACCGGACGCATCGCCGCCGCGGAGTCGCTCGAAAGGCGAGGTGAGATCCCCCGCGAAGACGTGGCGGCCACCTTCGTCGCCGCGCTGGAGAACCTGAACACCACAGGCAAGACGTTCGAGATCCTGTCCGGCGATACCCCGATAGACGAGGCGCTGAAGGGAGTCTGATACAGGTATCGAGGAGGCCGCCCCGGTGGGCACCGCCCTCGGCGAACGCTACAACGAAGCTGGCATGCAGATCGTGGACGTTTGAGAAGCCTTCAGCTTTCAGCCGTCAGCGATCAGCAACAACGAGTCGGCCGCTAAAAGCCGGGAACCGAAAAGCGCGGGGGAAGGATAAATCGCCCCCGCGCTCTCGTTCTCTAAAGCGTTGGGATCGGCGGGGTCTACCATTCGGTTTCAGAGAAGCACCTACAAAGCTATGTGAATGAGTACGCTTTCCGATACAATCACCGTGACGATGCTGGGGCTATGTTCGATGCGGTTGCGGCACGTACCAAGAGGGTACGTAGTGGAAAGCACGGGGGATACTCACCCGTAGGGAAGCAGCGGGCTGGGTAAGGGGGTTGGGACGCGGTGATGGGTTCTGTGAGCTATGAGCACCCCAGCGTTACGCGTCCGCTGTACAGCTTCGCGGAAGCGGATCAGATCGCAAAGGTAACCCCCAACACGTCCCGCCGCTGGCTCAAGGGCTACAGCTTTTGGTACGGTGGAGAACACCGCACGATGCCACCTGTGACATGGACCCCAGAAACGAAGGAAGCGGTTACTTTCGTCGATCTGATGGAAGTTGCCACTATCGGCAAGCTCAGAAAAAAGGGGTTCAGTTTCAAGCGGATTCGCAAGATTAACGCCACGGCTCGCTTCTACCTTCAATCGGATCGTCCGCTGGTGACAGAGAAGTTCAAGGTCAAGGGGCGCGACATATTCGTTGACGACGGTTTCGGCATCCTCGTTGACGTGGGATACGGTGCAGGTATGCAGGCGTGGGACGAGGTTCTTGACCCGTTTCTGGACACGGTAGAGTATGAGGGCGAGATCGTGCGCCGCTGGTGGCCGCTTGGCAAGGATGTTGCGGTACTCGTTGACCCTAATTACGGATTCGGTCTACCAGTGGCAGAGGGTACGGGGGTTCGGACGGAGATCATCGCGGAACGCTACAGAGCTGGCGACAGCATCGATGAGATAGCTTACGACTTCGACGTGACGCTCAAGCAGATTAAAGACGCGCTACAGTGGGAGATGCCTAAGCAGGCCGCGTGATTTTCATCGATGCCTCGATCCCCAAAACCGTGGCCGATGAACTCAAGAAGGTGCGCGAAGATGTCATCTTCAAGCACGACATTTTCCTCCCTGGTACGGACGATTCTGTATGGCTACGGTGGGTCGGGATTGAGGGATGGTTAGGCATCTCCCACGACCAGCACATCCGCACCCGTCCCGGTGAACGCGACGCGATAATGAGGCATAGCGTGGGCTGTTTCATACTCACCTACAAGCAAGACTTACAGAAACCAGAGATAGTGCGGATGGTGTTCGACTATCTCCCGGAGGCCGAGCAGGTCGAACTCTGGACCGAGGACGAGGCGTGGTTGGGCCTCAAACCGGTGGTGAGGCGAGTGTGGGCTCCGGTGGGAAAGAGGCCCATCGCCAGGACGAAGCGGGGCTACGAGTGGACCTACCTTTATGGCTTCGCGCGCCCCGAGAGTGGGGAGGTTTTCTGGTTGATCCTGCCCACGGTGAACACCGAGTTGTTCTCGCTGGCCCTCGCGGAGTTTGCCAAAGAGGTGGGAGCCGGCAAGAAAAAGCGCGTGCTGTTGGTGGTGGACAAAGCCGGGTGGCACACCGGTGGCGAGGTCGAGGTCCCAGAAGGGATACACCTGGAGTTCTTGCCTTCGGGCTCGCCGGAGCTACAACCGGCGGAGAGGCTGTGGCCGCTGACCAACGAGGCATTGGCGAACCGGCTCTTCGAGGAGATCTCCGAGATTGAGGGGGCTCTGGTGGAGCGTTGCGTCGAGTTGCTCGACCAGGCCGAGACCATCAGGGGCCTCACCAACTACCACTGGTGGCCCCAGACGGCATGACGTCCTAGCACTCTTCAACCGGATTCCGTATGAAACCTGTAGCCTGACGCCTTCTTACGCTTCGGCGGTGGTCGGGTCTATGGTGGAGCGAACCGCTGAGACGCGGTTGGCGGGGAAGCCGCCCTGCTCGGCGTGGTCCCGGATCGCTTGCTCGTCCGGGGCGATGTAGGTGCAGTAGATCGTGTCGTCCGTGACGTGACTCTGGACCCACTGTATGCTCGGGCCCATGTCGTTTAGGACGTTGCACGAGGTCTGCGAGAGGTCCCGCAACTCCTCGGCGGACATGCCCCCCGCGCCCGGAACCTCGCGTTCGATGACGTATTTCGGCATTCGTTCTCCTTTCCCGGAAAATTCTCCTACCTAGAACGGGTATACCACGAGTCCCAGCGCCCCGAGAGCGTACCAGGCCCCGAAGGCCATGCTCAGGATCCCCAGGACTGGCGCCACCCAGTTGAAGTTTCTCGCTATCGGACCGCGCGCGATGGCGAGGCCGAAGACGGTCGAGAGGATCGCCATGGAAACGGCGGTCCCGGCGGCGAAGATCAACAGCGCCACCGCTGCCGCACTCTGGCTAGAGATGGTCGAGAGCAACAGCAGCGTGAGCCCCCCCGAGCCGCCGATGCCATGCACGAGCCCTATCCCGTAGGCGCCTAAGGGTCCGCGGTGGGGGCCGGCGTGGCCGTGCTCGTGAGACTCACCCTCCTTGTGCGAGTGAACGTGGCGGTGAGGCGACCCCTCGTCCTGGCTGTGAGTGTGGACGTGAAAGACGCCGCGCCGCCACCGCAGCAGCAGCCGTGCGGCGAGGGCCACGATGACTACGCCTATGGCAACCTCGGCGATCTGCCCCACCCGCTCGGGGAGGAAACGATTGAGGAGCACCAGCGGCAGTCCCAAGACCACGAGGGTCGTGCCGTGCCCCAGGCCCCAGCAAAAGCCCATCCAACCGGCCTTGCGCACCTGCTTGCGCTCCTCTTCGGAGGCGATGAGGGTCGTGACCGCCGCCAGGTGGTCGGGATCACTCGCATGCCGGAGGCCTAAGAGGAGGCTGATCAGCAGTATTACTCCCACGCCCGCCGAACCGTGCATGAATCCTTCTAACCAACCGTCTATCGCGCTCATATGCTCCTCCTCCTGACCTTCACGATTCTGCCTCGCTTTACCCCTGCCCGGCGCACGCCGCGCAGGTCCCCCTCGCCACCACGTGCAACTCCCGCACCTCGAAGCCACCCGAGCCGGCGTCCAGCGCCTCGAGCACGCGCCGGCCGACCTCCGGGTCGGGATGGAAGATCCGGCCGCACCCGTCGCACACCAGATGCGGGTGTACCGTCGGCCTGGCCTCGAAGACCCGAGGTCCCTCGGGCAAGCGGCTCTCCGCTACGAGCCCAGCCACCCGCAGGGCCTCCAGCGAACGATAGACCGTCGAAAGCTCCAGACCTGGCAGCGCGGCCTTTACCTTCCCCCAGACCTCATCCGCCGTAAAATGCTCCCCGGACTCGACCAGCACCCGCCAGATGTGGGCCCGCTGAGGCGTGACCCGTACCCCACGCTCCTGCAAAGCATCCACGGAATATCCTTTCGCTCCCACATGCTAATTATTGGCAGAAGACAATACTTCGCGCAAGGGCCGAAACGTTTGTGAGTGAAGAAAGGTTGCTACCCTGAGCGTTGGACTGGGGCTATCCGGGATCGAGGGCCTGGCGCGCTATCCTCCGGTCGTGTTCCCAGGCGAAGTCCAGGGCGTCCACCTCATCTTCCGAAACCCACCGGATCCCCGCCACGTCGTCGGCCGGGCTCGGCTCGCCGGAGACGATACGCGCCCGGAAGCCTATGGCGAGCACGTATTCTCCGTCCGCGCCGTAGGTGTGGACCGCGAGCAGCATCGGCCGCTCCTCGACCTCGACCTCCACGCCGAGCTCCTCCCGCGCCTCCCGCGCGAGGGCGTCCCGAGGATGCTCACCTGCCTCCACGAACCCGCCCGGAAGGTCCATCCTTCCTTTCTCCGGTTCGATGCCCCGCACCGTCACGAGCACCCGTCCCCCCTCCACGATGGCCGCCCCGACCGCCGGAGAAGAACCTCTGTACCATGACCTCCCGCACGTGGAGCAGAAGGCCCCGCTGCTCCCGCCGCCTTTGGCTTCCAACTTCGTCCCGTCCGCCGGACAGAAGCGGTACGGCTCTGTGGCGGTGAACGGTATTTCCTGCTTTCCGTCCAACTTCACACCCGGCTCCGTACCAACTCTTCGGCGACGCTGGCGAGCTGGTCCACGCTCCTGACGACCTCGACGCGGTCGCACAGTGGCTCATAGAGCGGCATGTCGCAAGAGCCTAAAGTCCAGCCCCATTTCGGTTCAGGGGTGATCCAAACGGTCTGCCTGACGTGCTGCGTGATCTCCTCCAGCGCCGCCACGTTGGCCGGCTTGCCGTTGTTTCGCCCATCACCCAGGATCACCAGCGTCGTCCGATGGTTGAGCGCGGGCAAATACTCGTTCCTGAACTGCTCGGCTGCCTTCCCGAAGTCGCTGTTCACGTCGGCGTCCAACACGCGCCCCGAGAAGACCTGCTCCACCGCCCGGTCCATGCTGCTCTCCTCGAAGAACTGCGTGACCTCCGCCACGTCGGCCACGAACACGAACGTTCTCACCTTCGAGAATAAGCTCTGCATCTGGTAGACCATGTGCAACCAGAACCGGCTCATGTTTCGTGTGCTCATGCTAACGTCGCACAACATTGCAACACGCGGACGCTTCTCGTGGTGGCGGCGGAGGACGGGGTTGAATGGGATGCCTTCGTAGCGGACATTGCGCCGCAGGGTGTGGGGGACGCTAATGTGTCCGGTGCGGTCCTGTTTCAGGCGACGGGTCTTCGCGCCGTGGATCTGTCGCGCTATGCGCCGGATGGCGGCTTCGGTCTCGCGCTGTTCGGCGGGGGAGTAGTCGAAGATCTTGCGCAGCGAGCGGCGCATGAGGGCGGAATCGTCCTTCTTCTTTTCGAGCTTCTTCTGGCGCTCGACCATCTGCTCTATGAGTTGGGGCAGGCCGCGCAGGATCTCTTCGCTTTGCTCCTCGAGTTGGCGGATGAGGTCCTCGTCCACCTCCATGTCGTGCAAATGGTCGAGCAACCCTTGCAGGTCGGCGGCGGAGACATCGAGCGGCAGTTCCTGGCCGCCGTCGCCGTGCGTGACCAGGTCGCCGGGGTTGAACATGTTGCGGGCGCGGCGCAGCTTCAGTTGGTGCGTGATGCGTTGCAGGGCCTGGCCCAGGGCGCCGGGATTGCGGTTCAGGATGAGTTCCTGAGAAAACATCGAGAGGCGCATCTTGTCCGCCTCTCCGTGGATGTCGTCCGAGGGGCGCATCCTCTCCTCGTCGAAGAACTTGCGGAAGTCCGTGTTCTCGCTATCCTCGTGGCTGTGTTCCTCCGAGTCCGGCGCGTCACCGGCCGCATCCTCGCCGAACTCCATGCTCGCCGGCTGGCCGTGATCATGGTCATGGTCGTGTACCTCCAGCTTCGCCGACGGCCTCTCCGCAGTCGGCCGCAAACTGAAGTACAGGTCGAACAGCCTCTCGAACGTCTCGATGTCATCCAGGTTCTTGACCAGCGTGGTCCTCAAAGTGTCGCGCACCACCCCACGCTCTCCCATGCCGGTCTGCTCCAGCGCGTGCAAAGCATCCAGGCTCTCAGCAGGCGACACCCTGATCTGGTGGCGTCTCAGCACCTGCACGAAGTCGTTAATTACGGTGTCCATCAACGCACTTCCTTGTTGTGTGTTTGGCGCATCAGGTTGTCAGGCCGGGACAAGAGCACTACTCGCGTTCCTGGCTCGTGGCGATCTTGTCTATCAGTTCCTGGAGGACTGGCCTGATTTCCTCCAGATTTTCGTCATAGTCGAAGTGAACAGGGGAAATGAACCATTTCATATCTTCTGGCCTCTCTTCAAACTGAATCTCTAGGTCTTGTAAGAGATCTCTCAACTCTGAACGATCACCTTTGCCTCTACGAGACCAAATTAAAATGTGCCACCCGTGCGGAACGACATCTGCTTCGATGGTGACAAGCAAATTTGCAGAAACGCGGATTTCGTAGTACAAGATGTCAACCAGCAACGTTCCAGTGCGCCAAAAACGCTGCTCAACATTTCGGTATTCTTCTACGGTGATGAGTGCGCCTAGATCCTGAACCTTACTTCGCAGTTCGTCTTTGAAGCCTTTTACTTCGGCAAGTAAATTCTGGACCTCATCACTCCGTTCCGCAAGGAACTCGACGAACTCCTGATCCATGCGGGTCCCCCTTTGCAGATGTTCGAGCGTGTTCAGAAAGTCTAAGAACATCGTCAGGTAACGAGTGTCCGCCACGGAGACGTACCGACCCAGCAGCGAGCGTATCTGCTCGACAAACTCTTTGTACGTAAGGTTTGTGAAATCCCACTTTCTGCCTTCGTCCGTTGGAAAAACTGTGAGAAGGAGCTTGTGCTTCGCACGGCCATCGGGTATTCGACGGTCGAGGTAAGCAGCATAGTCACCGAAAGGATTACTCGCGCTTGCGTAAATCTTGTTCTCGATAAGGATGGCGCGATCATCGGACTCGATTAGTATGTCGATCCTGTTACCGGCATCGGTGACTATTTCACGCTCGACGGAGACGCTGCCTCCCACTCCTTCGTCTGCGGCGGCGATGTTGCCCGCACTCGCCAGAGCATCGAGCACCAGGGTCTCGAGTCTATGTGACTCTTCCGGGTCCATGAAGAACGCGAGGATGTTGCTGCACACGTTCTCATAGTGAGGGTAGCCGGCGATCTCCATGAAAGTTCGTGGACGTTCGACATGCCCCGGAAGCGCCCGGAAGTCGTCCAGGAGTTTTTCTGCAGCGTGGACCACCGACTATCCGATCCTAGTGCGTGTGCTTGTGGGTGCTGCGGTGCATCTCGTACATCCCCTCGTGCGGCTTCTCGCCGGTGGGCTCCTTCTGGCCGAGGTCCTTGCTATCCGGGGCTCCTCTTACGTGCGCGAGCACCTTCGCGGCGTCGCGGTCGTACTTGATGATGACGCTCAAGGTCTCCTCGATCAGCTCTTTGTCCAGGCTCGGCGCGCCAAGCACCACCAGCGAACGCGCCCAGTCCAGCGTCTC
>JBPCLT010000104.1:0-4338 GCA_051003015.1 Rubrobacteraceae bacterium | reverse complement strand
CGGGCGGCGCGGGCCGTCGGGGCGGAGCGTTTCGCCCATAGGAACGGCGAGCGTTCGCTACTGCGCCTCAAAAGCCTGATGGAAGCGAGGAGATACCAGTGCCGTTCGGCTTGCTCGAGTTCGGCATCGTGCTGTTTATCGTGCTCCTGATCCTGGGTCCCAAGCGCATCCAGGGCCTCCTCGCCGCGATGGGCCGCGGCGTCCGGGACTTCACCAGCGAACTCGGCCGGGACAAGAAACAAAAACAACTACCGGAGGAAGACCCGGAAGCGGACAAAGACCCCCGCAAGAAGTAGAAAAACAACCCTATGCCCTCCCCCCGCAGGTCTACTCGGATAAACCTGATACCTGAAGCCTGATACCTGAAACCTACAGCCCCAGCACCACCCGGCCGCCGGGGCCGATCCTGGCGTTGGGAGGGTTCCGGTCCACGCCGGAGAGGTCTTCGCCCGCGCTCGTGAGGTACACGCGGGGCTCTTCGACGGCGGGGCCGGGGTCCGCCGTGTACGTCTGCCAGGTTATGCCCTGCCAGGTAAAGGTGAGGATTGCCGGTGGTTCATCTCCGTCTCCCAGGACGGCGTGTACTTCGGGCCGGCCCAGGTCCCGCGAGAGCGTGTGGACGGCCTTTATATGCTGGGATGCGTTGAAGAGATCCAGGGCCGCCCGCAACCGGTTGGCAGGCTCCGCGAGCCGGCGTTGAAGCTCCTTTTGATCCTCCAACTCTCCCCGAAGCCCTTCGACGGCGGAACGCAATCCGGCGGCCTCCGTCTCCCGGCTTTCGAGGTCGTGCTCCAGGCTCCCGACCCGGTTCAGCGCGTCCTTCAACGCCCGATCCTTGAGGGAGATACGGTCCCCCATCTCCCGTCCGAGACCTTCCAGCTCCCGCTCAAGGCGTGAGATCTCCGCGTTCTTGCGCTCCAGGTCGCGCACCGCCCGCGACGCCCTGCGGTCGTGGTCGTCGCGGGCACGCCTCCGGCGGCCTTCCTCTTCCTCGACCTCCCGCACACGCTCCCTCAGCCGGTCCCGTTGCTCCTCGAGGTCTTCCATGCGCCGCTCGGCCGCCTCCCGAACCGCCCGTGCCTCTTCGGCAGCCAACTCAGCCGCGGCGATGCGGTCGTATGCCTCCCGGATGTGGTTGTTCTTGATCCCGAGCAAGGTCTTGAGGTCCGCCATGCCGACGACCTCTTCTCCCCAGTCCCTCGCGGACTCGGCGGAACTCGCTGCACCGTCGGCTCCCTGACCGATTCCAGCTTCCCGGCTCTCCGGTTTCTCCACGTCCGCCTACTCTTCCTCCGCGTTTTTCTCCTCTTTCTTCCCCTGCCCGCCGGTCCCGGCGTCCTCCGCAGGCGAGCTCGTCTCTTCGTTCCCGGAGTCTGTACGGGCACCGGCTTCCACCCCGGCCTCTGCCCGCGCCTCGCCCGGTTCCGGCCCCTCCCCGGCATTTTCCGCCGAGGCCGCAGGCTCCTCATTCGTCGTCTCCGCGCCGTCCCCGGAATCCTGCCGCGGTTGTTGCGGCGTCTTCAGGGACTTGCCCGATTCGCGGGCGGCGCGGCGCTCGGCTTTGATCTTCTCTCGCTCCTCTGCGGACATCTTCTTGGGCTTCTCGCCCTCGGGGGCGTCTCCATCCCCCTTCTCCGTAGCCGCTTTCTGGGCGGCCTCGCCGGTCTTCAAGGACTTGCCTGATTCACGGGCGGCGCGGCGCTCGGCCTTGATCCGCTCTCGCTCCTCCGCGGAGAGCTTCTTCGGTTTCTCCTCCGCCCCGGTGGATTCGGCGGGCTTTTCATCCCCCGCTTCATCCGGTTTCGCGGCCTTCTTCTTCGGCTTCTCTTCCGCATCCTCCTCGACGGGCTTGGGGAGGCCGGTGATACCGCTCACCGCCGCCAGCACCTCCCCGGCGGAAGGGCGCTCCCCGACCCAGGCGTGGGTTACCTGGTGATCCCCATCCACCACGAAGACCGCCGGACGGGAGTAATCTCCGTGGTCCTTGCTCTTCTCCAGGAGGCCCCACTGCCGCGACGCCACCTTCGCGTAGTCGTAGAGGACCATGGACTTCATCCCCGATGCGCGCGCGAACTCCCTGGCGGCACCGGCCTCCGCGACGCCGATGCCAACCACCGAGCCTCCGGCCATGTTGACCTCATCCTCGTTCGCCGCGAGCGACTTGAAAAACTCGATATCCTCCTCCGACCACGGCCGGTAGAAGACGACCGCGACCGGCCCTGTCACGGTGCGCATGCTCGACTGCAACTGTCCGCCCTGGGCGCTCGGCAGGTTGAACGCTGGAGCCTCTCCCCCGACCTCCGGTACCGCCACGCTCTCCTTGCGCCGTCCGAACATTCATTCCTCCTCGTGTGTGCAAACTCGTTTCGTCCCCCGCATATTACAGCCTGGACGGTGTCTTGGCCCAGACTTTCCGGCTGCCAGCCTCGCCATCGTCCGTACCGCGAAGCCGGCGCCAGGTAGCGCCACCGATCCCGCCAACGCAATCCGCGAAATCTCGAGTTAGCCCTTTAGAATTTCCAACTAGACGCGGTGATCTGAATGTCCTTTCTTCACGTAGCTACATTAGTGTGATGAAATCGGATGGCCGGAGAAGGTTGGCCGGTCACGGGCTGGGAGGCTCATGTTGTGGGGCGTGGGGATCGGGGACGTTGGGTTCGCGCGACTTACCTGGGGCATCGTGCCCGAGCATCCGGTTTCGTCCGTTACAGGAAAAGCGAATGAAGGAGGCTAGACCGGCGGAGTAAACGGGTAACGAAGAGTGATCAGGGGAAACAGGGAAAGTCCGAGCGGGAACCCGGATCAGGAAGGAGAACGAACATGACCGAGGGCAAGCACCTCGATAATGGCGGGATGGAGCAGGTTATGCCTTCCCGCAGGAAATTCCTGGCCGGTTCGGCCGCACTGCTCGCGGGCGGCGCGTTGATGGCCGTTCCGGGGGTGGCGAAGGCCCACACCACCGACGATCCACCATCGGACGTGGACATCCTCAACTACGCGCTGACGCTGGAGCACCTGGAGTACGCCTTCTACCGGGACGGTTTGAGGAAGTTCAGCAGGAAAGACCTCAACTGGACCGTCATCGTCAATCGTGGGGGGAAGGCCATCCGCCGTCCGGTCTACGATGAGTTCGTGCGCATCCGCGACCACGAAGACACCCACGTAGACGCGCTCACCGCCGCGCTCGGAGCGGCTGCCGTACCGGAACTCGAATACAACTTCGAGACCACCGCGTTCACGAGCGTCGAGCAGTTCGTGAACGTGGCGCAGTTGCTGGAGAACACTGGCGTCTCGGCCTACGACGGGGCCATAGCCCACATCGAGACCGCCGAGACACTGACCACGGGAGCGACTATCGCCACGGTCGAGGCGCGCCACGCCTCCTACCTCAACCTCCTGAACGGACAGACAGGGTTCCCCGACGCCTTCGACACGCCGGTGGCGCCGCGAGATGTCTTCGACGCGGCGGCAGGGTTCATCACCACACCCCTTGATCAGGAGCCGTACGGCCCCTACCGGAGCCTCCGCGCGTTCCGTGAGTTGCTTCCCACCACGACCTCATAGCGTCCCCTTTCTAGGGGCACTCTCCAGAGGCGGTCTTCAGGCCGCCTCTGGTATTTCAAGGTCCGATTTTATCGGAACGGAAGCCCCCGGGGTTGGCCGCATCACACTCGGCTGAAGACTGGCGGGCGAGGCGAATGGAAGCAAGCGCGCCCATCCTCGAGGCGCGCTCCGGAATCCCCTCTATCCCCTCCGCCGCCGCAAACCCACGCGCATTTTACGCGGCGCATTCGGCTATGATGCAGGCATGAGAGCGTGGACCAACCCTGAGTGAGACATCGGAAGTAGCGTCGTGAAGATCCTGATGACCCACGGATACATGCTCTCCGGCTCCGGGAGCAACGTCTACGTCCAGAACCTGTGCCGCGCTCTCGCCAGGGAGGGCCACGACGTTCACCTCCTCTGCCAGGAGCCGCAACCCCTCCTCTACGATTTCGTGGACACGCACGCGACCGTAGACGCGGATGACATCGAGCACCGGGGCGGGCAGGAGACGCCATATCCGGGCCGCTGCGCCGTGTACAACCCGGAGATAGGCGAACTCCTCCCGGTCTACGTCTACGACGACTACCCTGGCTGGCGCGTCAAGACGTTCCTGGACCTGGCTGAAGAAGAGCTGGAGAATTACCTGGAAACCAACGCCGCCGCCGTGCGGAAGGTGCTCCAATCGTCGGGGGCGTCGGCAGTGGTGACTAACCATTCGGTGCCTGGGCCGCTCATCGCGCGCCGCGCCCTCGGACTCGAAGGGACCGGCGTCCCGTACGCGAGCATCGTCCA
>JBPCLT010000103.1:0-23033 GCA_051003015.1 Rubrobacteraceae bacterium | reverse complement strand
TTCCTCTTCCTCGACACGCAGACGCCTCCTCATGTTCGCTTCACAGCGTCCACGCAGACGAGTGGACGCGACGACCACGATACCCGAAGAGGAACACTGCCGCAAACCAATCATGTCAGAACACTAGCGCTCACAGTCTCTACTTCGCACTGCTGCGCATTCTGCCGGATCATCTGCTCATTCAGCATCCGACAGCCAGACTGTAAGATGAGATGATAGGCCCCGTGCTGAGAAAGAGTGAGTACAAGCCCGACAGAATCAACATACAGATTTCTTGCTATTAGCCCTGTAGACTGATGTTATGGCCGTCAACCTGGCAGAGAAGTGGGCCAGCAGACTGGGACTTGTCAGAGCCCCGCTATTTAGAGAACCGTCGGCCGATTTGGCTCGTCATCATGTATTGCTCGATGGAGAACGCGGCTCTTTCACGTTGTCCGACGAGCTGAACAAAGGGGTGGAAGATGTCAATAGAGCAGTCAGTTGGGCTTGGTCTGCCGACTTACCTCACTATGTGGGGGTTGAGCAAGATTCCGTAACTCTTCATAGATGGGATGACCCCACAGCAACACGGCGTTTTACGCGCCAAAGTATAGAAGGCAGATTGGAACAATTCTACGAGTTCCTTCGGCTGGATAGAGTGAAGAGCAGTGTTGACGTAGTGGAACACTCTGTGGATGTTTTTCGACGTATACGTAGTCTCGTTCACGAACAAGGGATGCCGCACGAAACCAGTGTGCACGTTTTTCTGCTCCTGCTAGCTAGAATGTTGGACGACAAAGAAATATATCGGTCGGCCGATTTAGAGAAGCTTGTATCGACCTATGCGCTTGACTCTTCTTTCTTCGATGTATACCGGAGCCTCACGCAGGACTCTATACTAGAAAGATTAGCTGGGCAGTTTCGTTCTCCTATAGGCTCGTCACACTGGTTAGAGATCGTTCCAGAACTCCTCGTGCGTCACGCAAGCGGCGTCATCTTTCAGGAAGCTCACTACGAGCTTGTTAGCGGGGCTCCTACTAACCTATTTGAAATTCCTGGAGAAGCGAAAGTGAACACTAGATCCCGCGGAGGCACACATTTCACGCCCCCGGGGCTAGCACGCTCAATAGTTGAGCAAGCACTTGGAGAGGTCGACAAGGAAGATCTAGTCGTGCTTGATCCAGCTTGTGGTGCTGGAGCTTTTCTGCTCGAAACGTTGAGACATCTGCAGCGTTGCGGCTATCAGAGTAAGGTAACTCTGATCGGATACGATGTATCTTCTGATGCTGTAGCTATGGCTCGATTTGCACTCACTCAGGCCCAACAGGATTGGATGGAAGGTAAGATTCGGATACGGCTTGAGAGCCGCGATTCACTTGAGGACGGTTTTACATGGCCTCAGTCAGATGCAATTCTGATGAACCCGCCATTCATTTCTTGGGTAGGAATGAACCAGACCCAGCGTGAGCAGGTCAAGGCAACGCTGGGAAATAACTATGAAGGTCGTCCAGACTACAGCATGGCTTTCGTAGAGAAGGCGTTAGATAGCATTAACTTCGGCGGGGTGGTGGGAACCCTTATGCCTGCGAGCCTCTTGAATCTTGACTCTTCTTTAGCTTGGAGAAGACATCTGCTGGACCAAGCAGCACCGAGGTACGTAGCGGCTCTTGGAGACTACGCACTCTTCCGGCATGCGATGGTTGAAGCTGCGTAGATGATATTCGCTAAACAGGACAGAGCGCCTGATGATCGAGTTCTTTCTCTGTGGACGAGTGGGCAGCGCGGCAACACTGGAGAAGCGCTTCGAAACCTTAGAAAACTGGGACCGAAAGACCTTCAGCACAATGGCTTGACTGCTTTGCAGCTTCAACATAATGAGGATTGGAATGTCTCTGTCGCAGATGCTTCGCACCTGGAAATGACACCAAACTGGCGCCCGAGGTCTAACAGGGTTCAAGGTCTCTTAGAGAAAATAGGCGAAACTACTCAATCAATGGTCGCTGACATCTTTCACGTGAGACAGGGAATACGTACTGGCTACAGGAGGGCCTTCATCATATCGGACAGTGAATACTCTGGTCTTCCCAGCAAGGAGCGCCCATATTTTCGTCCTGTGGCGGAAAATAGGAGTATACGTAGTGGCCGCATTATTGCCCGCAGCTATGTTTTTTACCCTAGCACAATCGGGATAGAGCCGATAGGTAATGAGGCAGACTTACAGCGTCTACTCCCAATGTACTATGAGAGGTTTCTCAAGCCAAACCGAAAAGAACTCGAAGCACGCAAAAGCTTGAGAGAACGTAGCTGGTGGGATCTAAGTGAACCCCGCGCTTGGCTTATAAAGCCTGAACCGAAACTTTTGAGCGCATACTTTGGCGATGCTGGAAGCTTCGCCTGGGACGAGGCTGGTGAGTATGCGCTGGTTCAAGGGTTTGCTTGGCTTGCGCGACCATCCTCAGACCAACCCAAGTTGGATCTTGAAGAAGAACTCGCTAGCGAAGAACTTAACGGTGAATCCGAAACAGACGTACAGTCAACGACTTTATTTCTGGCATATCTAGCGCTGCTAAACTCCTTGTTCTTTGAACTGCTCATTGCTGAATTTTGTCCTCGCGTAGCCGGAGGACAATACGATCTAAGCCCAAGGTTTGTTAATCGCGTGCCTGTGCCAGACTTGAGGGCGCTGATGTTTGATCCGAGCTTAGAAATTCAGATGAAGTCGCTGGCACGAGAAGGAGAAGAGATTCATCGAAGAGGCCTGGGCTCAGTAAGATCCTCTAATCTAAATCGTCTGGTTGCAGAAATGTACCGTACTCCCTTCGAGTTCTGGCCGAATACAGGTGAATGAGTCCTACGGCTCATGACGCACTAAGCGCCTCTGTACCTGAGATAGAGAAACACTTAGGACTACTTCGAGATCGACTTAACAAGATCTTACCGCAGCTAGGACAAGGCTATTATTGGGCCGGAGAACTAACGGAGGGGGGTGTTGATTTAGAATGCAAGCGGTACCCAAGTGAGAGGGTGCTCCGAGAGCGTGGAGGCAAAGTTCCAGTGGTACCTCTCTCTATTGACCACAACCAGACAGTACTGTACTGGATGAGCCTTCGTCAGAGTTGGGTTGAACCTACAATCCCTCGCCGAAATCGGCTCGTCTACCATACCACCGGTGTGACCGTGTTCTTTGGAGAAGAACGTATCGACGAAAAGACTCAACTTTTCAGAGCAGAGTGGCCAGGATTACGTGAGCGAGTAGATGGCTCCGTGGAATTTGAGGCTACAGGGGCAGGACATCCTCACTGGCAATTCGATGCTTACCAACACCATCTACGCGAAAGACGAGAAGAGAGGCAACGGCGCAACGAACTTGACAACTTGCTGATGGAGGAACAGCCTGAACTAGAAGATTTCGCTGATCTCATTATTCCAGATCCTTCTACTGACAGAGAAGCAGAACTGCTCGCTCACATGCAGCGCCTTACAAGGATGCATTTCGCGAGTTCTACTCGATGGGCTGAAAATCGCTGGAATGATGACGCATCCAACGTAGAGTCCCATGCTCAATCACCTGCTAATTTGGGAGAAATCCTGAACTGGGTCGTATCTACAGTTTCTTACATACGACAAGAAGCCTCTAGATAAGCGAATGGCATGGAGCAGATTTCCTTCTTTATAGCTCAGGGATGATCTTCCCCCCATAAGCGTCGAGCGTCTCGTCCATCGCGTCGTGCATGAGATAGATGTTGAACTGGTCCACGCCGAGGTCCTTTAACTCCGTCAGCTTCTTTATGTGGTCCTCGACCGTGCCGAGGACGCAGAAGCGGTCCACGATGCCGTCGGGCACGAAGTCCGTGCTCGGGTTGCCAGCCTGACCATGACGGCTGTAGTCGTAGCCTTGCTGCCGCGCCTTTATGTAGTCGGTGAGCGCGTGCGGGACTTCGCTGTCCTCGCCGTAGCGGGCGACCAGATCCACAACGTGGTTGCCAACCATCCCCCCGAACCACCGGCATTGATCGCGCTGGTGCGCGAGGTCGCCGCCGACGTATGCTGGAGCGGCGACGCATATCTTTATCTCCTTGGGGTCGCGCCCGGCTTCCATGGCGGCGTCGTGGACGTGGCGCACGGTCCAGGCCAGGATGACGGGGTCCGCCAATTGCAGGATGAACCCATCGGCCACCCGCCCGGTGAGGCTGAGAGCCTTCGGGCCGTATCCGGCCATCCATATGTCGAGCTTGCCGTCCCTGACCCACGGGATGCGGACCTTCGTGCCCGCGTAGTCCACCTCACGGCCCTCGGCCAGCTCCTTGATGACGCGCATCGCCTCTTCCAGTTGCCGCAGCGTGGTCGGCTTGCGCCCCAAGACCCGCACCACCGAGTCGCCGCGCCCGATGCCGCAGATGGTGCGGTTTCCGAACATCTCGTTCAGGGTGGCGAAGGTCGAGGCCGTCACGGACGGGTTCCGGCTCACCGGGTTCGTTACGAACGGCCCGACGATTATCCTCTCCGTCGCCGCTAGCATCTGAGAGTGGATCACATACGGTTCCTGCCACAGCACGTGCGAGTCGAAGGTCCAGGCGTGCGTGAACCCCAGCCGTTCGGCTCTTTGTGTCAACTCAATGACACGTTGGGCCGGCGGGTTGGTCTGGAGGGTTACGCCGAAGTCCATGATCCCTGCCTCTCTACTCTCGCCTGTGCCACCACTCGCGGAATTCGATGCAGAGTCCATCGCCATCCAGCTTCACCAGGAAGATGCCGTCGAGCTCGACCGGGGCGTTCGATGGGAGCCTCGTGAAAGCAGATTTCCAGTGGGCTATGCCCGTCTCTGCCGTCACCGCGAGTATTTCGCAGGAGAAGCGGATATCTTCTTGCGAGCGGGGCACCTCGGACCAATACTCCAGGATGCCCTCGTGGCCGCGGATCGGCTCGTCGAAGGGGGTCTCATGGTAGGTGGCGTAATACGTGAACAACCGCGCTGCCGCTTCCGGGTCCCTGCTCTGCCAGGCTCTGCCGTATGCGTCGAGCCAGCCCTCGAAAGACTCCCGATCCATCCTGTCAGTCCTTGCCCGAGCCGGAGACCGCGCTCGCCGCGCCGAGAGCCAGGTAGATGCCGCCGGAGACGTACCGCTGTCCTCGCCGGAACCTCCGGCTCTCGTTCTTGCGCCTCAGCCATTCGCTGGCCGTGCTGGCGAGCAGGGCGTAGAGGCCATCGGAAATCAGCGCCATGGCGACGAACGTGACGCCGAGCGCCAGGATCTGCGTCCAGGCCGCGCCCTGCGAGGGGTCCACGAACTGCGGCAGGAAGGCTACGAAGAACAGCGCGGCTTTGGGGTTGAGGACGTTTACTACCACGCCCTGCGAGAAAATCCGCGAGAGGCGCGCCGGCTCGGCGGCCGTGGGCGTGTCCTCCTCATCCCTGGCAAAGAGGCGCTGTAAGCCGAGCCAGACCAGGTAGGCCGCACCAAGCCACTTTACGACCGAGAAGGCCGTTGCGGAAGACGCCAGTATCGCGGAAAGCCCGACCGCCGCGAAGGCGGCGTGTACGAGGCCGCCCACGCCAACGCCGAGAACGGAGGCGAATCCCGCCGGTCGTCCCTGGTCCACGCTACGGGTGATTATGTAAAAGACCGCCGGGCCGGGCAAGAGCAGCAGCGGCAGCGAGACAGCTACAACGAGTCCGAAAGTGGCCGCGTCAGGCACGTCAATCCTTCCCTGAGCCCGAAGCCGCGGCAGCCGCGCCCAGCGCGATGTACGTGCCGCCGGAGAGGTAGCGTTGGCCGCGCCGGAAGCGAGCGCTCGTGTTCTTGCGTTTCAGCCAGTCACCCAACGTACCCGAAAGCAAGGCGTAGAGGCTATCCGTACACGCGGCGATAAAGACCAGCGCGCAGCCGAGTATCGTTACCTGCGCCCACGCGGGACCGCGCGAAGGCTCCACGAACTGCGGCAGGAAAGCGAGGAAGAACAGCGCCGTCTTGGGGTTGAGGACCTGGATGAGCGCGCCCTGATAGAAGACGCGCCAGAGGGGTTCGGGGGCAATGTCCGGCGAATCTGGCCCGTGGTCCTGTGCGTCGCGGGCGAAGAGGCTCTTGAGTCCGAGCCAGACGAGGTACGCGACGCCCAGCCATTTCACGACCGCGAAGGCGGCCGCGGAGGACGCCAGCAGCGCGGAGAGCCCGGCCGCGGCGAAGGCTACGTGTACCAGCGCCCCCGACCCCGCGCCCAGGGCGGAGACGAGCCCGGCCCGGCGGCCTCCCCGCACGCTGCGAGCGATGATGTAGAAAACCACGGGCCCGGGCACGAGCGTTAGCGCCAGCGCGGCGGCGACGAAGAGGCCAAAGGTTGTCGCGTCAGGCATCGGTGGCTCCTTACGCCGTCTCCGGCTCTTCGCTCGGCTCGCGGGCGGGCTCGGTGGAGCGGCCTCCGATCAGGGAGAAGACCAGATACATCACGGCGGTCACACCGAAAGTGAAGAACAGACCGTAATTGTAGAGGCTTTCTATGAAGGTGGGATCCTGGAACACGCCGGCGAAGTTCGGGGTGGTGGCGGCCTTGAGGAAACCGGGGATGACGGGTACGACGCCGATGAAGACGGCGGTAATGGCCCGCCAGTTCCAGCCGCCGGAGTAGGCGTAGCGGCCATCCAGTTTGTAGAGGTCGGCGAGGTCGAGCTGCCTCCGGCGCACGATCCAGTAGTCCACGATCATCACGGCCCCGATGGCCCCGAGCAGGCTGCCGTAGCCAACCAGCCAGGTGAAGATGTACGCTCCCGCTGTCTCAAGGAGCAGCCACGGGAACGAGAGGACGCCGATGACGGCCGTGATCATGCCTCCCATCCGGAACGATATGTACTTCGGCGCCAGGTTCGAGAAGTCGAACGAAGGAGAGACCACGTTCGCCGCCATGTTAGTGGAGATCTGGGCTATCGCGATCACGAACATCGCGAGGATCAAAAGCGCCGGGATGTCGCCCGTGAGGCGCGTGACGAGCGTCACCGGGTCCCATATGGCCTCATCGAAGACCACGATGGTGGCGGCCGTGACCGCGATGCCGATGAAGGAAAACGCCGTCATCGTCAGAGGGAGCCCGATGGCCTGGCCGATGACCTGCGAACGCTGGCTCTTCGCGTAGCGGGTAAAGTCCGGGATGTTGAGGGACAGCGTGATCCAATACCCCACGTTCGCGGCGAGGCTGGGCCAGAAGAGCGCCCAGAACGGCGCGTCGCCTTGCTGGAGCTGCGCCGAAGTGGAGAACACGTTGCCGACGCCGCCGCCCGCCACGAATCCCCAGATGAGGAGGGCGATGCCGCCCCCGATCAGGAGCGGAGCGGCGAACGACTCGAAGACCTTCACGCCCTCGATGCCGGTCAGGATGATGACGACCTGTATCGCCCAGAACACGAAGAAGGCTATGAACGAGTGCCCAGGGACGTTCGCCCAGCCGCCCCACGCGGCGGTCGTCAGCGCATCGATGGCGACCCCGCCGAGCCATGTCTGGATGCCGAACCAGCCACAGGCCACAAGGGCGCGGGCCATCGCGGCGAAGTTTGCGCCACGCACCCCGAACGAGGCCCGGATGAAGACCGGGAACGGCACGCCGTATCTCGTCCCCGCGTGCGCGTTGAGGAGCATGGGGATCAGGACGATCACGTTCCCCAGCGAGATGGTCAGGAGCGCCTGCCACCAGTTCATGCCGGCGGCTATGAGGCCAGAGGCCAGCAGATAAGTGGTGATGACTATGGACATCCCGATCCAGAGCGCCGCGATGTTGTACGTCGTCCAGGTACGCTCCTCTGGCTCGGTCGGCGCAAGGTCGTTGTTGTAGAGCGGCGACGCGCTGACCTCCGCCCTTATGCGCGCCAACTCCGCCGGGTCGTTCACCGCCAGGTCCCGATAGTCGTCCCGCTGCATGTGCCTCCTTTCAGTCGGCAGCCCTTCAGCATCTCAGCCAGTCAGCATTTCAGCTATTTGCGGACTGGCTGACTAGCTGACCGGCTCTTTGCTCGCCCACTCCATCGTCTTCTCTGCAAGCCGGTACAGCGCCCGCACGCTCATCTCGATGTCCTCCTCCGGCGTGTCCTCGTCCTTCGTGTGGCTGAGGCCCCGCAGGGACTTCACGAAGAGCATCACCGTCGGCATGAGGCGCGCCATCTCCGCCGCGTCGTGCAGCGGCCCGCTCGGCAGCCGGTGGGAACGCCCGGCGAGCTCCGTGACCGCCTCGCCAGCAAGTTCGATCAGGGCTTCGTCGAACGGGATGGGTTCTATCCGCCACAACCTCTCCCACTCCACCGATACGTCCTCTTCCCCGGCGATGCGGTCGGAGTTTTCTTTGGCGACCTTCAGCATGTCCGCCAGCACCTCCGCGTCGAGGGCGCGCTGGTCCAGGGACATCTCACACCACCCGTTGAACGCCGTCACGATGGCCGGGCTCACGTTCACGAAGCCGGTCGTGGCCCGCACGTCGTCGCGCCGCGCGGCGTCATCCCTGAAGGCAGTCGCCGTGCGTGCCGCCGCGATGAAGGCGTCGCGGCGCGCGTCCATCGGCGTGGAGCCGGAGTGCGCGTGCTGTCCCGTGAACCGGACAGCGTGCCGCTCGACCCCGAAGGTGCCGAGCACGACACCGAGCGGGAGGTCCATCCGCTCCAGCACCGGGCCCTGCTCGATGTGAAGCTCCAGGTACGCTGCGGCGTTCTCCAATTGCTTACCGGCCTCGTTGGCCCGGTCGAGGTCCACGCCATGCTCCCGCAGGGCGTCCGGCAGCGCCACGCCGTCCCGGTCCTTGAGGTTCCGCACATCGTCGGGCCTGAGGGCGCCGGCTGCGGCCCCTGACCCGAAGAGGCTCCGGCCGAAGCGGGCGCCTTCCTCGTCGGCCCAGTCCACAAGCCGCAGGGTGACGGGCCGCCGCTGTGGAGCCAGGGCGCGCATGACTTCGAGAGCCCCGATCACGTTCAAGGCCCCGTCCAGCCAGCCGCCGTTCGGGACGGAGTCCATGTGCCCGCCGAGCAGGACGGATCTCTCGGAGTCGCCTGGGGCCGTGGCCCAGATGTTGCCTGCCTCATCGGTCTCGATCTCCGAGATGCCGTCAATCTCCGAAAGCTTCCCCCGCAACCACTCGCGGGCCTCTTTCCACGTCTCCGTCCAGGCGACGCGGCGGGCACCTTCGGGGCCGCCGGTGAGATCGGCAAGCTCCTTCAGCTCCTCGACGGCGCGGCGGGCGTCCACCCCTTCGGCCTGCATCAGCCGACCTTCTCCCGAGCCCCGATCTCGGAGAGCGCCTCTTCGATGATGTCCGCGGCGTCGCTGGCCGCCTCGCGGGTGATGGTGAGCGGTGGGGATATCCGGATCACATTAGCCTTCAAGCCACCCTTGCCGACGAGCAGACCGCGCGTCCGGCACGCCTCAAGGAAGCGGCTGGCCGCCGCCGGGTCCGGCATCAGGCCGTCGCCGGTTAGTTCCAGGGCGAGCATCAATCCGCGCCCGCGAACTTCGGCGACGATGGGGTGGTCCCCGGCCATCTTCGACAAGCGGTCCTTGAGGTACGTGCCGACTTCGTGGGCGTTGGACTGGAGGTTATTGTCCAGGATGTAGTTCAGGTTAGCCAGGCCGCCGGTCGAGGAGATCGGGTTCCCCCCGAACGTGGAGAGATGCAGGTTCGGGGCGACGGACTCGACGACCTCGGCGCGGCCCACGACGGCCCCGAGGGCGAGGCCGTTGCCGATGCCTTTCGCTATCACGATCATGTCCGGCTCTACGTCGAAGCCGTCTATGCCCCAGAAGTGTTCGCCGGTGCGGCCGAAGCCGGTCTGGACCTCGTCGGAGATCAGGAGTATCCCCGTCTCGTCCAGGATGCTCTTCACCCGCTCGAAGTATCCTGGCGGCGCCTCGACGAAACCACCAACGCCCTGTATCGGTTCGGCGATGAACGCGGCGACGTTCCCGGTGGTCTCCTCCTCGACGACCGCGCGCACGTCGTCGGCGCACAGGAGGTTGCATTTATCCTCATTCCTGCACAGCGGGCAGCGCAGTTGGTATGGGCTGCGGGCGTAGGCCACGTCGAGGGCGGAGCGGCTCGTCGGGCTCCAGGTACTCTGGCCGGTAATGCCCATCGTCATGAACGTGGAGCCGTGGTAGGAAGAGCGCAGGGCAATGATTTCGCCCGAGTTACGGTAGCGAGTTGCGAAGAGGAGCGCCGACTCGTTCGCCTCGGAGCCGCTCCCGACGAAAAAGACCTTCTTCTCGCCGGAGATCGGGGCCAGTTCGATCAACTTCTCGGCCAGCTTCACCTGGTTCTCTATGAGATAAAGGGTCGAGGTGTGCAGGATCCTGTCTACCTGTCCCTTGATGGCGTCGGTGATCTCCGGGATGTTATGGCCGCTGATGGCCGTCACGATCCCACCGAAGAAGTCCAGATACTCGTTCCCCTCCGAGTCCCAGACCCTGAAACCCTCACCCCTGACCAACTCCATCGGCTTTTCGTAATACAACGGCGACCACGACGGCAGCGCGGCCCTGTGTCTTCTCAGCAACTCGTCAGGACCCGTCACACCCTTGCCTCCAATCCCGAAGCCGCGGTGAAGCTCCGCTCGATGAACCGCCCGGAACCATGCTCGCCGACCACCTCGCCGTCCTTGTACACGAGGTTGCCGCGCACGTACACGGAAGCCGGGCCGCCCCGGAAGGACATCCCCTCGTAAGGCGTGTAATCCACGTTGCCGTGACGGTTCGCCGCCGTGGCCGTGATCTCCAGGTTCGGATCCCAGAGGACGATGTCGGCATCCGCTCCCGGAATCAGCGCGCCCTTGCGCGGGTACATGCCGTGTATTTTCGCCTGGTTGGTCGAGAGCACCGCGACGAACTGGTTCTCGGAGAGGTGGCCCTCGCCCACCCCGAGCTTCCAGAGGGCCATCGCCCGTTCTTCGGCGCCAGGGAGGCCGTTGGGGATCAGGGTGAAGTCGTCGCGTCCCAGCTCCTTCTGACCCTCGTAGTTGAAGGCGCAGTGGTCGGAGCCGAATATTTGCAGGTCCCCGATCTGGAGTCCGCGCCACAGCGCCTCCCGGTTCCACTCGTGCCTGAGGGGCGGGGAGCAGACGTACTTGGCGCCCTCGAACCCCTCACGCGCCAGGTCGTCGTAGGAGAAGGCGAAATACTGCGGGCAGGTCTCCGCGTAGACGGTCTGGCCCAACTCGTGCGCCCTGTGGACCTCCTCCAGCGCCGCCGCGCAAGAGACGTGGACGACGAGCAGCGGCGCGCCTGCCACCTCGGCGAGCTGAATAGCCCGGTTCGTCGCCTCCGCCTCGACCTCGGGCGGGCGGGTGAGGGCGTGGAAGCGTGGGGCGGTGTCGCCGCGAGCGAGAGCCTGTTCCTGGAGCTTGCTTATGACGTCGCCGTTCTCGGCGTGGACCATCACGAGGACGCCGGCGTCGCGGGCTATCTGCATGGCCTCGAAGAGGTCATCGTCCTCGGTATAGAGCGGGGTGCCCTTGTACGCCATGAAGATCTTGATGGATGAGACGCCCCGTTCCGGGAGGCTCGGGATCTCGGCCTTGATCTCCTCCGTCAGATTCGTTATGGCGACGTGGAAACCGTAGTCTATGAGCGCCTTGCCCTCGGCCTTCCGAGCCCAGGCATCAATGGCGCCGGCGAGGTTGCCCTCCACGTCCTGCAACGAGAAGTCCACGATGGTCGTCGTGCCGCCCGCGACGGCGGCCGCGGTGCCGCTCGCCCAGTCGTCGGCGGTCATGGTCCCTCCGAAGGGCATGTCCATGTGGGTGTGCCCGTCTATGAAGCCAGGCATCACCAGCTTGCCGGAGGCGTCAATCACCTCGGCGCCACCCCCGCCGAGGTTCGTTCCCACGGCGCGCACCTGCCCGTCCTCGACCAGTACGTCCGCCCGGTAGCTGCCGTCGGCGGTGACCACCGTCCCGCCGGAAAAAAGAAGCCTGCCCATGTCGCTCTCCTCCCACTCATAAGCGGCGTGACCACTTACTCTCGCACAACCCGCGGTTCCCCGTCAATGCACAAGCCGCTGCGATTTTCGCCGACTCGATATCCTGCCGGTAACGCTACTTCCTTAATTCTCCGCAGATCCGGCCGCGGCTCTCCGCGATGTCTGGCCGCCTGACGAAACGTCCCGTGGTCTCTGAGGTTATCCTCCTACCATCGAAGACCACGTTGCCCCGGACCAGCACGCTCGCGACCCGCCCATTTAGCCTGCGCCCCAGGTAAGGACTCTGGTGATGCCGCTGGAAAAGGTCTCCGGCTATCGAGTACCCGGTCGTGGCCGAGGTCTACCAGGGTGAGGTCGGCGTCCGCTCCTGGCTCCAGCCTCCCCTTGCCCGTGAGGCCGAAGCGCCGGGCCGCGTTTCCGGAGCAGACGGTTGCCAAAGCCTGGAGCGGCATGTTCCGCTCGCCGTAACCGGCCGTCAGCATAAGTTGCAGCGTGGACTGGCCGCCCGCGATGCCACCCCAGACCTCGAAGAAGTCGTCATGGGTCTTCAGTTCGGGCGGGGTGGGCGAGGGCGCTCGTGATCCCATCGTTCTCCGCGTGTACCGCTACCGGCAACCCGAGCCTGGCGGCCTCAGCCATGCCTTCGTACAGCGTTAGATCGTCGGCAGCCGGGAAATCGTCCGTGCCGCTCCGGGACATGAACGCCTTGAAGCCGATCACGCCACGCTCCGCCAGCTCCTCCATCCGCCCGACATTGCCGGGCACGAGCCCGCCCCACAGCGCGAAGTCCACGACGGAGGAAGCCTCGGCGGCCTCCAGCTTGAGGTCGAAGCTCGGGCCGTCCACCGTGGGCGGATGGGCGTTGAGGGGCATGTCGAAGACCGTCGTCGCGCCCCCGGCCGCCAGCGCGCGGCTGCCGCTGGCGAAACCCTCCCAGTGCGACCTTCCCAGCTCGTTGAAGTGGACGTGAGGGTCTATGAGGCCGGGCAAGACGTGCAGGCTGGCGGCGTCCATCTCAGTTCGGGCCTGGCCCTCGACATCCGGCTCCACGGCGGTAATACGGCCGTCCGTGATCGCCACGTCGGCCTCGACGATCCCTGATTTGGTGACCGCCTTTCCTCCGCGTAGGATCAGGTCGTGTAGGCTCATTTCCCGATGACAGCTTGCCGGTCCGCCACCTGCCGCCTGCCGGGCTGCCGGCGCGGAGGAGCTAATCTGCGGCTACGAGAGCTCGTCGGCTATCTCCAGCGCGGATTCGGCGGCGCTGGCCGAAGCGCGCGGAGCGCATCAGCAGGGCGTAGGCGAAGAACGAGACAGCGAGGCCCAGGAACCAGGTATAGGCCGAGAGGAAGCCGAGGGACTCGACGCCGACTAGCGGCGCGAAGACCCCGACGAAGGCGACGACGAGGCCGATAGCGGTCGCGGCTATCGCCCGCAGGTTCCAGCCGCCCGAGTACTCGTAGAGGCCCCCGCGAGTATAGAAGCTGCCGAGGTCGTAGTTGCGGCGGCGTATGAGATAGAAGTCGGCGAGCATGATCCCGGCCACCAGCCCCAGGGCGCCACCGATGTAGCCGAGCACGGCGAAGATCGTGGCCGCATTGTCCATCCACAGCCAGGGCAAGAAAAGAACCCCGATGACGATGGAGATCAAACCGGCCGAGACGAAGTTGAGCCGCTTCGGGAACATATTCACCAGGTCGTAGGCCGGGGAGACGATGTTCGCGGCGACGTTCACCGAGAGCGTGGCGATCATGATGATGGCGCCCCCTATTATCAATACGATGGGGTTGCCGAACGCCTGCATCAACTCCACCGGCTCCGCGATGGGTCTCCCGAAAGCTACCGTGGAGCCTGCGGTGATGGCGATGCTCATGATCGAGAACAGGATGGTCGTCAGCGGCAGCCCGATGGCCTGCCCGGTCATCTGATCCCTCTGAGAGCGGGAGAAGCGGGTGAAGTCCGGGATGTTCAGCACGAGCGTGCTCCACACGGAGACGAGACCGGTCACGGAGAGCGCGAAGAGCGGCCAGAACTCGCCAGGGGCGAGCCTGCTCGGCTGGTCCACGAGCGGGCCGACCCCGCCAGCCGCGCCCACCGCCCAGATCACCAGCGCCAGACCGGCCACGATCACTATCGGGCCGGCCCACAACTCGAAGAACTTGATGCGCTCCATCCCGCGGAAGATGACGTAGGCGTGCAACACCCAGAAGATGCCGAAGGAGATCCATCCGTTCAACCCCATGCCGAGGATGGACACGTCGAGGGAGTTCCAGCCGGGGATCAAACCTCCAAGAATCGCCTTGACGGCCAAACTCCCCACGTAGGTCTGCACCGCGAACCAGAAGATCGCCACGAAGGCCCTGATGGCGACGGGGATCTGCGCCCCGTTCCTCCCGAACGAAGCCCGCAAGAGCCCAGGGAAAGGCAGCCCGTACTTCGCGCCCGCCATGCTGTTGGCCCACATCGCGAGTATGAGTATGACGTTCGCCACCGTCACGGTCTCCAGGGCCTGCCAGGGACTCATGCCCTACTGCACCAGCAAGGCCGCCGTCGTGTAGGCGACGACGTTGTGGACCATCCCCATCCACACCGTCGAATAGTTCACCCAGCTCCAGTTGCGCTGCTCCTCCGGGATGGGCGCGAGGTCGTCGTTGTAGAGCGTGGGATCGAAGTTCTCGTCCCGCCCGATAGCCGCACTCAACAGAGACACCTCCCGCTAGACACCACACCTATATGCACGCGACACATGCTAGGGAAGGAGCCCCACCGTCGCTTTGGCCCACCGGCTAATTTTCCTGGCCCGGCGGACGACGCCTCTTTGTACCGGCAGCGGGATCGGACCTCGACGAGACGCTTCCGCTCACCGGGCACCCGACGGATCGTGTTCGCCTGACCGAATCGGGCGTCGCCGTCTTTCTAAACCCCGGTCCTTCCGGCCTGCGACGGCTCGGTGGTCTCTTGCCGGGGCGCATCTCCGCGGGTCACGAAGCCGAGCCGGTAGAGAGCGTAGTAGAGGAGGCCGGCGGAGAGCATCCCGGCCAGCCAGGAGAGGTCGAGGCCGTTCAGGGAGCGGGCGATGGGACCCTGGAGAGGCGCGATGAGCCCGTACAGGAAGAGCCACGTCATCACCAGCCCGACGAGGAGAGAAGCCATGGCGGCCCAGTTCACGTCGCCCACGCGGGACTCGTTCGGTGTCTGATACAGGGCTTCGATGTCTATGCTTTCGCGCCGGATCACGTAGTAGTGGACAAGCATGATCGCCGCCCACGGGCTCACCCACGCGACTACTCCCACCAACCACGCATCGAGCTGCTCCGCCACGCTGCCGGCGAAGACCAGATAGATCGTGAACGCGGTCGCGAGGACGCCGACGAGGACCGTCAGCACATGCCGGGGAACCTTGATGTCCATTGCCAGCGCCGAGACAGACATCGAATAGACGTTCAGGATATTGGTGGCTATGGGACCGTGGATGACGAGCAAGAGCACCGGCACCGCGAGGGCGCCGAAGGTCTGGACGATGATCACGGCCGGGTCCGCGCCCGTTCCCGTAGTGGCGATGGAAGCCCCGAGAATCCCCAGCCAAAGCACGGGCACGAACTGCCCGAGAGCTCCCGCCCAGAACAGCCGTGCGCGGGGCACCGAGCGCGGGACGAAGCGCGAGTAGTCCGAGGCGTAGGCCAGCCAGGTGATGCCCCAGCCGATGCCGATGGCGGTCATTACCTGGCTCATCGCGGTCAGGCGTTCCGCGCCCTGTGCCTCACCGGCGTAGCCCCAGTTTATGTCGCCGCCCGTCCAGGCGACGATGGACATGGCGACCAGAATGACGAGCGTGACGGGCACCGTGAACTTCTCGAAGGTGCGTATGGCATAGAAGCCCAGCGTCGCCAGACCGACCTGAATCGCCATGATGAGAAGGACGAGTATGACCTTCGCTGCTGTCGAGCCGGGGATGCCGAGCCTTTCAAGAAGCTCGGTTGTGAGGTCGAGGATGATCCAGGTGTTTATGGCGATCCAACCGGTCGCAATGACCATCTGGAATATGGTGGGCAGATACGCCCCCCGCCGGCCGAACGCGCTGCGGCTAAGGACCATCTGCGTCACCCCGGTCCTCTGGCCCATCAGGACGAAGAGGCCGAAGATCGTTACACCGATGGCGTTGCCTGCGGCGAGCACGATCACAGTGTCCCAGAACCCCAAGCCAAGCACGATCCCCAAAGCCCCCAAAACCCAGTTGATCGGGGCGATGTTTGCCCCCGCCCAGATCCAGAACTGGTCCAACGCCGTCGCGTCCTTCTGCCCATCAGGGACTGGCGTGACCGTATTGTGCCGCTCCAGATGCGTTGCCTCCGCCAGCTCGCTACCCGGTCTCTCGTCCATCTCGTCTCCCTACCTCTCGCCCGCGCCGTCTGTCTCCGCCGTTTTCTTTCGCTCGAAGTCCACGACCTCGCCCATGAGCCGCGTCTCGGCCGGTCGGGTCTCCGAGATCACCTCTCCGTTCTTCACGACGAGCGTCGTCGCCGCCAGCCTTCGGACCGCCTCCCATTTGCCCGGCGCGTCCACGAGCACGAAGTCAGCCGGACTACCCTCCGCGAGCCCGTAGTCCGTCAGCCCGAGCGTCTTCGCGCCGCCCTCCGTCACCATGTCGAAGCAGGCGGCGACCTCATCGCGGCTGGTCATGTGGCAGGCGTGAACGGCCATGTGCGCCGGTTGCAGCATCCCGCCGGTGCCGAGCGGATACCACGGGTCCATGATGTCATCGTAGCCGAGGGAGATGTTCAGGCCGTTTCTCCACAGTTCCTTGACGCGGGTGAGTCCGCGACGCTTCGGATAGGCGTCGTAGCGGCCCTGGAGGGTGATGTTGACGAGAGGGTTCGCCACGAAGTTCATCCCGCTCTTAACCAGAAACCCCATCAGCTTGAAGGCGTAGGCGTTGTCGTAGGAGCCGAAAGCCGTAGTATGGCTGGCGGTGATGCGCCCGCCCATGCTGGTTCGTATGGCCTCGGCGGCCATGACTTCGAGGAACCGGGATTCCGGGTCGTCGGTCTCATCGCAGTGTACGTCTATCAGTTTGTCGTGCTTCCCGGCGAGGCGGAAAGTTTCCTTCACCGAATCGGCGCCCATCTCGCGGGTGTGTTCGTAGTGCGGGATGCCACCGACGGCGTCGGCACCGAGCTTCAGGGCCTCCTCCATGAGCTCTTCACCCTTCGGGTAGGAGAGGAGACCTTCCTGGGGGAAGGCGACGATCTGGACGTCCATCCAGCCTCGGACCTTCTCCCTGACCTCCAGCAACGCCTTTAGTCCGGTCAGTTCGGGGTCCGTGACGTCGGCGTGGGTTCGGACGTGCAGGACGCCCTGGGCCGCCTGCCACCGGAGGAGTTGGGTGGAGCGCGAGATCACATCCTCCCGCGTCACGCTCTTCTTGCGCTCAGACCATATCTGGATGCCCTCGAAGAGCGTCCCTGACTCGTTCCACCGCGGCTCCCCCGCCGTGAGCGTCGTGTCCAGATGCACGTGCGACTCAACGAACGGCGGCGAGAGAAGGCGGCTTTCGGCGTCTATCTCCCGCTCGGCGCGGTCTTCGATGCCGGCGGCTATCCGTTCTATACGCCCACCTGCGACGGCGACGTCCACGAGATCGCCGTCGAGCCTGGCGTTGCGTAGGATCAGGTCATACATACACCGATGTCCTCCTCATACATACAAGTAAAGCGTTCGAGCCCACGACTTTCCTCGGCCGCCAGTACAAAAATGGCCCGGTCGCCGAGAACGATACGTTGTGCCGGAGGACAACCGGGTTTCTCAGAAGATGTTTCCCTATCACGACCTCCTCTCTCCACCGACCAGTATAGGAGGTCTGGAAGACACTTTACAGATGGCCCGCTTCTACGGCGAGTTGAGGTGCAGGATCACACGCCCCATCGCCTCCACGCCGACGAGGATGGCGTCCTCCTCCCAGTCGAAGGCGGGGTTGTGGTGGCCCGCCGCGAGCGGACTGCCGAAGACCATGTACGTAGCCTTCCCGCCCCTCTCCCGCACGCGCTCCATCATGATCGTCGCGTCCTCGGAGCCGCCGATGGACGCCTCCGGCAGCACACACCGGACGAATTTCGCCCCCTCGCACGCTTCCTCGACGATGCCGGGCCATTCCTCGTCGCAGACGGCGCCTATCCCCCTTCCGACGACCTCGACTTCGGTCTCTACACCGTGCATCGCGGCTGAGGCTTCGATGATGCGCCGGGCCTCTCCGGCCACGTAGGTGTCGAGGTCCTCCGTGGCGCCGCGGGTCTCTATTTGCATTTCGGCGCGGTCGGGGATGACGTTGCGGCCCGTGCCGGCGGTGAGGGTCCCGACGTTGACCCTGGTCTCCCCGTCCCCGTGACGCGATATGGCGTGCAGGTGAAGGGCGGCGGCGACCGCCGCCAGGAGCGCGTTCCTGCCCTCCTGGGGCTCCCCTCCCGCGTGGGCGGCCCTTCCCCGGAACCGCACGTCCAGCTTCGTCGTTGGCAGGAAACCGGCGGTCGTCGCCGCGACGGTCCCAAGCTCGTTCACGCTCGTTCCGAGGTGGCCGGCGAGGAAGTAGTCGGCGTCGTCGAGCCAGCCCCTCTCAGCCATCGCCACGGCGCCGCGAGATCCCTCCTCCGAGGGCTGGAAGAGAAGCGTGAACCGCCCGCCGAGGTCTCCTTCGAACTGTCTCAGGAACGCCGCCACCCCGAGCCCGATGGCCGCGTGTCCGTCGTGGCCGCAGGCGTGCATGACGCCCTCGTTCTCCGAGCGGAATCCAAGAGATTTTGGCCGGTGATCTTCACCCTCCGACTCGTGTACGGGCAAGGCGTCTATGTCGAAGCGGAGGGCTACGTGCGGCCCCGGCCTCTCTGTGTCGAAGCGGGCGACGAGGCCGGTGTGCCCGCCTCGCATCTTCGCGAGCCAGTCCTCCGGGACGCCTGCTTCGCGGGCACGTTCCTCATGGCGGGAAAGCTCCTCCACGCCGGGCACGCCCAGGCGGGCGTTGCTATCGAGGGCGTCTTTGCCGACGGTCAGGTCGAATCCCATCCCCTCCAGTTCGCGGCCTATCTTGTGGGTCGTGCGGTACTCGGTCCAGCCGGCCTCGGGGTGGCGGTGGAGGTCGCGCCTGATGGTGGTCAGGCGTTCGCGCTGGGTATCGAGGAAATCCTCCATCCTAGCCACTCACCCGGAGGCTCTCGCCGGGGCCGACGGGCAATCCCAGAAGGGCCCACAGGAAGAAGAACGCGGTCCAGATGACGAGGAAGGCTACGGTGTACGGGAGCATGAGGGAGAAGAGCGTGCCGAAGCCGGCGCGGCGGTCGTAGGCTTGCATGAAGCCCAGTATCAGGGGGACGTACGGGTTGAGGGGCGTGAGCACGTTGGTCGAGGAGTCGGCGATACGGTATGCAGCCTGGATGTAGGCCGGGTTGTAATCCAGCAGGAAGAATAGCGGAACGAAGATCGGGGCGAGCAGCGCCCACAACGCCGATCCACTGACGATCAGGAAGCTCAAGACCGCCGTTATGAGGATGAACCCGATCAGGGCGAGTATCCCGGTGAGGCCGAGTCTTTCGAGGAGGTTGGCACCGTTGACCGCGACCCAGGTGGAGAGGTTCGAGTATTCGAAATAGGCGAGGGCCTGGGCTGCGGCGAAGATCAGGACTATAAAGCCGGCCATCCCACTGATGGCCTCGCCCATCAGTACCGGCACGTCTCCGGGGCGTGTGATCTCCCCTACCGTCACCCCATACGCGACCGCCACCACGACAAAGAACAGGAAGATCAGCACCACCACGCCGTCTATCAGGGGCGATGGGATGAGTCCTCCGTCGGTGTTCCTCAAGGGCGAGCCTTCCGGCAGCGCGGCCACGAAGAGAAGCCCGAGGTAGGCGATGGCGGCGATGAGAGCGTTGCGGAGGCCGCGGTTCTCCTGGTCCGAGACGGGCTCCATCTCCTCGTGCTCCGTCTCCCCGCTGTACGTCCCCAGCCGGGGCTCGACGATCCTCTCGGTCACCAGCACGCCGACGACCGTAAGGAGCGGCACGGAGGCGCTCATGAAGAACCAGTTGCTCACCGGCGTGACGACCACGCCGTCCGCGACGGAGCTGATGACGTCAGTCGAGATCCCGGACAAGAGGGCGTCCGCGCTGGTGATGAAGAAGTTGGCGGAGAACCCGGCGCCGGCCGCGGCTGCCCCGGCGGCGAGCCCGGCCAGCGGGTGCCGTCCCACGCTCAGGAAAGCCAGCGCCGCGAGTGGTGGGATGACGATGAACGCCGCGTCGGAGGCGAGGTTGGCGAGGACGCCGGTGAAGACGACCGCCCAGGTAACGAGGCTGGCTGGCGCGTTCATGATGGACTTCTTCATGGAGGCTTCGATCAGGCCGACGCTCTGGGCCAGGCCGATGCCGAGGATGATCGTGAGCACCGTCCCGAGCGGCGGGAACTCCGCGAAGTTCGTCACCGCCGAGGTCAGCATGTACTCGATGCCGGAGCGGGAGATCAAGCTCTCGACGGCTATCCGCTCGCCCGAAGCCGGGTCTTCGACCGTCACCCCGAACAGGCTCACGACCCACGAAAGAACCACGATGAAAAGCGCCAGATAGACGAAGATCAAAAACGGATGCGGCAGCCTGTTTCCGGCCCGCTCCACGCCATCCAGGAATCTCCCCAACGCTCCGCCGCTAGTCACCGACATAGACAGCCCCTCCTCCGCTGGCTCTGGAATAGCGCGGCATTATACAGAAAGGGAAGTCGGGAGTCGGGAGTCGAAAAGAACCATACGACTCCCGGTTTGCTTCTCGCTACTCGGCGGATCTTTCGCCGGTCGGGTGGGCGGTTCCCCTGACATCCTCCTGTGCTGTGTCTGGCTCGTCGCCGGATTCCGAAAAGGCGCGGCCCATTACTTCGAGCAGATCGGGGCGTCGCCGGGAGATGATGAAGAGGAAGATGAGCCCGATCAGGGCCCAGGCGGCTATGAGATACGGCCACAGATTGAACGGCGGGTCAGGCACCGGATAGATGAGCCCGTATATCGGCAGACACACCGCCGCCGTAGCGACAAGAGGTATCAGGGCGTGACGGAGGACCGAGAAGTTCTCGCGCTCCTTCCTGAAGAAGTACAGGAAGACCGAGACGTTGATGAATATGTAGACGATGAGCACCGCGAGCGTCCCCAGTCCCCCAAAGTATCCATAGGTATCGGCGGGAGCGCCGAAGACCAGATACCCGAAGACGAGCCCGAGCGCAACGGAGAAGCCAGCCTGGACTGAAGCCGCGACGTAGGGTGATTGTCTGGTCGGGTGTACCTTTGCAAGCGCCCGCGGAAGCACCCCGTCGCGCCCGAGCGAGTAGAGAAGGCGGACGGTGGAGCCGTGGATGCCGATGGCGGAGGCGATAGCTCCGGTGAGGGCTGCGATGCCTACGAACGGGGCCCAGCCCGGCCCGAGGTACTCGCGAGTCAGGGTGTCGAACCAGGCTGCGTCCCCGGCGAAGCGGTCCATGTTGTTCGGGCCGAAGCCGATGGTCGCGGCGTAGGTCACGAAGACGTAGTAGAGGCCGATGATCGCCACGGCCCCGAGCAGGGCACGGGGGATGCTCGTGTGAGGGTCGCGCGTCTCCTCGCCCAGAGAGGCCGCCGCCTTCCACCCGACGAAGGACATTATTCCGAAGATCATGCCCAGGAACACCCCGCCGATGCCGCTTCCGGCCGCCGGGCTGAAGACCGCCAGGGTATTGCCGTCGGCGCCACCCTGGAAGACCACGGCGAGCAGCATGATAGTGACTATGACGATCTCATAGGCGAGGAAGACGAGCCCTCCCGGACGGACTGCGTGACCCCCAGCACCGAGAGCCCGTAGACCAACCCCGCGATGACGAGGAAGGGGATGATCCAGGGCACCGCCAGGCCGAAGGTGCGATCCATCAACTCGCTGGAGAAAGAGGCGAAGATGGAGTACGTCGCCGCTTCGAACACGCCGTACCCGATGATAAAGAACCACATCCCCATGAAGCCGGTCCTGGGGTTTATGGCGTCGGAGACGAAGGCGTAGACGTTCCCTGCCGAGGTCGTCCTGCGCGCAAGCTGCGAGAAACCCAGGGCCACCAGAAAGATCGCCGCGAACGAGAACAGCATGGCGAGCGGCATCGCCCCGCCCGCGAACCCGGCTATGAACGGCGTGTTGAAGAACATCGCCACCGAGGGCGCCATGAAACCCATCGAGACGACCATCGCCTCCAGCGTGGAGAGGGCTCCTTCCCTCAGGTTTCCTCCGGATCCAGCCTCCAAAACCCACCCCCTTCGTCTCCGGGCCGCCAGGAAATGTCACAATACTGGCAGACAGAGGCGCGTCCCGCCATAGGCCGGGCGTACAATCTTTACGAATCAAGAGTTCACGCCAGGACGACACGAGGAGGAGCGGGGCTATGGGCAAAGTCTACGAGAGCATCGGCGAGGAGCAGACACGCTGGATCGAGGAGCAGCCGATGTTCTTCGTCGCCACCGCCGCCCCCGGCTCACACGTCAACGTCTCGCCGCGAGGGCTGGACACCTTCCGGGTCCTGGGACCGAACCGGGTGGCGTGGCTGGACCTCACCGGCAGCGGCGTCGAGACCATAGCCCACCTGCGGGCCGACGGAAGGATCACGCTGATGTTCTGCGCCTTCGAAGGGCTGCCCGAGATCCTGCGCCTCTACGGACGGGGGGAGGTGCGCGAGCCCGGTGACGAAGGATACGGCGAGTTGCGCCCCCGATTCCCCGAACTGCCCGGCGAGAGGGCGATAGTGGACGTAGCCGTGAGCAGGATCGCGGATTCGTGCGGTTTCGGCGTCCCGCGCATGGACTTCGTCGGCCCCCGCGACAAGCTCCTGACCTCAGCCGAACGCAAAGGCCCCGAGAAGATGGCCGAATACCGGGTACTCAAGAACACCCAGAGCATAGACGGCCTGCCCGGCCTCGACCCGGCGAACCAAGAAGGCTAAAGTGTCTGGGCAATAACGATTCGAGCTCTTTGAGCAGGCCGAGGAGATATTCGGATGAAGGCGGGCCAAGCGGAAGTTACCGACGCCTTACGGGAGCAGACTTCCGCAATCCTTTTCAAAAATGGGATCTT
>JBPCLT010000102.1:0-7920 GCA_051003015.1 Rubrobacteraceae bacterium | reverse complement strand
CTTTCCGCACTTTTCCGACGATAACCCGCCGTTTTGTACGTCCGCTATACGCGGGTACCCGGTGGGTACGGGAGGTTGGGTGAGCTTCCATTAACGTGGCCGAGCCCCGTCTGGGGTCCATAGCCGCAGCGGCCATCGAGTACGCTACCGTGACCGAGCGCGTCGCGCTGCGCGTCGCGCGCATGGAGGGTTCCGGGACACCGGAACGAGCGTACACGCTCGCCACGGAGGCGTTCCGCGAAGAGCTTGGCAAGGTGTCTGTCTCCGGGCGCGTGGCGATCCTGCGCGAAGAGCGGCTGGACGAGCGTGGCCGCGTGCGGTCTCTAAAGACGCAGCCAGGCATCCTGAGCGTGGGGGATAAGCTGGGCGGAGGGGATATCGAGGCCGACCTGGCGGTGGAGCCGGTCGAAGGGTTGCAGCTCCTCGTCAAGGGCCAGGGAGGGTCCATCTCGGCGATTGCGGCGGCCCCGGGCGGGAGTATGCTCAGGACGCCGGACATGTACATGAGCAAGTTGATCGTCGGTCCCCAGGCCAGGGGGAAGATAGACATAGACGCCCCGGTCGCCGAGAACATCGAGTCCATAGCCGGGGCGATGGGGAGGCATCCATCGGAGATAACCGTCGCCGTGCTCGACCGGGAGCGGCACGAGGGCCTGATCGAGGAGATAAGGAAGACCGGAGCCCGTATCCAGATCCGTCCCGAAGGTGACCTCACCCCCGCGATAGCCGTTGGCAACGGCTCCGATTTGCACGCTGTCATCGGGATCGGTGGCGCGCCGGAGGGCATACTCGCGGCGGCGGCCATCAAGTGCCTCGGGGGCGAGATGCAGGCGAAGATGTGGCCCACCCAGCGTTCGCAGGTAGAGAAACTCAGGGAGAATGGGCTCGATGACCCCGAGAAGAAGCTGGCTTTGGACGACCTGATCAGGGGCGACGACGTGGTGTTCGCGGCGACCGGGATCACGCCCGGCGAGACTCTGAAGGGGGTCGGATACTTCCGGGGCGGAGGCCGGACGCACACCATCGTCATGGCGGCGGAACCTCGTATGGTAAGATTCATAGATACCATCCACGCCCTGGAGCCCGGCGCCGGGCTGTACGGCTTCCAACTTTGAGACACATTCGCAATGAGCGACACCCACACGTTGAGATAAGAGAAAGGTAGAGAAGCATGAGCGAGTTAGCCACACTCGAACGCAAGCGCCTGAGTGACCTGCACCAGATCGCCTCTCAGCTCGGCATCGAGCAGTACCGCAAGTACCGCAAGCCGGAGCTGGCGGAAATGATCTACAAGGTCGCCACGGAACAGGCCACGGACCAGAGGGCTTCCCGCGACAACGGCGGCGCGGCCGGAGACACGGTCACCATGCCGGAAGCACCCGCGGCGAACGGCGCGGCCGAAGCCCCCGCGCCCCCGGAGACGGAAGCTCCCATCACCGATGGGAGCAGCGCGGCCGGCGCCGGGCAGACATCGCCCCAGCGTGCCCCCGAGCGGAGCCGGGAGCAGAGGACGGAGCCTCGCCGCCGGCAAGAACGCCAGGATCGGCCCGACCGGCAGGAGCGGCAGGAGCGCGACGGTAACGAGCAGAGCGGCATCCTCGACGTATTGCCCGACGGGTTCGGTTTCTTGCGGACGGGCGGCTACAGCCAGAGCAAGGGCGACGTATACGTATCGACCAGCCAGATCAAACGTTTCAACCTGCGCCGCGGTGACCATGTAATCGGCCAGATCCGGCCTGCCCGCGACGGCGAGAAGTACCCGGCGCTGGTTCGCATCGAAGAGGTGAACGGCAACGAGCCCCAGAAGGGCCGCTGGCGCCCGAACTTCGACGACCTGACGCCACTCTACCCGAACGAGCGCCTGCGCCTGGAGTGGAAGCCGAACGACATAGCTCCGCGGGTCATTGACCTCGTGGCGCCCATTGGCAAGGGACAGCGGGGCATGATCGTCTCCCCGCCGAAGGCCGGCAAGACGACGATCATGCAGCAGATCGCCGGTTCCATCGCCTCCAATTACCCTGAGGTGAAGCTGATGGTCCTCCTGGCCGACGAGCGCCCGGAGGAGGTCACGGACTGGAAGCGGAGCATCCCGGAGGCCGAGGTCGTCGCCTCGACCTTCGACCAGCCCGCAGACAACCACATCGCCGTCGCCGAGCTGGTCTTGGAGCGCGTCAAGCGCCTGGTCGAGGAGGGTCAGGACGTGGTCGTGCTTCTCGACGGCATAACGCGCCTGTCGCGGGCCTACAACCTGGCAGCCCCGGCGAGCGGGCGTATCCTGTCTGGCGGCGTGGACTCGGCGGCCTTGTATCCGCCCAAGAAGTTCTTCGGGGCGGCGAGGAACATCGAGAACGGCGGGTCGCTGACCGTGCTGGCTACGGCGCTGGTCGAGACCGGCAGCCGGATGGACGAGGTGATCTTCGAGGAGTTCAAGGGCACGGGCAATATGGAACTCCGCCTCGACCGGAAGCTGGCGAACCGCCGGACCTACCCGGCCATCAACATCGAGGACTCCTCGACGCGCAAAGAAGAGCTCCTGATGGATGCCGCCGAGGCGCAGCGGGTGTGGCAGGTCCGCAGCATCCTTAACGCTCTGGACAGCGGGCAGAAGATTGAGCTCCTGATACAGAAGCTCAAAGAGACCCGCACCAACGCCGAGTTCCTCCGCGAACTCCAGCGCGTCCGCGGGTAGCGGTTGCTTCGCTCGCTTCGGGAGATCGGGAGCCGCACTGCTTTTCCCGACTCCCGATCTCCCGGGATTTTCGAGGTGGCCGCGATAGAATGAGCACGTAGCCCTATTAATCAGACGGAGGTTTTCATGAAGACGGACATACATCCCGAGTACACGATGACGCACGTGCATTGCACGGGCTGCGGCGTGGATTTCGAGACGCGCTCTACGGCGGGCGATTCCATCACGGTGGATATCTGCTCGAATTGCCACCCGTTCTACACGGGCAAGCAGCGCATAGTGGACACCGGCGGCCGGGTGCAGCGGTTCAGGAACCGGATGGCCCGCCAGAGCGAGAAGTAAGAACCGCATATGCGGGTCGGTGGGCAGGCAATAATGGAGGGCGTCCTGATGCGCTCCCCCAACTTCTGGGGGATGGCCGTCAGGACGCCTGCGGGCGACGTGGATTTGCGGGCCGAGCGGTTCCGTTCGATCACCCGCAAGAACCGGCTCTTCCGGCTGCCCGTGATCCGCGGCGCCCTCTCGTTGGGCGAGACGCTCTGGCTCGGCATGAAGGCGCTGGCCCTCTCGACCAACATCGCGCTCGGCGAGGAGGAGGACCTCTCGAAGAAGGAGATCGCCATCACCCTCGTCTTCGGACTGGGGCTGGCGTTCCTCCTGTTCCTCGCCGCCCCGGTCCTCGGGACGAAGGGCATCGGCGCTTTGCTTGGTAGCAGCATCGAGAACCCGGTCGTCTTCAACCTCGTGGAGGGTGTGCTCCGGATTGGGATCTTCATCCTCTACCTGCTCGGGATCACAGCCCTCAGCAAGGACATCAAACGCTTCTTCGGCTACCACGGCGCGGAGCACAAGGCGATCAAAGTCTACGAACGTGGAGAGGATCTCGTCCCCGAGAACGCCCGTAAACTGGACACGAGCCACGTCCGCTGCGGGACCAGCTTCGTCCTCTACGTGCTGGTCCTGAGTATCCTCGCGTTCTCCTTGCTCGGGGTCGAAGGATGGCTGTACATGATCCTCTCCCGCGTCATCGTCATCCCGCTTGTAGCCGGTCTGGCATTCGAGTTCATTATGTGGAGCGCCCGCAACCAGGATAACCCTGTGGTTCAGATTTTGGTATGGCCTGGTTTGCAGATGCAGAAGTTGACGACGCGGGAGCCGACGGATGAGATGGTCGCGGTGGCGATGGCGTCATTGAAGAAGGTGCTTTCGATGGAGGAAGAGGCAAGGATCAAGCCGAATGAGGCGACGAACAAGCTGGTGATCTGAAGTTGGATGTACAGATAATAAAACTCGCGGAAGAGACGCTCGGCCGCTACCGGTCGCTGTCCGAGGAACTATCCGATCCGGACATCTACTCGGACCAGAACCGCTACCGGGACGTGGCGAAGGAGCACTCGCGCCTGAAGCGCGGGGCGGACCTGTCCCAGGCATTGCTCGACGCGCTAGAGGAGGAACGCGAGGCGCGGGAGCTGTTGCCGAGCGCCGAATCCGGTGAAGAGCGGGAGTTCTATGGGGCGGAGGCTCGGGCTGCGGAAGAGCGGGCCGGCGATTTGGCGGAGAAGATAAGGACCGAGCTAATAGACCGCGACCCGAACGACGACAAGGACGTTATCCTGGAGATCCGGGCCGGCACCGGCGGCGATGAGGCGGCGCTCTTCGCGGGCGAGTTGCACGACATGTACTCGCGCTACGCCGACCGGCTCGGGTTCAAGCACCGCAACCTGGCCTCCAGCCCGGCTGAAGTAGGTGGCTACCGCGAGGTCGCGCTAGAGGTCGAAGGCGACGGCGCGTACTCCATCTTCAAGCACGAGGGTGGCACGCACCGCGTCCAGCGCGTCCCCAAGACCGAGAGCCAGGGCCGCATCCACACCTCCACCTCGACCGTCGCCGTGTTGCCGGAGGCAGAGGACGTGGAGGTCGAGATCAACCAGGGTGAACTTGAGATAGACGTTTACCGTTCCAGTGGTCCTGGTGGACAGAGCGTGAATACGACGGATTCGGCGGTCAGGATCACGCACAAGCCCACGGGCCTCGTGGTGACGTGCCAGAACGAGAAGAGCCAGCTCCAAAACAAGGAGCAGGCGATGAGGATCCTGCGTTCGCGGTTGTTCGAACGCCAGATGCAGGAGCGGGCGGCGGAGGAAGGCGCGATGCGGCAGGCTCAGGTGGGGACGGGTGACCGATCCGCGAAGGTCCGCACCTACAACTTCCCGCAGGGCCGCATCACCGACCATCGCATCGGCCTGACCTCCCATAACATGGAGTCCGTAATGGGCGGGGATCTCGAACAATTCACCCAGGCTCTCGCCGCCAGGGAGCGATCCGACAAGCTCTCCGCTGAAGCCGCCGGCACGCCCGGCTAGCCAATGCAGACCGGCGCCGTTAGCGTCCGGCGGGTCGTGCGCAATGCGGCGGAGCGGTTGGAAAGAGCCGACGTCCCCGAGCCTGTCGCATCGGCGGAGATATTGCTCTCCGAGTTGCTGGACGTGAAGCGGGGGGATCTTGCGTTGCGGGACGAGCCGCTCACCTCCGGACAAGTCGAAGTGTATGGGACCTGGATCGAACGCCGCATCCGGCGCGAGCCTGTGCAGCGCATCCTCGGATACGCATACTTCCGCAGCCTCAAACTCATCCTCGACGAGAGCGCCTTGATCCCACGCCCCGACACCGAGAGCGTCGTAGACGCGGTGTTGAATGCCATTGACCGTCGTGGTGGCGTGGCCCGCGTCCTCGACCTCGGGGCAGGCTCCGGAGCTATCGCCATCTCGATAGCCCAGGAGAGACCGCTTTGCGAGGTCCACGCCACCGACATATCCGGAGCGGCTCTGGAGGCTGCCCGCCGCAACGTCGGGCGGGCCGGGGTGAATGTACATCTCCATCGGGCGGACATGGCGGAGGGGCTGGAAGACCTGGCCGGGCGCGTGGACCTGCTCGTCTCCAACCCGCCATACGTCCCGACCGGCGATCTGCCGGACCTCGCCCCCGAGGTGCGAGACTGGGACCCGGCAACCGCCCTCGACGGCGGACCCGACGGTCTTCTCTACTACCGGCGCATCTTCGCCGAAACCCGTGATTTGCTCGCGTACGACGCGGACGTGGTACTCGAGGTCGGTGATGGACAATCGGAGGCCGTCCTGGAGCTTGGAAGCCGGGCTGGCTTTGCGCCGATCGGGGTCCATCCCGACCTCGGCGGGACCAGCCGGGCCGTTCTGCTGCGCCGGGAGCGGGAATGAAAACTGCGGAGGCCGGAGATCCGGAGGCCGGGAGCCGGAAAACGAGATCTCGGTCCCCGGATCCCGCGTGAATACGGCTCCCATGACCGAGGCTGCGGAGGCGCTTCGGGCCGGAAAGGCGGTCCTGATCCCCACGGAGACGGTTGTCGGTCTCGTAGCCTCGGAGGCCGGTTTGTCCCGAATGCAGGAGATGAAACGCCGGGAACCCGGCAAGGCCGTGGCCCTCATCTGCTCTTCTTCCGCAGAAGCATTCGCGCTGGCCCGGAACATCCCGCCGCTCGCGCAGAAACTCGCGGAAATCTATTGGCCCGGCCCGCTGACGTTGGTGCTCGATGCCCTGGAAGGCGGGACCGTCGGGGTACGGGTGCCCGACCATCCGGCCGTGCAGAACCTGCTTGCTGCTTTCGGAGGACCGCTCTACGCTACGAGCGCCAACCTCGCGGGTGAGCGGGCGCCTCGGGGGCTCGAGGAAGTGGACCCGCGTGTAGTGGAGGCTGTGGACCTGATCGTCGAGGCCGAGTCCGGGAGCGGCGAAGCCTCTGCGGTCGTAGACTTATCCGGCGGACGGGTCCGGCTCTTGCGCGCCACCGAAGACCTGTCTGAGGATGAGCTTGCTCGGCTCGCGGCTGATCAAAGACGAAGCTAGCCTTTTCGAGGATACACAATACGAGGGATGCTTCGGACCTGGATATATGCCAACATCCTCCATAAGTAGGATCGCTGACGGGAAGGTCACGGTTGTCGTATTCGAGGCTGGTCTGGGTGGGTGGTTTGGCGGCCATGATCGGCGGCTTGATGTGGATCGTAAAGGGTGTGAGCATCTTACTCACGGGCGACCAGCCACCCGTCGTCTTCGAGGCAGCCATGCCCCTCTTTGCGGTCGGCGTCGTGGGACTCGGGGCTCGACTCGGTGAGCTCAGGGGGCCGCTGGGTATGGCGGGGGTCGTCGTGGCATGTGTAGCCGCAGCTTCGGCGGTGGTCGCCTTCTTGACGGAACTGGCGCCCTTTATAGCCATAGCGGGGTTCGGGCCTTTTCTCGGCTTGATCCTGGTCGGTAGCGCCGCCTTGCAGGCCCGAATATTCCCTTCGCCCTGGAACGCTCTGCCGCTCGCCATAGGACTCGGCGGTCCCGTCCTTATCCTGGTGGGAGGAGGGCTCGCCCTGATAAACGAGAGGCTGCTGGAAGTGCCGATCGTGATGATCGGGCTGGCCTGGGCGCTCCTGGGCTATTCGGTGTTGTTGGAAAGGAACGCGACGTTCCAGGAGGCCCGGCCGAGGTGACTTTGCGGTCCCGGGAAGTTTGAGGGCGTTAAGGGCAACGTCTATACTCTCGATGACTCGTGCTTCTGGTTGGAGAGCGGGATGGGTGAAGCTTCCGGAGACGAGCAGCGTACCATCTACCCGTGCGGCGAGGTGCCGGGCGCGATACCGAACCCGAGGAGCGGAGGTAGCACATGATTGGACCTTATGCCGAAGTCGTGGACTCCGAGGTGCAAGAGGCGCTCGACGGTGAGTTGGAGCGCCAGCGTTCGACCATCGAGTTGATCGCCAGCGAGAACTTCGCCTCGCCCGCCGTGCTGGCGGTGCAGGGCTCCGTCCTGACGAACAAGTACGCCGAGGGATATCCGGGAAAGCGGTACTACGGCGGCTGCGAACAGGTGGACAAGGCCGAGCGGCTCGCCATCGCCCGGGCGCTCGAACTCTTCGGCGCGGACCACGCGAACGTCCAGCCCCACGCGGGTAGCCAGGCCAACGAGGCTGCGTATTCTGCGTTGCTGGAACCCGGAGACAAGGTGCTTGCTATGGACCTCGCCCACGGCGGGCATCTGACGCATGGGGCGAAGTTCAACTTCAGCGGCAGGACTTATGACTTCGTCCACTACGGCGTCGGGGATGATGGCTACATAGACTACGACGAGGTGCGCGAGATCGCGGTTCGGGAGAGGCCGAAGATGATCCTCGCCGGCGCCAGCGCGTATTCCCGAACGCTTCACTTCG
>JBPCLT010000101.1:0-11196 GCA_051003015.1 Rubrobacteraceae bacterium | reverse complement strand
GCGCTCCGAGCATCGGGGAGCGGGTCCGGGTTGGGTTCGAGGAGTTCCAGGTGCTTTACCGGTGGCGGTGCGTGCCGACTTCTTGCATCGTGTACGTGCGGCGGGCTCCGGCCGAGGTTCGTGTCAGCGCAGCAGCCTAGTTCTCGCGGGCTCCGAGCGTCCGACGCGGCGGCTTGCTAGAGTAGCTTTTCTCTAGGAGCTATGAGAAGGAGCCTCATGCAGAATAACGGGCAGCGGTTTGGTGAAGGGTTCGAGTTCACGGCCTCCATACCGGAGAAGTACGACGAGGTTTTGTCGCCGGAGGCTGTCGCCTTCGTGGCGAAGCTGGCGCGGGAGTTTTCCGGGAGGGTGGACGAGGTCCTCGGCGTGCGCGAGGAGTGGCAGGCGAAGGTAGACGCCGGCGAGATGCCTGACTTCCTGGAGGATACGAAGGATGTCCGGGAGGGCGATTGGAAGGTCGCTCCGGTGCCCGAAGACTTGCAGGATCGGCGGGTGGAGATCACTGGTCCTCCGGATCGGAAAATGCTCATCAACGCGCTCAACTCCGGCGCCAGCATGTACATGACGGACTTCGAGGACGCCAACTGCCCGACGTGGGTGAACATGCTGGAGAGCCAGCAGAACCTGCGCGAGGCGATAGTCCGCACCATCTCCTTCGACGACCCGCAGACGGGCAAGCACTACGAGTTGAACGACGAGACGGCTGTCCTGATCGCACGCCCCCGCGGCTGGCAACTCTTCGAGAAACACATGCTGATGGACGGCAAGCCGGTGCCAGGCGGCATCTTCGACTTCGGGCTGTACTTCTTCCACAACGCCCAGAACCTTCTCGATAGGGGCTCGGGGCCGTACTTCTATCTGCCGAAGATGGAGCATTATCCAGAGGCGCGGCTGTGGAACGACATCTTCAACGCGGCCCAGGACGAGCTCGGGATACCGAGGGGCAGCATCAAGGCGACAGTGCTTCTCGAGACGTTCCCTGCGACGTTCGAGATGGATGAGATCCTCTACGAGCTACGCGACCATTCGGCTGGCCTGAACGCAGGGCGCTGGGACTACATCTTCAGCTACATAAAGACGTTCCGAAACCGCGAGAACCGCTTGCTGCCGAACCGGATCGAGGTGACGATGACGGTCCCGTTCATGCGGGCGTACACGTTGCTCCTGATCAAGACGTGCCATAAGCGCGGCGCGCACGCCATCGGCGGGATGGCGGCCCAGATCCCCGTTCCAAGCGACCCCGAGGCGAACGAGGCGGCCTTCGACAAGGTCCGGTCGGACAAGGAGCGTGAGGCCAACGACGGCCACGACGGGACGTGGGTCGCCCACCCCGGCATGGTCGCCCTCGCCAAAGAGGTCTTCGATGAGATCATGCCCCAGCCCAACCAACTCGACAAGATCCCGGACGCGAACCCAACCGCCGAAGAGCTTTCCGCGCCATCCGAGGGCAACATCACCGAGGACGGTCTCCGTAACAACGTGAGCGTCGGCCTCCAGTACATCGGGGCGTGGCTCGCCGGCCGCGGGGCGGTGCCCGTCTTCAACCTGATGGAGGACGCGGCGACGGCGGAGATATCGCGGGCCCAGGTGTGGCAGTGGGTCCACAACCCCGGCGGCGTCTTCAATGACGGCACCGAGGTGACCGAGGAACTGTTCCACCAGATCCTGCGCGAAGAGATGGACCGCCTCCCCGAGATCGTCAACAAGGAGCGCACCAAAAACGACCGCTTCGAGGACGCCGCGAAGCTCTTCGAGCGCATCTCCACCGACGACGAGTTCGTCCCGTTCCTGACCCTCCCCGGATACGAGATCCTGGAGAAGTAGGAGAAATCAGCGCCATCCCGACACTCGTCATCATCCAGACCGGCGGCCCCATGGTCAGGCTGCCGGTCCCCGTCCTCCTGCCCCGGAGCGTGGGACACGTACCCTGACGCGCCCGCGAGAGGCGTGGTGCGCGCAAGCATTGCACATATGTACGCACTTAGATGCGGTTTGCAGTAAGAGACGAGACTTCAGGAAAGGAGAGCGGGATGCAGAACGGAAAGAACGGGGATCAGGCCGGGGAAATCCGGAACGAGTGGGAGGGCTCACGCTGGGATTGGGTCGAGCGTCTGTACACGGCTGAGGACGTGTTGCGGCTCAGGGGCTCCATAAAGATCGAGCACACGCTGGCGCGGCTTGGGGCGGAGCGTCTGTGGAGGATGATGCACGAGCAGCCGTTCGTGCGGTCGCTTGGGGCCTTGACGGGCAACCAGGCGGTGCAGCAGGTCAAGGCGGGGCTGGAGGCGATATATCTCTCCGGCTGGCAGGTCGCGGCGGACGCCAACCAGGCTGGACAGATGTACCCGGACCAGAGTTTGTATCCGGTGGACAGCGTGCCGAGCGTGGTCAAGGCGATAAACCAGGCATTGCAGAGAGCGGATCAGATTCACCACTCCGAGGGCAAGAACGGCATAGACTGGTTCGCCCCGATAGTCGCGGACGCGGAGGCCGGGTTCGGGGGGGCATTGAACGTCTTCGAGTTGACGAAGGCCCTGATCGAAGCCGGAGCCGCCGGCATCCACTTCGAGGACCAGTTGTCCAGCGAGAAAAAGTGCGGTCACATGGGGGGCAAGGTGCTCCTGCCGACGTCACAGGGGATAAGGAACCTCATTTCGGCGCGGCTGGCGGCTGACGTGATGGGGGTTCCGACCGTCCTGGTCGCGCGCACCGACGCCGATTCGGGCGCCCTCATAACCTCGGATATAGACCCCACGGATCGGCCTTTCCTCACGGGCGAGCGGACGGCTGAGGGCTTCTACCGGGTCCGAAACGGCCTCGACTACGCCATCACCCGCGGGCTTGCCTACGCGCCGTTCGTGGACGTGGTGTGGTGCGAGACCTCCGAGCCGAACATCGAGGAGGCCCGCGAGTTCGCCGAGGGCATCCACGAGAAGTTCCCCGGCAAGCTGCTGGCGTACAACTGCTCGCCTTCGTTCAACTGGAAGAGGAAGCTTGGGGACGAGGACGTCGCCACGTTCCAGGAGCAGCTCGGCGAGATGGGCTACAAGTTCCAGTTCGTTACCCTGGCGGGATTCCACTCCCTGAACTACTCCATGTTCGAGCTCGCCCGCGGCTACGGCGAGCGCGGCATGGCCGCATACGTCGAGTTGCAGGAGGCCGAGTTCGCCGCCGAGAGGCACGGCTACAGCGCGACCAGGCACCAGCGCGAAGTCGGGGCAGGCTACTTCGACGAGGTCGCCCAGGTCGTCGCCGGCGGAACCGCTTCGACCACAGCCCTCACCGGCTCGACCGAGGAGGAGCAATTCGAGACGGCGGAGAGCCCGGTCACTGGACTCCCTGGCTCCACGGAGAACCAGCAGTTCGTTAAATAGCTGGTCAGTCTGTCAATGTACCGGGGAGGCCGAAGATTTGGCTTCCCCGGTATCTGTCCACTAGCGGAGAGGAGAGTTCATGCCGGAGAACACGGACGGTAGTGCGAACCCGGAAGTAGCCGGGGAGCCGGAGGGCCTGACGCCGGATATCGAGCCCGAGGAACGCGAAGCCCCGGACGAGCCGGTGGCTGAGGACCTGGCGGCGGCCACCGAGGACCCTGCCTGGTCCCTCAAGGAACGTGATTCCGATTAGGGGAGAGACGTAATTGCGCACTCGACGCGAGCGGCTGCTTCCTGATGGCGCTCCCCGCTACGCCTGAATCTACGACGATGGCGGCGTGACCGCCGAACGCTACACTGTGGTCTTCACGGGCCTCCTCACGGACAAGAAAGCGGGCGAGTATCCCTACCTGAGCACGGGTGATATCTCGAATGGTCCCGGGAGCGGCACGCTGCATCGGGGGCGTCCGCCTCGCGAGAGGATGAAGCGAGAGATCTCCTTCCGTGACCTGCCCGAACATGCCCGCGAGGCTGTTGTGTGTGAGTACGCGAAGCTCTGGGATATTTAGAGCAGTTCGCGAATCGACCGCAATTTTGCGACGCTGTTAGCTCCGGGTGGAGCAGGGCCCGGGACGCCTCAGACCTATTCGGCCACTGTGGCTAACGGGCCCCGGCCCAACTATTGTGACAGGTGCTCCAGGATCAGTCGTGATGAACTACTGTCAGTCGCCGTGGGCTTCAACGCTAAGGTCATTGTACTCGTCCCATTCGGCTAGTCGCTTACTGTATTCATCCGAGGGGCCAAGAGGGGCTTCGTGCTCTTGCCGAAGAGATGGGTAGTGGAACGCGATTTCGTGTGGGCATTGCGCTTTCGGCGGTTGGCGAAGGATTACGAGAGGCTGCCGAACACTCTGGCGGGCTGCATTTCGTCGCCTTCGCGTGCCTCTTTCTCCATCAGGCGGCCGGTATTCTCAGTGCGGGTCCATAACACGCTCTAACCCACCTCCTCATGGACTCGCTGGCTATGCCCAGCTCCTCGGCCATCTGCGGGAGCGACTTCCCAGAAGATCGATAAAGCCTGAGGCTTCCCGTTTGAATTCCGGCGGGCAGTGTGGCGTTGGTCCCGGCACTGTGTGGATCCCTTTCCGAGGACTCGTCGTCCTCACTCTAGAGTGTCCGTCTTACCGGGGGAAGCCCCATATTGCACATGCACGACAGCCAAAACCACTGCCGAGATCTCGTTCCAAGCCCTTTTCGGACGGTCTCTTAGACCCGTTACGCGGAAGCCCAAGTAATTTCTGACAGAAACGAAAAAATATGCCAGATGGCACATGCGCAAGCACCGAGAAGTCTCATACTATACGTGTGGGTGTATCCAAGGGAAGTTGGGTAATTGGACGTGAGCCAGTGCCGCGGAGTGACCTTGCGACGCTTATGGACCCTCGTTGGGTTCGTTGGCGTGCTCGCCGTGTTGTGGATCGCCCTGTTTGTCTTTACCGGGCAGGCTCTCGGACAGTCGCTGGAGGGCGGAGCGGTTCCGTCTACGATTCCCGAAGACGCTTCGACACAGGCACCCGAACCCACTGCCGCGCAGGAGCCAGTTCCAGCGACAGAACCGGCTCCCGAACCGGCTCCGGCGCCCGAGCCGGTGCCAGAAATCGCTCCAGCACCTGCCCCTGTTCCCGAGCCAACTCCCGAACCAATACTGGAGCCCGCACCAGAACCAGCTCCTGAAGTCGTTCCCGAGCCGGCGCCAGAACCAGCCCCAGAAATTACTCCCGAGCCCGCCGTGGAACCGGCTCCGGAACCAGAGCCCAACCCGGCGCCCGCTCCAGAGATAACTCCGGATCCCGGACCTGCGCCCGAACCGGTGCTAGAGTCGGTCTCCGAGCCAGCCCCCGAGCAGACACCAGAAATCGCTCCGAAACCCGAACCCGTTCCGACGGTGGAGCCCGCTCAGGAACCGACGCCGGATCCGACCATAGAGCCCGCTCAGGAACCGGCCCCCACTCCGATACCGGAGCCTAGTCCCGAGATCGTTCCCGATCCCGCCACGGAGCCAGAGCCAACACCGGTCCCGAAGCCCGATCCCGTCGTCGAGCCGGTCCCAGAGCCAACTCCCGATCCGACACCAGAACCCGTTCCCGATCCGACGGTGGAGCCAACTCACGAACCGGCCCCTGAGATCGTTCCCGACCCCGTCACGGAACCGGCTCCTGTACCGACACCCGATCCTGTGCCGACACCCGATCACGTAGTCGAGCCTACGCCTGAACCCACGCCTGAGCTGGTTCCCGATCCAGAGCCGACACCCGAGCCGACACCAGAAATCACACCGGAACCGATCACCGAGGGCGTTCCTGAGCCATCTCCCGAGGTCACTCCAACTCCGGCACCCGAAACGGCCCCCGAGATCACTCCAGAACTGGTGCCCGAGCCGACGTCTGAGGCTCCGGTGGAGCAAGCTCCCGAGCCGACGCCGGTAGATCCGGCGCCCGAACCAGCTCTCGAAACTCCGGTGGTTGAACCTACTCCCGGTGCTCCGGTAAGCCCAGCACCTGATCCGGCTCTCACCCCCACCCCAGTAGGCTCGACTCCGGCTCCGGCCTCTGGACCTGCTCCTGTAGACCCAGCTCCCGAGTCGGCGCTGGCTCTGGCGCCTGAAGCCCCACCTACCGAACCGCCTTCAGAGGACCCCGGCCTTGTGCATGGCGCCCTCTCTCCGGTTTCGACTCAAGATCCTCCACAAAATCCTCCCAACGCCGATACCGCTACCGATCCAGCTTCGCAGCCGATCCCTGATTCGGCAACGGGCCTGGAAGACGCCGAGCAGTCGAAGGTTTCCGAGGCTGTGGAGGGCGTCGTGACCGCCGTGGCGAAGGCGGCGCAGGCGATCGTCGAGTCCTCGGAGAAGGCCGCCGCCAAGATCATCGAACGGGTCGGCGATCTGGTCAGGGCCCTGGGCAACCTGCTGGGCGGCGCGATGCCGGATTCGACCGACGGAGGGATCGGTCGGGCGATCGCGCTCTCTTCTCAACGGGTGGCCGAGTTGGCCGAGCGGATCGGCGACATTGTGGGTAACGTGGCGCAGGCACTCGGTGATCTGTTCGGCGGCGTAGCACAGAGCCCGACTGAGGGACCGTCCGCTCCACCGTATGCTCCTCCTGCCGTCCCGACGCCAGCGCTTCCGATCTCCCCCGGCGGGTCCTCTCCGACAAGCAACCTCTCCTTCGGCTCCTCTATCTCCTCCGACGGCGCCTCCGCGCCGCTGCTGCTCGCCACCCTGATCCTTTTCTCCGCCACCGCTTTCCAGGTCGGCCGCCTCTCCTGGCCTCACCGTGAGCCTCTCCGGCTCCGTTCCGCCTTGCGCCTGGCCGTCGAACGCCCCGGCTAGTACCCCCTTACCCAGAGGTACGCCAATAGGCGTGCCTCCCGCGGCCCGTGCCCTCCCGAGAACGGGAGCGGCAAAAACCTTTCCTGGTAAGGGGGTAGCGCCTTGTTTGCGAGGCTCGAAAGATACCTGTACACATCGATGGTGATGCTGGCGCTGGCAGCGGTGGCCCTGGTGGCCTTGCCTGCGGCGGCGGAAGCTCAGGCTGACGCTCAAAAGACGGCCGCGCCGAACGCCTCGAACATAGAGGTAGGTTCCGGCGACTCGTTGTGGTCGATAAGCGCCGAACGGCTTGGGCCGGAGGCGTCAGCGCGGCAGATAGCGAAGGGGGTCAGGAGGATCTACGCCTCAAATAGGGAGGTGATCGGAGAGGACCCGAACCTGATCATGCCGGGACAGGAGCTGGCGTTGCCGCCGGCCCACCGGATCCCGAAGGCCGAGCCAACCGCCGAGGGGGCGCCCAGTCGAGAAGCCGTCAGGCCCGCGGAAGCAGTGCCGTCGGCCCCTGAGGCACGGGGCGGGGCCCCCAAAGGGTCCAGGCCGAGCCATGGCGAAGGCGGCGTCGAAGGCAAGGAGGCGCGGAGCTCGGCTACCGAGACGCCGCGGGTTCCGAACGCGGCGGCGGACAACCCCGCGCCCGCAAGGGTAGGGGTGCCGGACCCCGCCGACGAGTCTCCCTCCTCGGTCGTGGGCTCCCTGGAGAGCGCAAGGTCCGTCCTCGCTGCCGCCGTCGCTGCCGCCATCGCAGCAGTCTTCCCTGCTCCGGGCGATACCTCAGCCGAAACCTACGCCGCCTGGCGCCGGCCACTCGGGCTGGGGCTCGTTCTGCTCGCCCCCATTATCGGGGTTCTCGGGTTTTGGAAGTTGCCCATGAATTTGCGCGCCGGCAGAGGCCGCGAAACGCGGTTCTTGCCCGAGGATCCGAACGAGTCGATGGCCTATGAAGCGCCAGACGCCGGTGGGAGCATCGGTGGCGGCGAAGGCGCGACTCCCAAGCGGCTGCTGCTCATCGAAGACCATGACGTCTTCCGCGAATGCCTGGCGCTCGTGCTACAGCAGAGGACGGGCCTCGAGGTAGTCTCGAGCGGGTCGCTCGCGGAGGCCCGCCAGAGGCTGGAGGATAGCCGGGGCGCGGTGGACCTCGCCATTGTCGACGGCCATCTGATCGACGGAAGCGAAGCGAGATCGGCCGGCTGGCTGTTGGAGGCCAACGTGCCGGTGCTAACGCTCTCGGATAGCCGGGATGCCGAATGGCTCGACCATGAGTTTGGGATAGCGGACGAGATGCTCAACCTGGATGACGACTTCGAGGAGCTTGTGAGCGCCGTGGAGACCAAGATCGGAGACCTTGCCTGAACATCCAGAAGCCTGAACCCAAGGAGGACGGGGGACGAGCCTGGAGGGAAGTCTGCGTTCTCTTCTCCGCCAAATAAACGGAAGAACCGTCCGCCTGGCGACCGTAACACGTTGTTTGTGGGCACTACTCTAGGGAGGTGTTTACGCGACAGGGGTGGGACCGGAGGCGGACACCTACATGCAGTGAGTCTAGAGAAAGTGAGGCTGGAGGTGGTCAGATTGCCGACACACCAGGAGTGGGAGCCCAGTGCAATTTTGGCGAGCACCATTGAAGAGCTGTCTCTTAAGCCCGGGACGAGCCGAAACGAGGTGGCGAGACTGAAACCCTACCTGGAGGAGGCGCTGGAAGAACTGGCCTGCTTGGAACGGCAAAGGGACATCTCGGACAGGGAGCGCATGCGAGCAGAGGCGCTGTGGATGCTCTTGGAGTCGATCGAAAAGGTCTAGCTAGCACCGAGACGGCCGGGGAGGGCGAGACAGGAGCCCGTCAAAATATCGGTCGAGAAAATGGGCCGATCGGCACACGCAGGTGTCCGAGCGCCCCGCTATCATAAGGTGCGAGCGTTCTCGAAGACAGGGAAGGAAGGCGGCCAAGATGCGCATTCTGGTTGCCTACGGCGACGAACACCGAGTCTACCGGGAGGTAATCGCGTCCGGTATCCGGCTGTTGCGTCCGGAAAACGCGGTGGCCACTTGCACCCAGGGCGAGCTGGGAAGTGAACTCGAGCGGTTCGACCCCCAAGTAGTCATATGCGACCTGCCCGAAACCGCAGAACCGGGCGACAGGCTGGCGTGGATCGAACTGCCTCTAGAGACACTGCGGCCGACGAAGGTCCGCATCGGCGGGCGCCACCGGGAATGCACCCACCTGTTGCTCGAAGGGCTGCTGGAGCTCATAGACGAGGCCCACGTCCTCACGTCCGGTAAATAAAGTCTTCTAGAGTCTGCCTCGTTCGTCTAACGTCCGGGAGGGTTTGTCGGGCTCGGACCCTCCGCTCCGAAACGCCGTGCTTTGCAGGACGATCTCCCGATCACATGCTCCTCTTGAACGCGAGTAGCATCGCCGCCGCCGGTCGCGCCCTGCCCTTCCGCCCTCATCTTCGTTCCTCCCGCCGAAATCGTGCTTCTGCCAGGGTTATTGGTTCGAGCGCATGGCGATCCGGAGGTCCGTTATTGGACCCGAGGTTGGGCTGTCACTCCTACTCTCCCGGTGGAAGGTTGCCGCAAGACGCTCCAGGCCATCCACGCTCCGCTATCACCAACACTAACGCCCCCACGAGCACCGTTGGCGGGGTGCTCTGGACGCCGAGGATCACAACCGCGTACACGATGCCCAGGGGATACATGAACACGGCCCCGGCAGCCCAGAGGGCTCCGGCCCACCTGGGCAGCGTCTCCGAGCGCCAGACCGCTACGCCCAGCAGCACGTTGCCCACGAACTCGAGTACGATGACCAGCAGGGCGGTCACCATCGGGTGCGATCAGCCTACGGAACCGGGTGGCGCATCCAGACGTTCGGATCGTCGCAGCGTCCTTCGTCGCAGTCGCGGTCTATGTGGACGGATTGAAGCGCGCCGGGGACTACGTACTCTCCGCTTTCGGGGAAGCGCACGCCGGTCCATTCCTCCCATTCGGTGACGGAGCCAGTAACCGTGATCGCCTGCGGCGCTACCTTCATGAACTGCGCGCCGAGCCGGTGGTGGACCCGCAGCCAGGGATCGAAAGGCGTTCCGTCTTCCCGCTTCCACTCGACGTACCTCTCGAACGGGGTGAGCGGATAGAGGCTCTTGAGCGTGGGCCGGACGGGCGCGAGGAGGGAGTGCATGCCGTGGTCGACGGCGAGCGAGCGCATGGTGCGAATTATCCGCGTGCTCAAACCCTTTCGTTGATGGTCCGGCGCCACGATCGCCGCCAGCGCCGAGAGCGTGTCTGGCGCATGCCCTTGCCGATGGGCTTCCAGTCCTCGTCCCAACGCCTCGCTCAGTTTGAGAGGAAGGTCATCTTCCGTGCCGTCCCAGATGAACGGGACGGTGTGGCCTGTGGCGATGACTGCGCCTTCGGGGTCGAGGAAGGCGAATTGGAACCCGGCGAACTCGTCGAAGAGCGAGTCCCAATATAAAGTGTCGGCGTGGAGCAGGAACGGCGGCCACGCGCCCTGACTCATACGTCCGAACTCTTCCGCGAGGTCTGGCCTCCGCTTCAGGTTCGCTATCTCGAACGGGATTCCATCTTCCATACTCAATCCTTCGCAATTATCTTCTTCAGGAAGAAGAGTGAATATCCTGCGGGATGGTCCGGGATCTCCCCGACGACTTCGTAACCGGATTTCTCGTAGAAGGGCCGCGCCTGGAAGCTATGCGTGCTCGAGTGTACGCCCCGGCATCCGTGCGCCCTGGCTTCCTCTTCGGCGGCTTTGAGAAGCTGCTTGCCGTATCCCTGCCCTCGTAGCGGCTCCACGACCCAGAGGAACGTGAGGTCAAGCCACCCTCCCCAGACATCGCCCAGAGCGCCGCCGAGGATCGCGCCTCGCTCGTCCCGGAGGAAGATGGCAAGCGGGCTGTAGTAAGCGTCCTGGGTGACCGCCACGTTGTGCAAGGCGAGGGCTTCGCGGACGAAGGCCGCGTCTCGTTCGCCCGCGTGCGGCTCGGAGGTTATTTTGAGGTTGTGCATCGGCTTCTCCACGTTCGCCCTCCGAGGTTCTTCTACGGGTTTAGCTCCAGCCGGACGCAGGTACACGAGTATCCGGCGTTCTCGTCCTCGAAGGTCTCCGTCACGGCGAACCCTTCGCTTTCGTAGAGGCCCAGCGCCCTGGCGTTGCCGACAAGGCTCACGGTGAAGGCGTCTGGTACGGCGAGGTCCATGCCGAGACGCAACAGGCGGCGACTGATGCCGCGGCCGTGGTGATCCGGATCAAGGTACAGCCATGAGACGTAGGCGCCGTCCACCCCGGCGAAGCCAGCCACGCGCTCGCCGTCCCGGGCGATGAGCTTGTGTGAGCGGCGGGAGTCCTCCTCGTCCCCGGTGTCTTCCGCGAGCGGCACGAAGGCGCGGGGATCGCAGGAGCCTCGCAACTCG
>JBPCLT010000100.1:0-15275 GCA_051003015.1 Rubrobacteraceae bacterium | reverse complement strand
GCTGCTTGCACAGGTCCTTCGGGCGCATGATAGCCTGCTCGTCCAACAGGTTGCGGGTACGGGCCTCCTTCTCCAGGTGACGCTCGATCACGTCTATGGCCTGATCCACATCCTCGCGCGTGACCTCTTTGGTCTTTTCGTGCGTGATGGTGATCGTCATATCTTCACCTCCTTTCGTCGGCGGTATCGGACGGAGTTTGTAACGTTTGATCCGCCCAACCTAGCTTCAGAATACGGTCCCATCCGCCTCCTGTCAAGACGAATTTCTACTTTTCGATCCGGCCCAAAGGCTGGAGATTTCGCACATAGATGCAGCCTCTTTTCGCCCTTCGACGAAGGCTCCGTCGCGCAGCACGGGCACGACCGTTACGCTGTCCTCGCCCAGGCAGAGATCGAGGTCTCTCTCGTACCCGAGACGCCTCAGGCGCAGGGCCGCGCTGTTGCTCCGCAGACGTTCCGCGGGACGTGAAAGGTACGCATCCACGACCCGCCGGGCCCGCCCATCTAGCCTGGTACCCCACTCTTCGAGGCGGCGCAGTATGGCCCCGGCGGCTGCCTCATCCTCGGAGGCGCGGCGTCCCTCCCAGCCGCAGCCAACCACCGTCACGCGCTCCCCGGCGAAGCCGGTGGAGAGCACGTCCGCGAGGGCGGTGGCGTTCACGAAAGAGCCGGCCAGGATGCAGGGCGCGCGGGCAGCGGCCTCCACGACGCGGGTGCCGTTCGTAGTGGAGAGGGCGACGGTGGAGCCCGGCGGTATCTCCGCGGCGAGTATCTCCGTGGGCGAGTTGCCGAAGTCGAAGCCGGCGACCTTCGCGCTCCCCCGCTCCCCGGCGCGGAAGTCGGCAGGGGCGGAGGCGGCTTCCGCGATGGAGGCGACCGGTATCACGCGGGCACCCTTCGAGATCAGGACCGCGATGGTGGCGCTCGCCCGAAAGGCGTCCACGACGACTATCGTGGAGCCAGCGTTGGCGGCGGCTCGCGCCCCGGATGCTCCGCCAGCGTAGGCGGCGATCATGGTCTCGTTCGCCATTCAGCGGATTATATGGGGCATCTTCGTACTTGAAGATACCGGATGATCCGGCATCCTACTCAGGCTTACGGCTTTGATGGTGGCTGCCGTGGCGCTCGCGGATGGTTCTCCGCTGCGCGACTATTTCCCATCCCGGCCTCGCGGGCGCGGACTATGGCTTGAGAGCGGTCGGCGACCTGGAGCTTGAGGAAGATGTTCGAGACGTGGTTGCGGACGGTCTTGGCGCTGAGGTAGAGGCGGCGGGCGATCTCCTGGTTGCTCATGCCGCAGGAGATCAGGCCGAGTACCTCCGCCTCGCGGGAGGTGAGGTCCGGGAACGCCTCAGAAGGCGGCACGGCTCTGGGGGCGGAAAAGAAACCGAGGAGACGCCGGGCGATCTCCGGCCCGAAGTGGGCCTCTCCCCTGACGACCGCGCCTACCACCTCGAGGACCTCCTCGCCGTCGGCGCCCTTGAGGACGTAGCCGCGGGCCCCGGCCCGCATCGCGGCGAATACCGAGTCATCATCTCCCAGCATGGTCACGACCACCACCGCAACCTCGGGATTCGTCCCCGCTATCCTGCGGGTCGCCTCTATGCCGTTCATGCCAGGCATCTGGAGGTCCATGAGCGCGACGTCGGGCGATAGCTCGGCGGCCATGCTCACGGCCTCCTCGCCGCTCGCCGCCTCGCCGACGACCTCGTAGCCGGGCGTCGAGGTAAACATAGCGCGCATCCCATACCGGAAGAGGGCGTGATCGTCTACTATCAATACGCGAGTGTTCCTATCAGGCGGCCATTCCGCCGGCACGGTTACTCTCCCTTCCCGGGCAGCGGCAGACGGGCCAGCACGCTCGTGCCTCCGGTGGAGACCGGCCCGACGGTCAGCGTACCGCCCAGTTCCTCGGCCCGCTCGCGCATCGAAGAGAGGCCCACCCCGGCGCGCCGGTCTTCGGGAACCCCCACGCCATCGTCCGTGACTTCCAGTTGGAGTTCGCCTCCCCTCTCATCTGGCGACAGACGCACGAGGCACGCACGCGCCCCGGCGTGGCGGGACACGTTGGTGATGGCTTCCTGGGCGATGCGGTAGCAGGCCACCTCCACGGCGGCGGGCAGCGGCGGCAGGCTGTCGCCCTGTGGCGCCTCCACCGAGAAGACCGTCCCGTTCGCGTGGTTCGTGCTCCCGGTTGGGTCACGGTCGAGGGCGCCGTGCCGGGCGGCTTGCTGGCGGATGGCGTCCACCAACCCGAGGTCGTCGAGCGCGGGAGGGCGCAGCCCGTGGACCAGGCGCCTTATGTCGGTCATGGCGTGCTGAGTCTGGGACTTCAGCTCCGAGAGCAGCGCGCCGGCGGTCTCCGGGTCCTGCGCGAGCGAGCTTCGGGCGGCGTCGAGCCCGAGGGTCAGACCGCCGAGCGTGGGGCCGAGGCCGTCGTGCAGGTCGCGGCGAAGCCTGCGGCGTTCCTCTTCCCGCGCCGTCACCAGGCGCTCGCGCGAACGCTGGAGGTCGGCGGTGAGGCGCGCGGCGTGGGCGGCGGCGCCAGCCTGGCGCGCCAGGTCTCCCAGGAGCTTGAGGTCCACGGGCGAGAGCTCCTCCCCCGGCGAACGAGGGACCAGGACCAGTTGTCCCACCTCCTCCGAGTGGTGAGTGAGCGGCAAGACTATCGGCTCGCTATCCACGGTCCCGAACTCGGCCGCTGTCACGAAGCGACCGTCCCGTTTGAGGGCGATGGCGGAGTATGGCAGCTTCAACGCCTGGGCCACCGTCTCCACGACGGTCTCCAGCGCCACCTCGGGGACGAGCGCGGTCTCCAGGCGCTCTCCGAGGCGCGATAGGACGGCGTAAGGGTCGTCGCGCTCGCCGTACATCAGGCGGTTCACGGAGCGTTGCAGGCGGTTGCGGACGGGGGTGAAGAGGACCGCGATCACCCCGGTCGCCAACACCGGAACCAGCATGCCGCTTGTCCCCGCGCTCGTCTGGAACAGCGTGCTCAGGATCCCGACCACGAGCGCGTATGAGCCGACGACAATCGCGGTCAGCGTCCCGTAGACCAGCGTCCGGTTGACGATGAAATCCATGTCCCAGAGGTGATGACGCAGGATGGCGATGCCGACGGTCCCCGGAAGCATCAGAAACCCGAAGACGCCCGCGAACCAGGCGATGCCGTTTATCGTGCCATCCTGGGTCCAGAAAGCTACGAGGAACCCGGTCGGCGAAACCACCGCAGCGGTCGCGAACCATTGGATCTGTCGCCGCACCTCTCCGCGAGCCTGCTTCAGGCGCAACATCAAGGAAACCACGGAGACCGCGCAAGACCCGATGCCCAGCCATCCCCCGGCGGCGGCGCACGTCTCCCACACCCGGTAAACCGGCACACCGCCGATGCTCCAGACGCCGAGCGGGTTGTCCAGGCCGGGCTGCATGTACAGCGGTCCCGGCCTCAGCCCGTCGCCAGCAGCTAGAAGCACGCCCCCGGCGACGGCGGTCCAGGCCACGAACCGCCACCACCGGGACAACAGCCGTCCATCCGGGAACAGGAGGAACAGGAGAGCTCCAACCGGCATTATCACGGGGAAGGCTATCCACTGGGAGAGCCAGGCCATGGTCTCGACACCCGGCAACTCTCCAGGGTAAGTGAACAGCGCGTAGGTCGCGTACGAGTCGGCGAAGATCTGGCCGGACAACGACAGGCTCGCGAGGCAGAAGAGCCAGCCGATGGGGTTCTCGGGACGGCGCGCCGCCACGAAAGCGCCGACGGTCGGGAACGCCAGTTGCAGCGCGTTGTAGATGGCGCCGAGGTACAGGGACTCCTCTCGCCGGAAATAGGGATCGGTGAGGAAGGACAGCAGGTAGCCCGATAGGAGCAGTGCCACGCATAGCGCCCCCACCGACCACGCGAGCCGAGCGGCGCCGCGAGCGCCGATCCCGAACGGGAGTCGCCGCGCCGCGTGTCCCGGTCCCCGGCCTCCGGGTGGTTCCTGCGCGATGGGATGCGTCGTCATGGCCGGTCCCGGCTCCTCAAATTGACGCTTGCAACGCGAGTAATGATCTCACCTGACGCCGTCCAGCGCATCCTCGAACGCTCGCTCATGGCCGCCAGGCGGGGAACACGTCCGCCACCGGGCCATCGGTCAGCTTGGTGAGTCCAGAGCCGTTCGAGTTCATCACATAGATTGAGCTTCCTTGAGGACTGTCGGAGGTGAAGGCGATGCGGTCGCTCTCGGGAGACCACGTCGGGGGCCAGTGGTCGTTGCCGGGAACATCGTCTGTGAGGCGCTTGCGCCCCGTTCCATCGGCATTCATGACGTAGATATCCTCGTCTTCGTTGGCGGACATGAAGGCGATCTTTCCGCCATCGGGCGACCAGGCGGCCTCCGAGTTGCCCCGGCCATCCGTCAGAGGGCGCTGCTCCGTGCCATCCGCGTTCATCACGGCGAGTTGTTCGAAACCTCCGGGGTAGATGGTGAAGCAGATCCTCTCCCCGTCCGGCGACCACGTCGGCCAGTTGCCCGCAGCCAGGTGTTTGCGGTTCGTGCCGTCCGCGTCCATCACACGTATCCGCGGATCCTCGAATCCGTTGGTGACAAAAACGATCTTCCCGCTGGCCGGTGAGAAGGCCGGGGAGGTCTCGTCCTCCGGCGTGTTTGTCAGCCTTCTCTTGTTCGAGCCGTCGGCATCCATGACGTAGAGTTCCCAGTTACCGTCGCGGTCGGTGGTGAAGATGATGCGTTCGCCGTCGGGAGACCAGGCGGGGAAGCCGTCGAGGCCCGGCGAGTCGGTCAGTCGCGTCTCTTCGGAGCCGTCCACGTTTATCGTGTAGATTTCCGACTCCAAATCGGCTCCCTCGAAGCTGGTGGCGCGAGTGAAGGCGATCCTTCCCTCCTTGCTGACGAGAGACCCTCCCGACTTCCCTGCGGGCTCCGAGCCGCAGCCGGAGACCGCCGCGAGGAGCAAGAGGCACGTCAGCGCCGCGCCGGAGGCCGGAATCGAACGGTGGATCATACGATGCTCCTACCAGTACGTCCCTGGCCGGTGGGATGGTTCCGCGAAAACAGGACGTATCCCAGCAGCAGCCATCCGAGACTGTTCCCCAGGATGAAGTTGGCGGGCGTGTAGTGAACGCCCCAGAAGGCCAGCGAGATGCCCAGAATAGGAGCGACTATGAGCACCCATCCGTTCCAGCGGGGCAAGGAGCCCGTTCGCAGGACGATCCACCCAAGCAGTACGGCGCCAGTCGAGTAGACCAGAGTGCCGATCAGCGTGCCGATCATGTACCCAAAGCCCCAGAGGTACTGCCCCAGTATCTCCCTCCCGAGCCAGTAGTCGCTGACGTTGCCGGCGAGGTTCATCGCGATCCCGATCAGGGCTATGCGGAACGCTCGCTCCGCCGGACGATGCGTGCGTAGCGCCATCCGGGCACGAAGTCCCAGCAGACCGATCAGGAACAGCAGGTAGATGGGAAATACCATCCTGCCGTACAGATAATATGCGTCATCCGCCGTTCCGAAGCTCACCAGGGGCATCACCACGGGCTCGACGATCCGCGCCCACGACATGGGGGGAGGTTCGCCACCGCCCGGGGCCTCTAGCCAGCCCGCGAAAGTGAGCACGGGGGTCAGCACTATCCCCGAAGCTCCTCCCAGAATGGCGGCCAGTCCGCACCAGCGGATCAGAGCCGGGGACTTCATGGCACGCTTTCCATGCGTTTCGCCGGCGCGGGTCGGTGGGCCGCGCCACTCCCGCCGGACCAGAGTATGTAGCCCACCGCCATCCAGGCGAGCGCGAACGGTATCCCGATCAGCATGCGGGCGTTCTCCTGGTTGAACCCGAGCATTGGAGCGTGCTCGCGACGGGCAGCGCCGACACCCAGCGCGGCAGGACCCCAGCCCGCAGGACGGATATTCCCACGAGCGAGAAACCGGCGAGCAGGGCAAGGCCCCCCGAAATGGCGAAGAAAGGCATTAGCGATAAGTCGCCGCCGAACAAGGCTACCTGCGCCACGATGGCGATTACGAGCGTCGCAACCCCGGCGGCGCTCAGGATCACGCCCGCCCATCCCAGAGCGCCGAAGCGTCCGGTTCGCCAGGCACGGAGCGCAAGCCCCGCCATGCCAGCCAGGATGAGCAGCAGGGCGAACAGGAAGAAAAGCTCGAAGACGCCAGTCTCTCTCATCGGGCGGATCGCACACTCCGCGTCCCCGATACAACCCCTGGGCATTGAGGCGACGCCGACGGCATGCACGATCAGCATGATTCCGCCCAAGATCGCCGCCAGCCCGCTAATGCGAACGGGTTTCGAGTACATCTCGTTTCCCCCTCTCTCAAACCTCTTGCGGTGTGAGCTTCTCCGCGGCTCCACGCTTGTCCAAGAAAAGCACGTAGCCCATGAGCAGCCAGCCGAGGGCGAAGAGTGTCCTCGGGACCAGGAAAAACAGTGGTCCGTCTCCCGCCCCGGAGAGGAAGAACCAGGCAAAGCCCGCCAGACCGGTGAGGAGCGGCAGGAACCTCCAGTAGCCAGGCAATGTATCTCTCCGCAGAGCGGCGACGCCAAACAGGAGAGCCCCGATCATGAGGCCGAAGACGCCCAGGATCACCAGCGAGAACAGATCCACCCCGACCACGAAAGACATGAAAGAGAACAGATGCCCGACCGCCAGCAGCACTATGCCCGCGAAAGACATTCCGAGGCCAGTCTTACCCAGCGCCCCGGAGACGGGCGCGTAGCGGGCGAAGAGCGCCGCGAGGCCCACGAGCCACGCCGCGAAGCCCACTACCATGAAGTAGACGAGGAGCGAGTCGTCGGGGTCCACGTATCCCCTGGCTTTGGTCAGGGAGAATATGAGCGCGCCCAACATCAACGCCAGACCGCCAAGACGTGTCCATTTCGGCAACGACATGAGTAACCTCCTTCTTCGGACACTCGGGGGTGTCATGAATGTGGGCCATCTGGCTCGGGGCTCACAGGAGCCGTGATGCGCGATCCGCGCACAAGACCGCCAAGCAACATCGCGCCCACTACGAATGACGCCACCGCCGTGAGCAGGATGATCGTCTCCTCGCGGGAATAATTCGGTCCCAGGCCGCCGACGACCGCCCGCGCGACTTCCTGGAGGAGCATGAACGAAGCGACGAACATGACCGGTGAAAGCACAATGCCGAGGACTTGCGATACGGTCTCACCGTTCATCGTCAGCCGCAGTCCGGCTCCCGTAGAGCCGATGAGGATCAGGACGAGGACGAGGGTAAAGAAGGCCCCTGCCGCGCCGGTGGCCGTTACCCGGCCATCGGTCGCGACAACGACGGCGAGCTTCGAGAACCAGGCGACGCCCCCGAGGATGAGGACCGTTTCAGTGACAGCGATCCAGCCTCGGGCCCACTTCGGAATCAACATGGCGGACTCTCCTTTGCGCCGATGTTGCCGGGGCGGTGAGTAGTCCGCCCCGGCAAGACGTTTACTTCGCCTGGATCACGCCGCAGGCTATGCGGTCGCCGCTGTTGCCTGTCGGATCGGTCACCTGGTCGTCTTCGGCGGCGTGGATGACGAGCGCCGAGCCGTCAGCATTGAACAACGAATTCGAGCCTTCGAGCAGGCTGACCCGATCGTTGCTCGCATGCAGGATGCCGAGGCCGTTCTCGCGCACCTCCAGGTTCGGCAGGTCGCCGCCGTGCGCGCCCTCGGGGTTATGGAGACCGTGCTGCTTCATCTCGGGGTTGAAGTGCGAGCCAGCGGAAGCGAACGCCGCGTCACTGCACTGCCCGACGGCGTGGATGTGGATGCCGTGCTTGCCTGGCGTGAGGCCCTTCGTCCAGGCGAAGACCCGGACCTCATCCTTCCTCTGGGTCAGCATCGCCGCCCCGATCACGTCTCCTTCCGCGTCCATGATCCGCGCGAAGGCGAACTTGGGACTCGATGGGTCCGCGGTGGCCGACGTCGAGACCGCCAGCAGCGCCACCATTCCCGCCGCCAGGACCATGACCGCCACGGCGATGACCGTCAGGACCTTTCTCCTCGGGTTGTTCACCAACTCCATTCTTCTCCTCCTTTTCTCGATGAATTTCGCCCTATCCTTGCGCTCGCGCGGGTTGCGCGGCGCGCTCTCTTCCCGACGCCCAGATGGCGATTCCGAGCAGGATCCAACCTCCTCCCAACAACGCCCACACGACCACTCCGGCAACGTTCCAGGGGGGCAGAATGAGCGCCAGGATGCTCACGAAACCCAGGATGAGCGGAAGGGCCTTCGCGCGCCCCAGCGCCCCGGACTCGATGATCGAACCTCCGAGGATCAGCAGTCCGAGCGCCAGCGGCAGCAGCCCGAGCAAGATGCCCCACAGGACGTCCGAAACCATCCCGAGCGTCCACAGGCCGAAGGAGACGCTGATCGCCACCAGGCCGAGGACGCCGAGGAAAAACCCGATCAACCCCCCCTGTCCTCTCTGCCCCGAACGCCTCCCGCCGAGCGCGTAGAGTCCCGTCAGACCGGCCAGCAACAGCAGCGGCACGACGAAGAACATGTAGTCGGTGATGTCTCTGACGTAGACGGTCTCGTCGTTCATCTCGTATAGCACCTTGCCGACCCACAACGCCCCGCCCACAATCGCCGCCAGCCCGCTCCATCGGATGAGGCTCGATGTCCGCATGTCTGTCTCCTTTCTGGTTCCCGTTTCCCGCCGATCCATTGATAGACACTCTACGGGGGGTGGTGTCCCGGCGTCATGGGAGCAGCGTCCCGATTCATCCGGGAAGATTGCGTCCCGGTTCGTCCCGGCCCCGCTCTGAGAGAAAGTCAACAGCGGCGGACGATACAATGTAGTAATCATTCGTCATGGACTATCGGAACGAGACAGAGATCAGGGGTGGAAGATGAAATATCGCAACCTCGCGGGCACGGACATACACGTCTCCGAAGTCGGCTTCGGGGTCTGGACGGTCTCGACCGGATGGTGGGGCGAGGTGGACGAAAAGAAGTCCGTCGAGCTTCTGAGGAAAGCGTTCGATACGGGCATCAACTACTTCGATACCGCAGACGCCTACGGATCCGGACTCGGGGAGACGCTCCTGGCCGACGCCTTTGGGCACATGCGGGACGATGTCGTCATATCCACCAAGATCGGCTACGACTTCTACAACCATACCGCCCGCCGCGGCCAGCAGGAACGCCCGCAAGACTGGTCCGAAAAGTTCATCCGCTTCGCCCTCGAACAGAGCCTGAAGCGTCTCGGCACGGATTACGTGGACTTCCTTCAGCTCCACAACACCAAGATGGACGCCGTCGAGGACGATGCGCTGTTCGCCTTGATGGACGAGTTCAAAGCGGAAGGCAAAATCCGGGCCTACGGCGTCGCGCTGGGACCAAAGATCGGCTGGCTCGATGAAGGAGTTCGGGCCATGCGCGAGCGCGGCATCGCGGGCGTGCAGATGATCTACAACCTCCTCGAACAGGACCCCGGCCGCGGCCTCATCGAAGCCGCCAGGGAGTCGGATACGAGCCTGATCGCGCGCGTCCCCCACTCTTCGGGGATGCTCGAAGGCAAGTACGACGAGAACACCACCTTCGGAGAAAACGACCACCGCCGCCACCGCCCGAAGGAGTGGCTCACGGGCGGTCTCAAGAAGGTCGAGCAACTCAGTTTCCTCACCGAGTCAGGCGAGCGCACCCTCGGACAGGCGGCGCTGAAGTTCTGTCTCGCCTCTCCGGAGATAGTATCCACCCTCCCGAACATCTACGGCGAGGAGCAGATCGAAGAGTTCGCCGCCGCCCCTGACACCCCGGACCTGACGGACGAGGAACTCTCCTGCGTCGCGGAGCTGCATGAGAGCAACTTCGGATTGGAGGCTTCGGGCGCCAGGTCTCAGGCTTCAGCAAATACCTGATGCCCGTGGCCTGAAACCTGAAGCCTTTCGGAGGGCGTACAATGGAGGGCCATGAGCCGTTCCACCAAGCTCATCCTGGATATCTTGCTGGGGGCGGTCGTCCCGATCCTGGTTCTCTCGTACCTGACGGATACGCTGGGCGCCGTGCCCACATACTTGCTCGCCGCCCTGATCCCGGTCGGCTGGGTCTTCGTGGACCTGTTCTTCGTCACCCGCCGCCTGAACTTCATCACCGGCTTCCTGGGACTGAACGCGATGGTGCGCGGCCTTTTGGCGTTCTGGTTCGTGGATGGTCTGCTGTACGCCCTCAAGGACACGGCGGGCAGCGTGGTGGTGATACTGGTGTTCGGCGGCTCGCTCCTCATCGGCCGCCCCGTGGTGCGCGCGTTCGCCGAGCAGAGCCTCGACCCGCGCACGCCCGAGCAGGAATCGGCGCTGAAGAAGCTCTTCCGCGAACGGCCGGTCGCACGGGCGCTCGTTTGGGGAACCGCGCTCCTCGCCGCCATCAACGCGGCCACCGGCGTCGCCAACTTCCTGCTCAACCTCCGGATAGTCACCGCCACGTTCGGCACGGAAGCCTTCAACTCCCAGGTGGCACAGGTCAACGCCATAACCCGCATAGCCCTCGGAATCCCCGAATTCGCCGCGTGGGGCATCGCCCTGCTTCTGGTCTTCCGCGCCATCTACGCCGGCCTGCCCGACGCCTCCGGCAAACAAGACTTCTGGGATTTGATGGAGCTACGCGAAGCCCGTTCCACGGACAACCTGAAACCCGAGACCTGATGCCTGAAACCTCTCGACCGAAGGGAGAGAAATGACCGAGACCCACACGCGCGAGCAGCAGGCGCAGGAAGAGAACCTCCCGGCGCAGTACGTCAACTACGTGTTCTTCAAGCTGGATCCACTATGGCGCCGTCTGCCGGAAGGTGAACGGGAAGACGGCAAAAGAGAGTTCCTCGCCGCCGTGGACAAGCACTCTAGCGGCATGCTCCTGCGATCCTTCTCCCTCATGGGCCTGCGTTCGGACGCGGATTTCATGCTGTGGAGGATCTGCCACGACCTCGACGCCTTCGAGGCGATGCAATCCGCCCTAATGAAGACGGGTCTCGGCAAGTACCTGAGCGTCACCTACTCGTACTTCGGCCTCGCCAGGCGTTCTATCTACGTGGGCGAGCATACCCCCGGCTTCGAGAACCGCCGCTACATCGTCCCCGGCGAGGGTGATTACCTCTTCGTCTACCCGTTCGTGAAGACGCGAGGGTGGTACCGACTCCCCATCGAGGAACGCCAGCGCATGATGGACGAGCATATGCACATAGGCCGCAAGCACTACCCGGTAAAGAACAACACCGCCTACTGCTTCGGCATAGAGGACTACGAGTTCATCCTCTCCTTCGAGGCCGAGTCTCCCGAGAAATTCCAGGACCTGATGATGGAGCTGCGCGAGTCGGAGGCCAGCGCATACACCGAACTCGACACCCCCATCTTCACCTGCCGCCGCCGGGACCTGCCGGAGGTTCTCGAAACTTTAGGATAGTTAACGATTCCTTAATCACACAACCGTAGCGCGGGGACGGCGGACTCCGGTATGATGCCCCCATCGCACCAACCATGGCCGGGGGGCTTTTTACTGGCCTTCCGGCTATCACGTTAGCCGGTCATCTCGCTTCCCTCCTTGTGGACGCTGCGGAATGACCCTGTATAATTAATCCCGACATGATTACTCGGATTAAAGAACGGGCTTCGCTGGGGGCGCGCAACCTGGACCTGGTTGGGAACACGCCGCTCCTGGAGTTGCCGGCCATCTCGGCGGAGACGCCGGGGGTTCGCATCTTCGGGAAGGCGGAGTGGTACAACCCTGGCGGTTCGGTCAAGGACCGGCCTGCTCTGTGGATGATCCGGGACGGCGAGGAGCGGGGGTTGCTCACGCCGGAGAAGACTATCCTGGACGCCACGAGCGGGAACACCGGCATCGCCTACGCCTGGATCGGGGCGGCTCTAGGCTACAAGGTGAAGCTGTGCATGCCCAAAAACGCCAGCGACGAGCGAAAGAAGATCCTGCGCGCGTACGGAGTGGAGTTCGTGCTCACCGACCCGGGCGAGGGCTCGGACGGCGCGATCCGGGAGGCGCGGAAACTCTACGCCGAGGACCCGGAGCGGTACTTCTACCCTGACCAGTACAGTAATCCGGCCAACCCGCGCTCGCACTACGAGAGTACGGCGCCGGAGATCTGGGACGCGACCGGCGGCGAGGTCACGCACTTCGTCGCGGGTCTCGGCACCAGTGGAACCTTCGTCGGGACGGCAAGCCGTCTCAAGGAATTGAACCCGGACATACGGGTGATCTCCTTCGAGCCCGATTCCCCGTTCCACGGCCTGGAGGGGATGAAGCACATGGAGAGCGCCATCGTGCCGCCCATCTACGATCCCTCGGTCGCCGACGAGAACCGCCGCACCCCCACAGAGGACGCATACGAGATGGTCAAGCGCGTCGCGCGCGAGGAGGGAATCCTCATCGGCATCTCCGCCGGGGCCGCGGTCGCCACGGCAGCGAAGGTGGCCCGGGAGGTCGAATACGGGACCATCGTGACCATATTGTGCGATGGGGCTGACAAGTACCTCTCCGAGAGTTTCTGGGAGGAGTAGGTTTGCCGCTCAAGATCGGGGCCGGCGACGCCGGCCACATCCACGACCACGCCAAAGAAGCGTACCCCGAGGAATGCTCCGGGGTGATAGTGGGCATGGACGTCGGGGAGATGAAGATCGTGGTGGACGTGTGGCGCGCGGAGAACACCCACGAGGACGAGCGCAGCCGCCGGTTCCTGATAGACCCGAAGGAGTACATAGCTTTCGAGAAGCGGGCGAGCGAGCGGGACATGGACATCCTGGGCGTCTACCATTCGCACCCTGACCACCCGGCGGAGCCCTCGGACTACGACCGCGAACACGCCTGGCCGGGCTGGTCGTACGTGATAGCCTCCGTCTCCGGGAACGGGATCGAGGACATGCGCTCGTGGGTCCTCAAGGACGACCGCTCGGGCTACTATGAAGAACCCATCCTAGGTTAGAAACGGAAGGAGAATCATATGCCGAAAGTCAAGATCCCCACTCCATTGAGACAGTACGTTAGTGGCAACTCCGAGGTCGAGGTAGGCGGCGACACGGCGGGGGCGGCGCTGGGCGACCTCACGGATCAGCACCCGGACCTGCGCCAGCATCTCTACACCGGCGACGGCAAACTGCGCTCGTTCGTCAACGTGTACAAGGGCGACGAGGACATCCGTTACCTCGACGGCCCAGACACCGAAGTCTCGGACGGTGACGAGCTCTCCATCATCCCCTCCATCGCCGGCGGCTCCGCTGGAGGACGATGTAGGTAGCTTTCAGACACGGCCTTTTTCAGCCAACCAATAGTTTCGATACTGGAAGGATTTCACCATGCAGACGCGGCAGCCATTAGTAGAGTCGCCCAACGGGGCGGTCGAGCTCTCCAACGATGAGATCTCCCGCTACAGCCGCCACCTTATCATGCCGGAGGTCGCGCTCGACGGGCAGAAGCAGCTTAAATCCGCGAAGATCTTGACGGTGGGCACGGGCGGCCTCGGAAGCCCGCTCGCGCTTTATCTCGCGGCGGCGGGCATCGGCACGCTCGGGATCGTGGACTTCGACGTGGTGGATGAGTCCAACTTGCAGCGCCAGATCCTGCACGGCACCTCCGACGTGGGACGTCCGAAGGTGGAGAGCGCCCGCGACAGGATCGAGGACATCAACCCCAACGTGAACGTCGTGGTCCACGAAGAGGCGCTCACGAGCGAGAACGCGCTGGAAATCTTCGCGGACTACGACGTGATCGTGGACGGCACCGACAACTTCCCGACGCGCTATCTGGTGAACGACGCCTGCGTCCTTTTGGGCAAACCGAACGTATACGGCTCCATTTTCCGCTTCGAGGGTCAGGCGAGCGTGTTCTACGCCGAGGAAGGCCCGTGCTACCGCTGCCTCTACCCCGAGCCGCCACCGCCGGGCCTCGTTCCAAGCTGCGCCGAAGGTGGCGTTCTGGGCATCCTTCCTGGCGCCATCGGGACGATCCAGGCGACAGAGGCGGTCAAGCTCATACTCGGCATCGGGGAGCCGCTCATCGGGCGTCTGATGCTCTATGACGCCCTGGGGATGAGCTTCCGGGAGATGAAGCTGAGGAAGGACCCGGACTGCCCCGTCTGCGGCGAGAACCCGACCGTGACGGAGCTCATAGACTACCAGGAGTTCTGCGGCATCCCGCAGGCGACCGCCGCCGAGCAGGCGAACGTCGTGCCCGAGATCTCCGTTTCCGACCTAAAGGACAAGCTGGACCGGGGCGAGGACATCTTCGTCCTGGACGTGCGCGAGCCGCACGAGTACGAAGTGGCGAACATCGGGGCGAAGCTCATCCCGCTCAACGAGCTGCCCGAGCGCCTCGTCGAGCTGCAGACCAACGGCAGCGAGATCGCGGTGCATTGCCGCAGCGGCGCCAGAAGCGCCCGCGCCGTCAAGCTCATGCAGGAAGCGGGCTTCGGGAACGTCTACAACGTCAAGGACGGTATTCTCGCCTGGAGCGAGGAGATAGACCCGAGCGTCCCGAAGTACTAGGTAGGCTTCAGGTAACAGGTTTCAGGCATCAGGTTTTACTGGCGGGGCCGCCGAAGCGGCCCCGTTTTTCCTTTTTGGATCTCCCCGAGCAAAGGTATACTGGCGCCATGAGCTTCCCCCAGAGGCAGGTTTGACGGAGACGAAGACAAAGGTTCGGATAGAACATCCACCGGTGGTGCTGCACCTGCATCCGGCGCTGGAGATGGACGAGGAGCAGTTCTTCGAGTTCTGCCAGCTAAACCGGGAGTGGCGCATCGAGCGTAGCGCGGAAGGGGATCTCGAAGTCATGGTACCCACCGGAGGAGAGACCAGCAACCGCAACGCCAACCTCACGATGCAAGTCGGCATTTGGACCCGGCGAGACGGCACGGGGATAGCGTTCGATTCCAACGGCGGCTTCATCCTGCCCAACGGCGCGATGCGCTCACCCAACGCCTCCTGGGTGCGGCGCGAGCGGCTGGTGAACCTCACGGCCGAGCAGAAGAAGAGGTTCCTCCCACTGTGCCTCGACTTCGTGATCGAACTTCGCTCACCCTCCGACCCCCTGGTGCCCATCGAAGCGAAGATGCGCGAGTACGTGGAGAACGGCGCGCTGCTGGGCTGGCTTATAGACCCGGAGGAACACAAGGCGCATGTCTACCGGCCTGATGAGCAGACCAGGGTTCTGGATAAGCCCGAGAGGATGTCCGGGGATCCCATACTGCCCGGCTTCGTCCTCGATCTCAAGCCCATCTGGGAACCCGGATTCTAGTTGGAGACGCTGGACCTCCCTC
>JBPCLT010000099.1:0-14529 GCA_051003015.1 Rubrobacteraceae bacterium | reverse complement strand
ACGAGCTGATCCAGGAGCTCAAACAACAGGTCAGGAAGGCCATAGGCCCGCATGCCAGGCCAGAGGAGATCATCTTCACCCCCGACCTCCCGAAGACGAGGAGCGGCAAGATCATGCGCCGCGTCCTTCGCGGCGTGGCCGAAGGCGAGTCCGACCTCGGAGACACATCCACTCTCGCCGACCCCTCCGTCGTGGACGACCTCCAGGAGGCCCGCCAGCAGTCATAACTTCGAGCCAGAAGAACCTTCTGACCGGCGGCCGACTTTGGTTAGCCTATGCGTCGCGCACTTTGTGGATAGGTTTTGGACCTTGACTACCTGCGCCGCGTCTGCTCGCGCAGCGCGGCAAGGTCTTTGGGTGGGTCGAGAAAGCGGGCGGCCTCTTCAAAGCTGCCGAAGGCGGGATCGGCCGAGAGGTGGAATTCTAGGAGCCGCTCTACGTAGAACTTGAGTTGGAAGAGCAGCGTCTGTATCGCGAGGGTCTCGTGGCCGGCGTGGACGGTCCTGTTGCGATAGCGGGTAAGGTGCTTGAGAATCTGGCGATGGTAAGGTGTGTCCTTCTCCTTGACTAGAGAGAGTGTCCGCTTCTCCGTCATCTCGTATGGCACTCTGCCCGTGTAGGTGAGGGTCTCGAGCACAGCCCAGAGTCTTACGAAGGACGTGTCCCAGTCACGCCGGTCGAGCGCGCGGGCGTAGCTCCTAGTGACCTCCTCCAGGTTCCGGCGGTATGGGATGCGTCCGAGCTCTTCCCTGACCCACTCCTCGTATTCCTTGACGTACCCCCAATCGCGATCCATCCGGTAGGAGATCACAGGCCCTGCGTAGTCGGTCTCCAGCCACGGTCTCCCTACGAGCTGACCGTCGGGGTGGTGTAGCGAGTGGACCGGGCCGAGGGAGACCTTGTTGTTGGACGTTCGCATTCCTAAGGAGGTCCGATCCCCGATGTTGCGGTTGATGCCCAGGTTCCACATGCCCCGGAGAAGATCCAGGGAGTCAAGCGCCCGCTCCTTAGCCTCCTCTTGCGACCTGCCTGACACCGATACCCTCACGCCCGTGTACGACCGCATCGTGATGCCCGGCCTCGGCAGCCTTCCCAAGACATGTTGCTCCGAGTTCCTCCTGGCTTCCTCGTGCTGAGAGCCGAACGGCTCAGGCACGAACCGGTCGAAGGCGAAGGTAGCTCCCCCGAGTTCCTCGGCGCTCATCCCCTCGAAGTGGCGAGCGGAGACGCTCGTGACCAGGACGTAATGCTCTTCCAAACGGGCCGAGAAACGCGCTTCTCCTTCGATGATCGCCCGCCGGACCTTCGGCGCGGTGAGCCTGCCAGATCTTCCCACAGACCTGACGGCCTCGGCGATCACGCCCCTCTCCTCACGCTCGGGCATCTCGACATCGAAACAAAGGCACGAGTGCAAGGCTGCGGCCACGTGGGATAGCCGGTAGCCCTTGAACGTGACTTGGCCGTTACGTGGGCCGACCTGCTTTACGTCTTCGAGCCTGCGGATCAGTGGACCCGGGTCGAAACCTCTCCTCCAGGAAGCGCACACACCAGCATGATACCAATGCTGCGGAAGGGCCGGATTAGCGTGGGAGCTTCAGGCGCTGGCCGGGTTGGAGGCCGTATCCCGCGAGGCCGTTCTCCTCGCGGATGGCTTCGATCACCACCCTGGGGTCTTCGGAGGGCGGATAATGTTCCGTCGCGACTTCCCAGAGCGTGTCGCCGGAGGATACTGTATAGACGGCGGAAGGAGAATCGGCGGAGCCCGCCTGGGCGTAGATCATGCAGACTGCCAGGGCCGCTACGAGGAGCGCGCCGAGCCGTCTTCTCATGTACACATCGGGATGTTTCACCTTCCAAGAGTAATCGAAGAATAGAACTTTCCCAACGGTCAAGTCTCGGGCAGCCAGGAAACTTTCGAAAGGTTCCGGCGTATACATCTGTAGTAAAATAGCGTTCAATTCACGAAATCCATAAGGAGGGACAACGAGTGGGATTTGGCGGTTATCTGGTAGTGATGATACTGGGCGCCCTCATCTCTGGGGCGGCGGCGTTATGGGTGCGGAGTTCGTACTCCAAGTATTCGAAGAAGATGAGCAACAGTGGGCTGACCGGGGCTCAGACGGCGCGCATGATCCTTGACCGCAACAACCTCTCCAACGTGAGGGTAGAGCCGGTGGCGGGGAAGCTCACGGACCACTACGACCCCCGGCATAAGGTCGTGCGGCTGTCGGAGAGCAACTTCCAGGGTAATTCCATCGCCGGGGTGAGCGTGGCGGCGCACGAGGTTGGACACGCCATCCAGGACGCCACGGGCTACGTCCCGATGAAGCTGCGGGCGGGGATCTTCCCTATAGTGAACTTCGCCGGTCAGTTGTGGTTCCCGTTGTTCTTCCTGGCGATCATCATGGGCATCGGGACCCAGATGGGCTCGTTGATGATCCAACTCGCCGTCATTGCCTTCGCCAGCATCCTGGCGTTCCACGTGGTGACGCTGCCGGTGGAGATAAACGCCTCCACCCGCGCCTACGGACTGCTGACCCGCTACGGCGTGCTCTCGCACGGAGAGGCCGGCGGCACGAAGCGGGTGCTCACGGCGGCGGCCTTCACGTACATTGCGGCGGCGCTGACCTCGCTGCTGACGCTCTTGTACCTGATCCTCCTGAGCCGCGAGTAGTCTGAACCAGGTTCGAGTATTCGAGGGGCGGGGCCCGCGGGCTCCGCCCTTTTCGTTTGGGAAGCCACCCGCGCATCGCTCCACGGCAGGTTGTAGAATACTCGGGTCGTGGAGGAGATTCGACGAATAACCAAGCGAAAGCGGCGTCCGCGGAGCGTGGGCGAGCCGCATCCGTGGGAGCCCCGTCACATGAAGCTGGCGGGGATGCGCTTCGCGGATGCGGCGGGAGACCCTGCGGGACGGCGCAACGTGACGCTTGGCGTGATACAGCACCTCTGGCGCTCGCCGGTCCCGTTCGTCGGCTTCTACCCGCCGGAGGGCGCGCGGGTGACGAAGGATCGTTCATACTTCTCGACCTCCCCGCGCTACATAGACGACACCGAGTACCTGGCCGGGGTGGAGGCGCACAAGAGGGCCTACGCGGCGGACCTGCGCGACTGCATGGTCCCAGCCGGCAACCTCCCCGGATACTTCGACGTGCCGACGGATGAAGGCTGGCGGTTCTCCGTTGACCTTCCGGAGCGCCGGTTGGAGCTCGGTGACGCATGGGGGCTCGTCACGGAGCGCCGGGTCGCCGGGGACCTTGCGCCTTTCGTCTGGGCGTACCGCAACAGCGGCTTCTGTATCGTGACCATCTACGACAAGGACACCGATGCGTTGCGCGATGACCTGCTCTTCGTCGCAAAGCGCCAGGGCGTCGAGCTTCGATGGAGCCGAACGGCGGCCTGACGGCCTTCCGAATACCCTCTGATAAACGCATCACGAAACGGGTTACCAGCGGTTGCATCTCGGGTATAATGCACAATAGTCCGATCAAGCCAGTCGAGGAACAGGCTCGGTCGAGGGGTCGAGAAGGATGGTTTTAGTAGAGAGGTGGGCAAGTTAGATGCTTTACGGGCACGACACCGGAGGGTTCGCCACCACCACCGCTCCGGAGGGGTTTGATCTCGTGGACTTCGAGGAAGTGGGTCTGAAGTCGGTCGAACGCCGCTTCGATCCCAAGGACATGATCTTCGCCCCCGGAGACCCCGACGACCAACTCTACTTCGTGCTCTCGGGCGCGGTTCGACTGTACAAGATCTACGGCTACTACAAGGAGGCGACGACCGCGCTTCTCAAGGAGGGCGGCGTCTTTGGCAAGCTCTCGCTGGTGGAGGGCCGCTGGCAGGACGTGTTCGCCGAAGCCGTGGCCGAGACCCGGGTCGCCAGCATCCAGAAGGCGTCCATCGAGAACGTCGTGAAGAGCCGGCCCGAGTTCGCCCTCAAGCTGTTCTCTTCTTTCTCAGAACGCCTGAGGCAGTCCGACGAGGTCATAGAGAGCCTGTTGCACCGCGAAGTGTCAACCCGCCTCGCCACGTTGCTCCTCAACCTGGGCGACAGGTTCGGGAGCCAGGAGAACGGGGCCGGCACGGTCCTCCAGGTACGTCTCACGCATCAAGACCTGGCTAACATGATCGCCTCCACCCGCGAGGCGGTCTCGAAGGTGATGAGCGAGTTCCAGCGCGACGGCCACATAGAGACCCGGAACCGCCAGATCGCCATCCTCGACCGTAACTCCTTGATGGAACAGGCCTCCATCCAGGCGGGCCTCTCCGTGGACGGCCAGGTCCGGATCTAGGTTCCTCTTCGTAGCCACTTTCGCGGAAGTCGGGGAAAGAAAGACGCCTCCCGAACCACAATCGTAGCGAACTTTTCACCCGGATTCCGTATCACCGGGATCATCGAAGGCCCGCGCCACAACCGGGACGCGATGCCTGCTCCAAGTGGAAAGAGGGGGCGCGGCGGCCCCCTCGAAAAGCGTTTATGCGTTTGTCCGTTACCTACCGGGTCTTGCCCGCGGCCTTCTGTGCTGCTCCGGTGGAGCCGGCCACCTGGTTGACGGCGGCGTAGGCGTCCAGGTAACCGGCGCCGGCCTCGAACTCCCCGTACGGCATTGGGGTGGCCGTGGTGGTGAGGGTGTTCAGGATCTGGTCCGGCGTCAGGCTCGGGTTGGCGTCGAGCATCAGGGCGACCGTGCCCGAGACGTGCGGCGTCGCCATGCTTGTGCCGCTCGCGGTGGTGTAGAAGGGCAGGTACTCGGGCTCTATGGTGGTCGCGTCATCGGCTGTCGTGAGCGCGTTGATGGTCGCGCCGGTCGAGGCTCGCGCCGACACTATGTTCACGCCTGGCGCAGTGATGTCGGGATGATAGAGGTTGCTGCCGGGACGGCCCCGCGAGGAGAAGTCCGCGAGCGTCTGGCCGTCCTTCTCGCCGGCGGCCACCCCTATGACCCACGGCGCCACGGAGTACGGGTTGAGGGTATCCTCGCCCGGTCCCTCGTTGCCAGCCGCGAACGCGACGGTGATGCCCCTGTCGTGAGCCTCCTTGGATGCCACGTTGATCGGGTCCTTCGCGTCGAACTCGCCGCTGGTGCCCCAGGAGTTGGAGATGACGCGGATGTTGTACTCGTCCTGGTTCGCCAGGGCGTAGTCGAAGCCTTCGAGCGCGTAGAGGATGAAGAGCGCGTCGCCCGCGCCGATGCCCACGAGGTCCGAGCCGGGCGCGACGCCCGCGTACTGCCCGCCGCTCGCCGTTCCGTCGCCGCCCACGGTGCCAGCGACGTGGGTGCCGTGGCCGCTCGAAGTGTCGGTGTTGGGCTGATTCTCGACGACGGCAGTCGTGCCTGTGAAGAAGCTGTCACCGGCGATCTTGACGTTCTGAACCGTTCGCTCCGGATAGCTCACGTCAGGGTGCGTCCCGTCCACGCCCGAGTCGAGCACCGCCACCCCGACGCCCTCACCGTTGTAACCGAGGTCGGCCTGGACCCGATCCGCCCCGATCAGGGGCACGCTCTCGTCGAGCAGATACTCCAGCCGCTCATTGCCCCACACGGAGACGGCCCCATCGAGGGAGAAGAGGCTATCAATCTGTGTCCCCGTCCCCTGTACCGCCACCATCGGCAACTCCTCGAAGGTATGTACCGCTACCCCGGTCTGCCTCACGGCCTCCAGGTCAGCCGGAGAGACATCGTCCTCGAACGTGACTATGGCCTCGGTCACCTCGCCGCTACCCAAACCGGCCAGTTCTTCTTTCAACCCAGGGTCCACCGTCACCCTCGCCGATGGCTGCGCCTCGCCCGAACCCGGATTCGCAAGGAACGCCACGACCATCGCCGCTAGCATCGCCAGAAGAATAGTGCCGGGTCGGATAAAGGGCCCCATGCGCATGCTCATCCCTCTCCTCCACGAAGTCGCCTGCATTACGTGAGCCACGAGTATATCCAAGATCACACACGCCGCAAGTTCATTGCAACACCAATGTAATGCGTTCGTAACATGAACTAACGGCGCTGGCTGCGCGTCAGGCCGGGTTGGGGGATGGATTTGGGGGCTGGAACGCGCTTATGACGCTATGGGCCGTGGCTGGTCGCGGGGCGCGGCCGATTTTTACCTGGGCCTCCCGGGATGGAGGCGCGTCAGGGCGGAGGAGATCTAATCCCTTCCCACCACACTCAGTTCGTGGTGCCAGAACAGTTCGGATTGCCCGTTTTCGAACAGCACTTCCAGGGCCACGTAGCTGGAATCCCCGTAGCGCTGGTTTATCGTGCCGATGAGTCCTCGCAGCGCGGGTCTCCTGTGACCATCGCTTATCCTCACCTTCATGCCTGGACGAGCTTCCTCCGAGGTCACGAATTCCACCTCCCGGGGACCTTCTTTACTTGCGGTTTCCCGCTCTATGCGCTTCTTTCCGCGAACCTTCGACCGGAGGTCCGTAAGTCCGCCCGTACCAGTCCTCCAGCGTGTTCGCGCGGATCTCGGCTTCCCACAGCGCGGCATGGAGATGCGCGGCCGCAGGTTGCGCCGGATCGTCTTCGGCCATCAACGCGAAGGCTCGATCCAGAAGCTCCACGACCTCTTCGGTCTTCTTCAACACTTCCCGGGCCTCCCTGTGGTTGCTGCCGGGCACCACTCTGCTCTTCGCTCTGAGGGACTCAAGCATCGGCTTTGACCTGCCACTGGAGACCTAGCTGTCGCTCCACATCCGAAAGCTGAGTGAAGTCCAGCGGTTTGCGGACGTAGCCGTCCGCGACCAGCCCGTGGCCGTTGAGTATGTTTAGCTCCTCTCTTTCGGCAAGGAGGAGGACCGGCAGGGAGCTCGTCCGCGCGCTGGCCCGTATGCGCCTTAATACGTCCACGCCGTTCAGTCGAGGCATTGCCAAGTCGAGCAGGACCAGCTTGGGCATGGAATCCGTGTCCCGTCCGGCGTAATATCCCACGCCAAACAGGTAATCCAGGGCTTCGACCCCGTCTCGCGCCACTACTATCCGGTTCTTGATGCCGGCCTTCTCGAAGACGCGCAGGGTGAGCGTCACGTCGTCAGGGTTGTCCTCCGCCAATAGAATGGGCTGGTCGTTCATGACATTCTTGCTTCCCTCCATTTTCCCGGGCTTGTATAGCACCAGAGACTTGGCACCGGCCCGGTTCCGAGTTCCCGGCCCCGATCCATCTGCTCCACGAGCCACCTGGCATGGTCCTTGAGCGCGCACAATATCATCCCTGGTCTGTCCTTTGCGATAACTTGCCCGCCTCGCCAGAAACTCCTCGACCATGTCTTCTATGTTTCGGGCTTCTGGCACGAGGTTCTCCTCTAGGTTTCCAGCTCGAACGTCTCGTGGCGGTTTTGCCGTTGCCCTTTGCCCGGTACAGAGCGTCATCCGCCTTCTGGAGCATGCCCTCGGGGCGATCTTCGCGGGAGATGTCCAGGGCGATGCCGATACTGGCCGTGATCCGCACCTCGGTATCTCCGAGGACGCACGGCTCCCGCAGCCTCTGCAGTATCCTTTCCGCCAGTTCGGTCAGGTCGTCCACGTTCGCGTCGTCTTGGAGCAGCACCGCAAACTCGTCCCCGCCGAGGCGCGCGATAGTGTCTTCGGTACGCAGGAGAGCTTTCAGCCTGTCCGCCACTTCGATGAGCAGCAGGTCTCCCGAGCGATGGCCGAGACCATCGTTGATGAGCTTGAAGTCATCGAGGTCCACGAAGAACACCACGATAGTCTTCCCGTGCCGCCGCGCATACGCGAGGGCCCGCTCCAGGTTCTCCCCGAACAAGGCTCTGTTCGCAAGGCCGGTAAGCGGGTCGCGGGAAGCCCTGTGTATCAGTTCTTCCTCAAAAGCCTTGCGCCGGGTGATGTCCCGGATCTGGACGACGAAGTACGGAGGGTTGTTCCCGTCCAGGCCGCGCACCACCGCCACGTCGAGCGAGACCCACACCAACCGTCCCTCCCCGTGCAGGTAACGCTTCTCGGCCCGGTAGGCGTGAATGTCGCCGTCAAGCAACTGCCGCGAGAGGTCCGAGTCGTTCTCACGGTCGTCCGGGCAGGCGAGATCCCGCAGGATCATGGTCCGCAGTTCCCGCTCCGTGTAACCGACGATCTCGCACAGAGCCTCATTGGACCGCAGCAGACGCCCCCCGAGGTCCGCCAGGACCATCCCGTTAGGAGCGCGCTCGAAAGCATCCTCGAACTGTCTCTCGGTCGCCGCTGGCTTCTCGTCCGACCGTCCGGGCGTCACACCGTCCCGGCCTTCGAACAACCGCTTTCTCGCGCCCGAGTTGCCGATCTGGTTGCCGATGAGCTCTTCCATGCGTCGCTAGAGTCCCTCCTCGTGACACAACCGTACTACGGGCCGCTCGTCAACTTCCGCAGACACGCCACACTGTCCAGGATTCTTCCAGGTAAAGGTACGAGGCCGCTTCCCGCACTCAACCAAGAATCTCCCGCCTGCGGATGTACGGCTCCACGCCCGTCTCGTCTTCCAGGGACCTCGCAAGCTCCCGTCTCGCGTCCTTCAGGAGATCCCCGAGCGACCCCGCGTGCCGCTCATCCTCGGCCTGGGAGATCGCCCGATCCAACATCTCCATGACCTTCTCCAGCGACCGCTGGCGCTCTTGCTCTTGCCTGGCCTTCGGTAGCATATCCTCAACCTCTGGCGTTCTCATTGCCGAATAGGGAGGATCAGCCCCTTCCACCGAAGTGAAAGCCAGACGCCGATCCCCCGAGCTTGCTCCCTTTCCCCAGAAGCCAACCGTACCCCTCAAAGTAGCAACACCTCGAGGAACACGATCCTCCTTGAAGCCAGCCTCAACATACTTTCACACCTTACCACCAAGAGCGCCGTATACCAGGATACAAATGCTACGAGTTTGTGGATGTGGGGTACAATCCAATTGCACATCAGATATGTTTTGCGGACTCGGGCCGACTCCTTTCTCTAGCACGGAGAGGCCATCAAGTTGCGTTTCTGTGAAAAGAGAGGAACGGCAAAATATGCCGATGTCCCTGGAAGAACAGATGCACCTGCTCTCGATGGTGGATATCCTCGGGCCGCTTCCAGCGGAGGAGCTGGAGGACCTGGCACGGCGGACCCCGGACACATACCTCGATGAGGGGGAGGTCCTCTATAGTCCCCAGGAGGCGGGCGAGAAGCTGTTCATGCTCACAAAGGGGAGGTTGCAAGTCTACGAGATAAGTCCCGACGGCCGGGAGATCACCCTCTCCGTGGTGGAAGACGGGAATGTATTCGGGGAGATGTCTCTGACCGGCCAGAGCCTTCAAGGGGTGTACGTGAGGGCTCTTGCGCCCTCCTTCGTGTGTTCGCTCAGGCTCCCTGATTTCGAGCGTTTGATCCTGAGGAACCCGCAGGTGGGCTTGAGGCTCGTGAGAGTGCTTGCCGGGAGGCTGCGCCAGTCCGAGGTTCGCATGGCGGACCTCATCCAGAAGGAAGTCCCCGCGCGCCTTGCGACCCTGATCCTGACGCTCATGGACAGCGAGGGTTTGGTCAGCGGCGAAAGCTACAGGATAACCACCCGCTACACCCACGAGCAGCTAGCCAGCATGATCGGCGCGAGGCGCGTGGCGGTGAGCCGGGCCTTCTCCCATCTAAAAAAGTCCGGGGTGGTCGAGTTCAAAAACCGCTACATCCACATCATGAATATGGATGCTCTCAGAGAAGCTTCCCACGCTGAAGCCAGCTAGAGAGCCTCTAGGGTTAGAGGGACCGCACGTTTGACAGCCAGGGCTGCAAGGTTTTCCGACACGCCATAGGTCAGATACCCAAAACGCGCCACTTACTCACCGGCCCACGAGCGTTTTTCCAGGAAGTCGATGCCTCAGACGGAATCCGGGTGAATACTTCGCGTCCTGTTTTGGTCGGGAGTGGGGAAGCGCTTCGCTGCGCTTGTTTCAGGAGGTCGGGAGTCGGGAAAAACGGATGCGGCGCCCGAAGCTAAAACGGAGCGAAGTGCCTGGAACAACTTCCGAACAGGACGAACGTAGCGAACCCTCTATCCGGATTCCGTATCATTTCTGATCTCGCTAGTCCTGGCTCCAGGGATACGTCGCGCTATTTGTGGCTTGGTCTGAGGGGTGGATGGGGATTCCAGCGATGAGGCGATCTTTCCGCAGCGATCACCCTCGCGCACGCCCTGGGCATCACGGCGGTCGCCGAGGGGGTGGAAACCGCCGAGCAGTTCGCGAAGCTGCGTATGCTAAAGGGAGATTCAGGTCAGGGATACTATTGGTGGAGACCTTGCTCCGCCGAAAAGACGGCCGCGCTCCTGGCGGCTAATCTCGACTCGTAACCGCCCCGATCTCCAGAACCGTTCGTTGATCGACCTGAAGCGCTGGACCTATCCCGACGGTAGCAGGCGCGCTCCGCGCAGCGTACATTGTTCCATGAAACTTTCGGAGATAGGCGGCGTATACTCATTCTGGTATGGAGTACACATCTACGGTGGCAATAGGTGGTTGGAGGCAGAGGCTCAGGGGTCTGTCCGTCAGGCGCGAGACGCTGGAGGACAACGACCTGGTCGCCTGGACGTTGGATGGCGATGTCCGCTCCTACGAGGAGCTGGTGCGCCGCTACGAGCGGCTGGTTGGGCGGGTCCTCTACTCGTACGCGCGGCGTGAGATCTCGGTGGAGGACCTTGTGCAGGAGACTTTCCTGCGGGCTTACGACCGCCTGGAGACATTCAACCCAGATTATCGCTTCAAGACCTGGCTACTCGCCATCGCCAACAACCTCGGGGTGGACACCCTGCGCCGCCGCCGGGAGACGGTGGAGTTCAACCCGGAGATCCACGCTTCCCTTGCCAGCGGCCCCGAGGCCGAGGCCGTCGAGGCCGACCGCTCGCGGAGCCTCCAGGAGGCCGTGGGGGCTCTGCCCGAGATCTACGGCGTCCCGCTCGTATTGCGCTATGGCGAGGAGATGAGCTACGCGGAGATCGCCGAGGCCCTGGACGTCACGATACCGGCGGTCAAGAGCAGGCTCTTCAGGGCCCGCAACATGCTCGCCGGAAGGCTCGAAGAGAGCGGTGAGGCCGGATGAGCCTGCCGCGCGACCGCTGCCGCGAGTGCGACCCTGAGTCGGTATTCGAGCTCGCCGACGGCGGCCTCGGCCCGGCCCGCAAGCGCGAGGTGAGGGACCACCTCGAAGGCTGTCCCGGATGCAAGGACCTGTACCGGCGCGAAGTGGGGTTGAGCCGTTCTCTGTGCTCGCTGGAATACGCGGTGATGAGGTCCGGAGCCGTGCCCCGTAGCGTGGCGATGGCCCTGCCGACCCGGCGTCTCCGCGCGCGATTCATGTGGGCTCTGCTCGCCGCGGCTCTGCTCGCGGTCTCATTGCTCGCTCTGGAACTGTACAGATCCGACCCCATAGTGCCCATCGTGGACGTCCTGGGGATGTTCTGGGGGTTCCTGGCCGGGGCGGCCGAAGCGGCGCGCGCGGCTTTCGCGGCTGTCGCCCCCGTGCTCCTGATCGCGCTGGGCGTCGGCGCGTTGTTCGACCTCGTCATAGCCGCGGCGGTCCTCACCGCCGCCCGCCGTTCCCGCCGGGCATGAGCCTCGCCATCTCGCTCTCCATCCAGACCTCCGTCCGCCCTCTACTCGCGCTCTCCAGCCTCGTGGCCTGCATGGTGATATTGCTGCCACTCCCCGCGCACGCCACCGCGAACGCCATCCAACAGCGGGCCATCGGGCAGGTGGTTGTCCCCTCCGGGGAAACGCGCGAAGAGGTCTCGACCACCATGGGCGACGTGACGGTGAACGGGACGGTGGAGGACGACGTGGAGGTGATCCACGGCAACGTCCGGGTGAATGGGCCCGTCGGCGGCGACGTGAAATCCACTGTTGGTGACATCACGGTGCGCGACATCGTCGAGGGCGACATCGAGGCCGGAGCCGGGAACGTACACGTCTACTCCGCCGTGGAGGGCGACATAGACGTGAGCAGCGGGAACGTGTACCTGGGACCTGAAGCCCGCGTGGATGGTGACGTCGAGTGTGTGAGCGGCAATGTTCTGGGCAACAGAGCCGCCGTGCAGGGGGACGTGATTCCCGGGATGGCTTCGGGCATGGATCGTTCTGACGGAGACTCCGATGACAGTTCGGGCATCCTGGGTTTCTTCGGCTGGCTACTGCTCACGCTGGTCTTCGCGGCGTGTACCATGCTGCTCGCGGTGCTGGCTCCGGGGACGCTTTCGTCCGTGACGCGGAACCTGGAGAGGTCTCCGGGGCGGTCGCTGCTCTTCGGCGTGGTCTCCGTGCCCGTCGCCGTCGTCCTCGGCCTGGTGCTGGCGATCTCGGTCGTTGGCATCCCGGTGCTGATACTCCTCGCGCCAGCCTACCTCGCGTTCTTGTTCTTCGGGGCGCTTGTGGCGGCGTACTTCGTGGGGCGCAAGGTTTTGCTCGCCACCGGTCATTACCGGGGTGGCAATGCCCTTGCCGCCGTGGTGGGGGCCGTCGTCGTCTCCGCGACTTCCCTCATCCCGTTCGTCGGGGAGATCTTGCTCTATGCGCTCGCCCTGCTCGGCGCGGGCGCGGCCATCGTGGCGCTCATGAACCGGCGCCGTCCCCGCCACGAGCCTTATGATCCCTATGAAACTTACGCCGAAACCTGGCGCCGCTAGCCGGTTTCGGCCTTCGGGGATTCACGCTCTTCCGGGATCATCGAGAAGACCAGGGTGTTCCGTAAACTTCCATCCGAACCAGCCTCGGCGTTGCGTAGCTCGCCTTCGAGCCGGAACCCCGCGCGCTCGGCCACCTTCGCGCTGCGATGGTTGAGGGAATCGCTCCGGATCTCCACCCGGTTAGCATCGAGGGCGTCGAAGGCGAAATCCGAGATGCCCCGAACTGCTTCGGTTATGTAGCCCTGCCCGGCGAACCGGGTCCGGCGCCAATAGCCGATCTCGAACTTCGGCACGGACCAGTCTATCCGGTGCAGACCGCTGCTACCCACCAGGGTGCCCGTGTCCTTGAGAAACAACAGGAGCATCAGGTCGTCTCTTTCGAGGAAGCGCGCCCTCGCCCGGCGCATGTTCTCCTCCGACTCCTCGACCGTTGGTCTCTTCCGTGCCCACGGCATCCAGGGCTTCAGCTCTTCGAACGATTCCAAAACGGCGGCGTTATCTTCCGGGCCGTCGCCGGGGAGCGGGCAGCGGATGAGGAGCCGCTCCGTCTCGAAGCGGTCGGGGAAGTCCTTGAGGATGGGCGGGATCTCGTGTGCCATGGGGCCCTCGATTAGAGCACATCGCGTCCCTGACGGCGAGCCGCCGTGTATATCGGTTGCCGGTGTTGGCGTGGTGTTTTTGGGACCGGCGGCCAAAGATTGATCGGTTGTGCGCGGAGTATCTTACAAGCGTGAATTCAAGGATCTTGGAGGGCACGGATCAGACGGTTCGGTTTTGCGAAGAAAGCATCGGAGGCCCGGCGAGCGGCGCGAGGACCACTTGACAGGCTTTACCCGTCAGGGTTACAGTCTCGTTAAACGATTGGATCTTGGAAAACTAGAAAGCTGTGGCGGACCATTTGTAGAGACAGATCGGGCAATCTTTCCATGGCACTCATCGCGCCAGCGAACCCACCCGAAAAGGAGATCTTCGCGGCAAGCATGCGCCTGGGGTAACATCCGGGGTCAGTATGCGTCCGTATACTAGGTATAGAGTCGGCGTGTACAATTCTGGCGCATGGAGCGCGGGGGAGAGAAAGGAGAATTCATGAAGACCAACGGAATGATCCGGCCGGGCAAAGACCTGCCAGCCGAACTCAAGCGGCTATCCCGTAAGGATTTCTTGCGGCTCGGTGGCGCGGGCGTGGCCGGAGCGGCGATGCTAAGCACGGCTGGTTGCGGCGTCTTCGATTCTGGTGGCCAGGGTGGACAGGGTGGCGGGGGTGGGGGCGGCAATACCCTCACCTTCAACCTGGGCGACACCATCCGCGACCTGGACTCCGCGACCACCACGGACTCGGCCTCCGGCGACGTGCTGCTGAACATTATGGAGGGCCTCTACCGGCTGGATGCGGACACCCAGCCGCAGCCGGCCCAGGCCGAGAGCGTGGAGATAAGCGAAGATGGTCTGGATCACACCTTCACCCTGCGCGACGGCATCAAGTGGTCCGACGGTAGCCCGGTGACCGCTCAGGACTTCCGCTACGGTTGGCTCAGAGCGCTCAACCCAGATACCGGAAGCCAGTATGCATACATCATCACCACGTTCGTCGAAGGCGCGGCCGATTTCAATTCGGGCGACGGTAGCGAGGACGATGTGGCGATAGAGGCTCCGGACGACAAGACGCTGAAGGTGCGGCTCACGGCTCCGGCGCCGTTCTGGGTTGGCCTGACTTCCTTCCAGACATACATGCCACAGAAGCAGAGCTTCGTGGAGGAGCAGGGCGACGACTACGCTTCCAATGTCCAGGCCCTCCTCTTCAACGGCCCGTACACCCTGACTACCTTCAAGCCTACATCGGAGGTCACCTTCGAGAAGAACCCCGACTACTGGAACAAGGCCGAGGTGACGATACCGAAGGTGCAGGCCAGGAT
>JBPCLT010000098.1:0-2522 GCA_051003015.1 Rubrobacteraceae bacterium | reverse complement strand
ACAGGTAGAAACTGGCGTCCGTGTGCAGGAAGTCCAGCCCGGCCCGCCGGAAGAACTCCGTGAACAGCGCCCGCTTCTCGCCGAAGATGCGCCGCCGTTCATCGGCGTGCCCGTCGTCGCTCCAGGCGGCTATCGCCGCGTCTTGCACGAAGGACTGCGTGGCGACGCCGATGGAAGGGCGGAGCTTCCCCAGGGCCGAGGTGAGTTCCTGGTCCCCGGCCATCATCGCCGAGCGGTAGCCGGTCATGCCGCTGCGCTTGCTGAGGGAGACGAAAGCGAGGGTTCGCTGCTTCGTAACCTCCAGGATGGAGGGTGGCGGCTCCCCCGAGTAGATGTCGTTGTAGCACTCGTCGGAGAAGAGCAGGATGTCGTGCTCGCGGCAGAAGGCGGCTACTTCCTCCAGGTACTCGTAAGTCACGGTGGCGCCGGTGGGGTTGTGGGGGTAGTTGATCCACAATATCCGCGTCCTCTCCGGGTCCACGCTCTCAGGCCGGAGCAAGTAATTACTCTCCCGCCTCAGCTCCACCGGCAACGCCTCGCCTCCCGCGAACAACGTCCCGCGCTCGTAGACTGGATAGCCCGGCGTCCCGTAGGCCGCGCCGCGCCGCGCGTGCGAGTGGTACAGAAAGGCCAGCGGGGCGTGGAAGATGGCCTCCTTCGAGCCAGTCGCCGGCAGGACCTCCGTACCCGGGTCGAGCGCGACGCCGTGGCGGCGTTCCATCCAGCCGCAAAACGCTTGCCGGAGCCCCTGCTTTCCCCCCGTGCTCGGGTACTGGCTGACCTCGGGGACGCTCTCCACGAGGGCCTGGCGGATGGCGGGGTCCGTCGGCTCCCGCGGGTCGCCGGTGCCGAAGTCGAAGAGCTCGGCGCCGCGCTCCCGAAGCTCCTGGCGGCGCTCCTCCAGCTGGAGCAGCGGGTATGCGCTCTGCCCCTCCAGCACCGGGTTCAGCGAGAGCGGTCGGGATGCGGAGCGGGCGTGGCGGGAATCTTTCATCCTGTTGTCGCGCGAGGTTTCGGCACGGGGTATATTCCTCCGGCAAAGGGTATAGTGCCCTCACGGCTTTCTGGCAAGAGCCAGGAATATATAGCATGGTCCGGGGACCGAGGAGGTACATCTTGGACGAGTTTCACTACGAGGCGGGCGTTCTCCATTGCGAGGGGGTCCCGCTCCCCGAGATAGCGCGGGGGGCCGGGACCCCCGCTTACGTCTACAGCCACGCCGCCCTGGAGCGCGCTTATCGTGAGCTCGATGACGCTTTCGAGGGCCTGGATCACCTGGTCTGCTACGCGGTGAAGGCGAATGGGAACCTGGCCGTTCTTCGCGCCCTCGCCTCCTTCGGTGCAGGGGCTGACATAGTCTCCGGGGGAGAGTTGTACCGGGCGATGCGGGCGGGCTTCGATCCCAAGAAGGTAGTCTTCGCCGGGGTAGGCAAGACGGACGAGGAGATCCTGGCCGGACTCGGGGAGCGCATCCTGCTCTTCAACGTCGAGTCGGCCCCTGAGCTGGAGCACCTCGAACGCCTCGCCGCCCGTCACGGAAAAAGAGCTCGCTTCTCCCTGCGCTTCAACCCTGACGTGGACGCCGGGACCCACGACCACGTCGCCACCGGTCGCGCCTTCGACAAGTTCGGCATCCCGGTGGACGAGGCGCTCGCGCTGGCCGAGAGGATGTCGGAGTACCGGTGCGTGGACCTGATCGGGGTCCACCAGCACATCGGCTCCCAGATCACCAAACTCGACCCGTTCGTCCAGTCCGTCGAGAAGACCGCCGGCCTCGTCGAGGAACTGAAGCGCCGCGGCTTCGACATCCAGTACCTCAACATCGGCGGCGGCCTCGGCATCCGCTACAACGACGAGGAGACCCCCACGCCGAAGGAGTTGGTTGACGCCATACGTCCGGCGCTGGAGACTTCGGGGACGAAGGTTCTGTGTGAGATGGGCCGTTACATTTCGGGGAATGCGGGCGCTCTCCTCACCGGCGTCGTGTATCGCAAGAAGAGCGGCGAGAAGGACTTCATCGTCGCCGATGCGGGCATGAACGACCTCATCCGTCCCAGCCTCTACGACGCCCACCACGAAGTGCGTTCCGTGAACGAGGATGGCTCCGTGGCGAACGCCGACCTCGTCGGGCCTGTGTGCGAGTCCGGCGACTACCTCGCCCGCGACCGCGAGCTTCCCGACGCCCACGAGGGAGACCTGCTCGCCGTGATGAGCGCCGGCGCCTACGGCTTCTCGATGGCCTCCAACTACAACTCCCGCCGCCGTCCCGCCGAAGTCCTCGTCCGGGGCGACCGGTGGGCCGTCATCCGCGAGCGCGAACACATGGCCGACCTCGTCAAGGGCGAGTTGATCCCGGCTTTTTTGTAGCCTCCGACCGTGCTTCGAGGTGAGAAGGTAACTCTGCGCGCCGTCGCCCGTGACGACCTGCCGCGCCTGCGTGAGTTCCGCAACGACCTGGAGGTCGAGCTGGCGGGAGGTGGGGATCCACCATCGCCCGTTCCTCTCGAACGCCTCCAGAGAGA
>JBPCLT010000097.1:0-13702 GCA_051003015.1 Rubrobacteraceae bacterium | reverse complement strand
AAGCCGAGAACAAGCCAACCCATCCTATAGGCGACAGGAAGTTCGCGAGCGATCCCTATAACCGGCGCCCTAGAAGCTTAGCGGCTGCAGACCACAGAGCTCCTAACCAGAGTTAAACAAGTCGGATGTTCGTTTGCAGGATTTTGCATGAACCGAGGCCAAGCCAGAGCCGAGACCACGTCGGCGCGGATCGGGAGCAAGAGGCGATCACAACATGTGCTTGTATCGAATTCTGATTCTTGGCTTCCCCTTTCTTGGCTTCCCCTTGCCTCAGTCATACCTCTTCCTGGCGAGGGTTTAGAACGCGCTTCGCCGAGACACGATAATAATTACAGCAAAGCCTTCTCTGGAAGGAGGTAAGTACACGTGGCCAAGCCGAAGAAAAAAGCCAAACGGATCGCAGAGAAGCGTTCGAGGAGGAAGGAATCCAGCGGCAAGAAGGGCGAGCGTCCCACGGGTTCGGGAAGGGGCGTCGCCAAGAGCAGGAAGTCAGCCAAAGCTCCAAAGCGCAGCGGTGGAGCCCCCACAATAGGTGCCCTCCGTCCGGTGGGAGAAATCTCCGCCCCCGTAGCCTCCGAGCTAGCCAAGATCGGGTCGCCCGATGATCAGACTACGCCGCAGCAATTGAGTTTTCCGGTTTACGGCAATTACTGTGGAATGGGACATGGCGATCCGACCGGGAAGACGCCGCCGATAGACGCGGTCGATGCGGTCTGCCGGGAGCATGATCTGTGCTACCGTCTCCGTGGCGACTTCGATCACCGGTGTGATCGGGTATTGATCGAAAAGATGCCAGGCGCCATAGCCAAAACCTCTTCTTCGGCAGGGAAAAATGCAGGGGTTCTGGCGCTACTCTATTTCTCGTTGGCCGAACGGAACCTTGCGCTTGGCGAAACCCTCTTCAAGAGAACCTGATATGAACCGCCAAGAAGGCATGTTCTCGGGAGTCTGTTTACGAGATCCTGCATGAAACCTCCGAGACGCATCGAGAAGAGAGGAAGGTTCGACATAACCAGGATAGCTTTTATCGGCGCCGGCAGTGTCGTCTTTACCAAAAACCTGCTCACGGACATCTTGAAGTTCCCCGAGCTACGCGGGACCACCATCGCCCTCCACGACATAGACCCCGAACGCCTCGAAACCGCCGGGATGATGGCCCGCTGGACCTCGGATCAACTGGGCGGCGAGGCCGTCGTCGAGGAGCATCCTGACCGGCGGGCCGCGCTCGATGGGGCGGACTTCGTGGTGAACATGGTCCAGATCGGGATGCACGAAGCGACGCTTCTGGACTTCGAGATACCGCGCCGCTACGGCCTGAAACAGACGATAGCGGACTCGATGGGCATCGGCGGCATCTTCCGGGGTCTGCGCACCATCCCCTTCATGCTGGACCTGGCCCGCGACATGGAGGACCTCTGCCCGGACGCGCTCCTCCTCAATTACACCAACCCCATGAGCATCTTGACGTGGTCGGTGTACAGAGCTTTCCCGAACCTTCGGGTCGTGGGGCTGTGTCACAACGTGCCGTATACGGTGCGTGAGATCTCCTCTTACATCGGCGTGCCGCACGAAGAACTGGTGTACGAAGGCGCGGGCATCAACCACATCGTCTGGCTGATCCGGCTGGAACACGGCGGCGAGGACGCCTATCCGCGCCTGTTCGCCGCCATGGAAGACCCGAAAGTCTACGCGAGGGACCGGGTGCGCTTCGAGCTGATGCGCAGGTTCGGATATTTCGTGACCGAGTCCAGCGAGCACAACGCCGAGTACACGCCGTACTTCCTGCGGGATGACGACCTGATCTCACGCTACGACGTGCCGGTGGACGAGTACGTGCGGCGCAGCGAGCAGAACCTGGTGGAGTACGCCGAGACGAGGCGGAAGCTCCTGGCCGGCGAGCCCTTCCCGCTGGAGCGCAGCGTGGAGTACGGTTCGCTCATCATCCACTCGCTCCTCACCGGCGAGCCGCGCGTGGTCTATGCCAACGTCGAGAACACCGGGCTCGTGACCAACCTCCCGGACGGGTGTTGTGTCGAGGTGCCGGTGGCCGTGGACGGGGCCGGCCTCAAGCCATGCTTCCACGGCGAACTGCCGCCGCAACTCGCGGCGCATTGCGCGCCGCACGTGGCGGTGCAGGACCTCACAGTGCGGGCGGCCCTCGAAGGGCGGCGCGACCACGTCTACCACGCCGCCATGCTCGACCGGCACGCAACCAGCGTGCTCTCCCTGGAGGAGATAGCGGCGATGGTGGACGACCTGATCTCCGCCCACGGCGACGCCCTCCCCGAAGGCATTCGCCCGATCAAGGCGAGCCGCAGCGGCGCGTGACGGATTGCCGGGGCGCTCTCTGGCTTCTCTCCCACTGGGATGCCGTGGCCCCGTCCGTCCCGTACTCGACCATCCGCGCCATCCATCGGCGATGATGCAGTGTCGTGCGTTGTGCTAACGTCCTTCCCAGGTTTGTGGAGACCGGTTTCAATCGGAAACGAGGAGCCGGTCGGGAGAGCGAGAAGGTTGGTTATGGGACGAGGTCTGTCATGGCGTGACTCTTTGCGCGACGGCGGGGGCGCGTTGGTGGGAACCTGGCCGGTTGTGACGGTGAGCAGGGTGGTTCCGGCTACTTCCTGCTCGTGGCGCCGATGCTGCCCGAGCACGCCGGGACTTCCAGGTGGCGGACGTGGATAGGGTACGGTGGGGTATCCTGGGTACCGGCGGTATCGCAAGGCAGTTCGCAGCGGGGCTCCGTGACACGCCGGACGCGGAGATTTTGGCGGCTGGCTCCCGTTCGGAGGACTCCGCCGGGGAGTTCGCTGGCGCGTTCAGCATTCCGCGCCATTACCCGAGTTACGAGGAACTGGCCGCGGACCCGGATGTGGACGTGATCTACGTCGCCACCCCCCACGTCTTCCACGAGGAGCACGTCACGCTCTGCCTGAATAGCGGCAAGACGGTACTCTGCGAGAAGCCGATGACCATAAACGCTCGGCAGACCGGGCGGCTCATCCAGCTTGCCAGAGACAGAAATCTCTTCCTCATGGAGGGGATGTGGACCCGCTTCTTCCCGCTGATGGAGCGGGTGCGAGCCATGATCTCGGACGGCGCCATCGGGGAAGCGCGCATGCTCTCCGTGGACTTCGGCTTCCGGGCGGGTCATGACCCGGCGCACCGGCTCTTCGATCCCGCCCTCGGCGGGGGCGCGCTGTTGGACGTGGGCGTCTACTGCGTGGCGCTCTCCTCGATGGTCTTCGGCCCGCCCTCCACGCTGACGGGCCTGGCGCACCTCGGTGAGACCGGCGTGGACGAGCAGTCGGCCGCCGTCCTCGATCACGGAGGAGGCCGGCTGTCCGTCTTCTCTGCCGCGACCCGAACCGAGACCCCGCAGGAGGCCCTGATAGCCGGGACCGATGGCCGGATAAAGATACACTCGCCGTGGTGGAGACCGCGCACGCTGACGATCTCCCGGCCCGGCGAGGACGACGAGACCATCGAAGCTCCGTACACCGGCAACGGTTTCGCCCACGAGGCCCTGGAAGTCATGTGCTGTCTGCGTTCGGGCGCGCTCCAGAGTGACGTGATGCCGCTGGAGGAGACCCTGGAGATCTCCCGCGCAATGGACGAGTTGCGGCGGCAGTGGGGCCTCGGTTACCCGGACGAGCAAGAAGGCGCCCTCTAGCGTGCGGCATGGCCTGGTGCGGGGTGTCGAAAGACCGGTCTCTCGCTTCGCGCAGGGGACTATCATGATCTGCTCCGAAGAGCGCGGGCGGAGCTACGAGTTGCTGGAAGAGGTCTTGCCCAAAGAGCCTGGCCGCCGTGCTAGGCTGCGCACGGTCAATCGAGAGCGGCGTGACGGTGGACGTTGCGGAACTGCTGGCCGCCGCCGGACGAGAATAGCAAGCGACGGGAGGTTGTATGTTGGCCGGATCTGTAACGCTCATAGCCGAGGACAGCGGGCATGGTGACCGCCGGGTCACATCATCGGCTACGAAGCACGCCTTCATCCACGCCATGAAGGACCTGATGGACGGCATAAAGACCGGCAAGAGCCCCGCGCCGGCCTTCGAGCGAAGTGCCGGAACAGGCGGCTGGGCACGGCCCGGGAACGGGGGGTTTAGGTTTGGTTGACACGCCGCGCGTCACGGTTTGGAACGAGTACCGGCACGAGAGAGCCGAAGAGGAGGTGGCGAAAGTCTACCCCGAAGGCATCCACGGCGCACTCTCCTCGGCCCTGGAAGACAGGGGATTGGAAGTCCGGACTGCTACCCTCGAAGAGCCGGATAACGGCCTCGCCCAAGAGGTCCTGGACTCGACGGACGTGCTCCTCTGGTGGGGCCACATCGCTCACGAGGAGGTGGCGGATGGGATCGTCGAGCGGGTACACGAACGGGTGCTCGGCGGCATGGGCCTGATCATGCTCCACTCCGGGCACTTCTCGAAAATATTCAAGAAGCTCATGGGCACGTCCTGCGACCTCAAGTGGCGCCACAATGATAAGGAGCGGCTCTGGGTGGTGGCGCCGGGACATCCCATAGCGGAGGGTATGGGCGAGTACATCGAACTGGAAGAGGAGATGTACGGCGAGCCCTTCGACGTGCCTGAGCCCGACGAGTTGGTGTTCGTGAGCTGGTTCGGCGGGGGAGAGGTCTTCCGTAGCGGCCTCTGCTACCGGAGGGGGCGGGGCAGGGTCTTCTACTTCCGTCCCGGCCACGAGGAGAATCCCTCGTACCACAACCCTGATGTGCTGCGCGTCATAGACAACGCCGTCCGCTGGGCCGCCCCGACGCCGGGCGCGCCGCCCGCATACGGCAACGCGGAACCTCTGGAGTAGGGCCGCACTAGAAAGGGATAAGTTTGCAAGCTGAGAGAAAGTATTTCGAGCCGTTGCGTGCTGGTGTCGTTGGCCTCGGATGGGCCGGGGAGCAGCATCTCAAGAACTACCTCAGGATGCCGAACGTCGAGGTCGTGGCGCTCGCCGGATTGGAGGGAGAGAGGCTTCGCGAGCTTGGGGGACGCTACGGCGTCTCCGGGCTGCATGAGAGGTGGGAGGATCTCGTGGCCCGCGACGACCTGGACGTCGTGAGCGTCGCCGCACCGAACCACCTGCACGCCACGATCTCCATCGCCGCCCTTGAGGGAGGCAGGCACGTCCTCTGCGAGAAGCCGCTCGCCCGGACGGGGGCGGAGGCGCGGGGGATCGTGGACGCCGCAAGGAAGGCCGGGCGCGTGCTACAGATCGCCTTCACCCAGCGCGAGCGCGGGGACGTGCAGGTACTCAAGCGCCACGTCGAGGCGGGGAACCTGGGCAGGGTCTACCACGCCAAGGCGGCCTGGATGCGCCGCAACGGCATCCCCGGCATGGGGAGCTGGTTCACCAGCAAGGAGATGGCCGGCGGCGGCCCGCTCATAGACCTGGGGGTACATATGATCGACATGGCCCTCTACCTGATGGGCGAGCCGGAAGTCGAGAGCGTGAGCTGCGCCACCTACGCCGAGCTTGGCCCCCAGGGACGCGGCAGCCGCGGCTCGGATGACGACGATACCAAGACCATAGTCGGCGACGCCTACGAGGTCGAGGATCTGGCTATCGCATTCATCCGGCTCTCCGGCGGCGCGACGCTGAACCTGGAGGCCGGGTGGGCCGCCCACCGCGAGTCCGGCGACGACTTCGGCGTCACGCTCTACGGCGCCGAAGGGGGGGCTGAGATGAAGGTCAAGAATTACGAGACCAGCGATACCGTGCGCATCTACACGGACGTGGTGGGCGTCCCGGCCGTCGTCGCGCCGGAGATAAGACCGCGCGAAGGACACCTGGGCGTCGTGCGGCGTTTCGTCGAGACCATCCGCGGCGGAGACTGGAAGGGCCACGACGGCGAGGACGGCCTGCGCCGCGCCCGGATCATAGACGCCTGCTACGCCTCCGCCCTGCAAAACCGGGAAGTCTCCCTGCGGGACGTGGCTACGGAGGAGGCCGTATGAAGTCCGCGCTGTTCGTCTGCGGCGGCTGGGAGGGACACGAGCCCGAGAAGTGCGCCGCCATCTTCGCGTCCTTCCTGCGAGAGAACGGCTACGAGGCCGAGATCTCCACGACCCTCGACTCCTACCTGGACGAGGAGAAGATGCGCGCCCTGGACCTCATCGTCCCGGTCTGGACTATGGGGACTATTACCACCGACCAGGAACGGGGTTTGATCGGCGCGGTGGAGAGCGGGGCCGGTCTGGCGGGCTGGCACGGCGGCATGGCCGACTGCTTCCGGGGGAGCATCAACTACCAGTTCATGGTCGGAGGGCAATGGGTCGCCCACCCCGGCGACATCATTGACTACACTGTAAATATCATCGATCACGACGACCCCATAACCGCCGGCCTCGAAGACTTCGAGATACATTCCGAGCAGTACTATATGCACGTGGACCCGTCCAACGAAGTGCTCGCCACCACCACCTTCTCCGGTGAACACACACCCTGGATCTTGGGTAACGTCATCCCGGTCGTCTGGAAACGCAAGTGGGGTGAAGGAAGGGTCTTCTATTCCTCGCTGGGTCACGTAGCCAGAGACTTCGACGTGCCGGAAGCGAGAACACTGGTCGAACGCGGCATGCTCTGGGCGAGCAGATAAGACGACTGATATCCGGAAACAAGGAGGCGACATCATGGATGGGGACGCGCCGGTCAAGATCGGGGTGATGGGAGCCGGAAAGATCAGCGGTATCTACCTGCAAAACGGCGCGGTTTTCGACGACCTGGAGATGATCGCCTGCGCGGACTTGTTGGTCGAACGCGCGGAGGAGCAGGCGAGAACTTACGGCGTGCCGAAGGCTTGCGGCCCGGAGGAGTTGCTCGCCGACCCGGAGGTCGAGGTCGTCCTGAACCTGACTATACCGGCGGTCCACGCCGGAGTCTCGCTCGCGGCGCTCGAAGCCGGGAAGCACGTCTACACGGAGAAGCCGCTGGCGGTCGACCGGGAGGACGGTCTGAGGATGATGGAGGTGGCGGAGGAGAAAGAGCTTCTCATCGGCTGCGCCCCTGACACCTTCCTCGGCGGCGGCTTGCAGACCTGCCGCAAGGTACTGGACGAGGGTGTGATCGGCGAGCCGGTAGCCCTCACGGCGGTCATGATGACCCACGGACCAGAGGACTGGCACCCGAACCCCGACTTCTTCTACCAGCCGGGCGCTGGCCCGATGTTCGACATGGGCCCCTACTACCTCACGGCGCTCGCCACGCTTATAGGCCCGATCCGTCGCGTCACCGGCTCGGCCCGCGCCACGTTCCCGGAACGTACGATAACGAGCCAGCCCCTGGCCGGGACCCCGATCACGGTCAACACCCCGACGCATGTGGCTGGGGTGATGGACTTCGAGAGCGGCGCCGTCGGGACGCTCGTCACCAGCTTCGACGTGTGGTCCGAGGAGCACTCCCGGATAGACGTCTACGGTACGGAGGGCACCCTGAGCCTGCCCGACCCGAACACCTTCGGCGGACCCGTGCGCGTCTGGAGGTCCGACGAGAACGCCTGGACCGAAGTTCCGCTGACCCATCCATACACTGGGAACAGCCGAGGACTCGGGCTCGCGGACATGGCCCAGGCTCTGCGCTCCGGCAGGAGACATCGCGCGAGCGGCGAGCTCGGCTTCCACGTGCTCGATGCCATCCACGCCTTCCTGGACTCCTCGGTGAGCGGCCGGCACGTCGAGGTGACGAGCGCCTTCGACCGCCCCAAGCCCTTGCCGGCGAAGCCGCCGGCGAAGATCTACGGGGGCTCGACGTGAGACGGGACCGGATCTCACTCCAGCTCTACACGGTTCGGGAGCACACGGCGCGGGACATGCCGGGCACCCTGCGGAAGCTCGCGGAGATCGGCTACACCGCCGTCGAGTTCGCGGGCTACGGCGGCTTCTACCCGTTAGACCTTCGCCCGGACCTCGACGGCCTGGGGATGCGGGTCTCAGGGGCACACGTACCGCTCGACTCCTGGGAGACGGACCCCGATGCGGTGCTCGCCGACATGCGCGCATTGGGCTCCGCCCACGCCATCGTCCCGATCATCCCCCCTGAACGCAGGCGTGACCCGGAATCCATCTCCCGCCTGGCCGGGAGCTTCAACCGCTGGGGAGAGCTGTGCCGCGCCGAGGGCGTCACGTTCTCGTATCACAACCACGACTTCGAGTTCGCGCCCCTCGGGGAGACGACGATGTGGGACAGGCTTGTCCGGGAGACCGACCCGGAACTGGTCCGCCTGGAGTTGGATCTCTATTGGGTCGAGTACGGCGGGGCCGACCCCGAGACCCTGCTGCGGGAGCTCGGAGACCGCGTCTCGCTCGTCCACCTCAAGGACATGGCCCCGGACGAAGAGAGGTCGGACGCTCCGGTGGGAGAAGGCGTGATGCCGTGGGACGGTTTGTTCGCCGCTGCCCGCGCCGCCGGGGTGGAGTGGTACGTCGTCGAGCAGGATCACCCGCGCGATGCTTTGGAGGACGTCCGGCGCAGCCTGCGCAACCTCGAGGAGATGGCCGATGGATGAAGATAAAGTCGAAGTGTACTGGCGGGCGTACCTGGCTACGCTCCCGGAAGGATCACCCGTTCGCGGCGAGCAGTACGTGGCGGAGCGGTTCGGCGACGGCCCCGAGATGGCGGATCTCCTCGGCGCCCTCGTCGTGAGCGGAACGAAGACCGCCACCTGTTCGGCGCTGTGGGAGTACGAAGCCGAAGGAGAGCCTGTTACTCAGGTGGGGCAGAAGACCATCATCCTGGATGGCGAAGATCAACCACTGTGCATCATCGAGACGACCGATGTGGAGGTGAGACCGTACGATGACGTAGACGAGCGTTTCGCCCACGAAGAAGGCGAGGGCGACCGCTCGCTCGAGTACTGGCGGAAAGCGCACTGGAGGTTCTTCTCGCGCACGCTGCCCGGTATAGGCAAGAAACCAAGCCTCGACATGCCGCTCGTGTGCGAAAGGTTCCGCGTGATCCACGAGTAATATGAAATCCTCGGTGGATGGTTCGCTGCGCATCGGGATTTCGGGGCAGCGGTGTGTAAACTGGAGTGACGGATCAGCCGGGAGGGGGGCGTGACGATGCAATTTCCTGAAGACTTTCTGTGGGGCACGGCGACGGCGTCGTACCAGGTCGAAGGCGCTGTGAACGAGGACGGACGGGGCGCATCCATCTGGGACACGTTCTCCCATACCCCCGGCAAGGTCTACCGGGGCGACACCGGCGACATCGCCTGTGACCAGTACCACCGCCTCGAAGAAGACCTCGACCTCATGGCGGATCTCGGCCTGAAGGCATACCGCTTCTCCGTGGCGTGGCCCCGCATCCAGCCGGAGGGAAGTGGCCCGGCCAACCAGAAGGGCCTGGATTTCTACCGGCGTCTGGTGGACGGGTTGCGGGAGCGGTCCATCGAGCCGATGCTCACCCTCTATCACTGGGACCTGCCTCAGGCGCTCGAAGACAGGGGCGGATGGACAAATCGGGAGACGAGCGAACGCTATGCCGAGTACGCCGGTATCCTTTACGAGGTCCTTTCGGACTCAGTACCGTATTGGATCACGCTGAACGAGCCCTGGGTCGCCTCCTGGATGGGCCACGCCTACGGCGTCCACGCGCCGGGGCACAAGGACTCTGGCAAGGCGCTCGCCGCTGCCCATCACCTCCTCCTCGGTCACGGCCTCGCCCTCAAACGGCTTCGTTCCGCCGGTGGAGACAATCAACTCGGCGTCACCCTCAACCTGCATCCCGCGCATCCGGCGCGCGACCGCGAGCCCGACGAGGAGGCCGCCCGCCGGGTGGACGGCCAGGCCAACCGGCTCTACCTGGACCCATTGTTCCGCGGCGTGTACCCGGAGGACATCATCTCCTACTACCGCGAGCGCGGCGTGGAACCGCCCGCGCGGGATGGAGACATGGAGGTCATCTCCCGTCCCGTGGACTTCCTCGGCGTCAACTACTACTTCCGCCACCACGTCCGCGACGCGCCGGATGAAGTCCTCTCGAAGACGCCGTTCTCCGACCTCGCGGCCAGGCCCATCATCCCGCATCTGGCGGAGAAGACCGCGATGGGCTGGCCCGTCGAGCCGGATGGGTTGGAAGAGATGCTGGTCCGGCTCAAGGACGAGTACACGGACGTACCCATCTACGTCACCGAGAACGGACGCGCCGTCCACGACTACGTTGACCCCGAAGGCAACGTGAACGACGAGGAGCGCATCTCCTACCTCGACGCCCACTTTCGGGCTGCGCAGGCGGCGATGGAGCGGGGCGTGGACCTGCGCGGGTACATGGTGTGGTCGCTGTTGGACAACTTCGAGTGGGCCGAGGGGTACTCCAAGCGGTTCGGGATCGTGTACGTGGACCACCCGACGCAGCGGCGCATCCCGAAGGCGAGCGCCCGCTGGTACAAAGAGGTCATCGAGCGCAACGGCCTCGAAGACTAGAGAGGAACGGATAGTGAACTATCGGAACCTGGGAGAGACGGGCATGCGGGTCTCGGAGATAAGCCTCGGCACCTGGGCCTTCGGGAGCGAGTGGGGCGACGTGCCGGACGAGGACTCCCACGCCACCCTGAACCGCGCCGTGGACCTCGGCGTGAATTTCCTGGACACGGCGGATGTGTACGGCGATGGCCGCAGCGAGCGGCTGATCGGGCGTCTGCTTAAAGACCGTCCCAACGACGAGCTATTCGTCGCCACCAAAGCGGGCCGGCGCCTCGATCCGCATACGGCGGAGGGATACAACCACGAGAACATCTCCGCCTTCGTGGAGCGGAGTTTGCAGAACCTGGGGGTCGAGGCTCTGGATCTCCTGCAACTGCATTGCCCGCCGACGGAGGCGTATCGTCAGGACGAGACCTTCGAGGCGCTTGACCGGCTCGTTCGGGATGGGAAGGTGAAGCACTACGGCGTCAGCGTGGAGAAGGTCGAGGAGGCGCGGATGGCGCTGGAGTATCCTGGCGTCGAGACCGTCCAGATCATCTTCAACCTCTTCCGCCAGAAACCAGCCGACGATTTCTTCCCGCTGGCCGAGGAGAGGAACATAGGCATACTCGCCCGCGTCCCGCTAGCCAGCGGCCTCCTCTCAGGCAAGATGGGCCCAGGTAGAGAGTTCCCGGATAACGACCACCGCAACTTCAACCGCGAGGGCGCCGCTTTTGATAAGGGCGAGACCTTCTCCGGCGTCCCTTTCGAGAGGGGCCTCGAAGCCGCCGAGGAGTTGAAGAAACTCATCCCCGAAGGCTATACGCTGGCGCAATTCGCCTTGTCTTGGATCCTCACGCACCCAGCCGTCTCCTGCGCCATCCCAGGCGCCAAACGCCCGGACCAGGCCGAAGACAACATAGCCGCCGCCGAAATACCTCCTCTCTCCGGCGAGACGATGGCCCGTGCCCGCGAAGTCTACGATGCCGTCATCCGCCCCGAAGTCCACCACCAGTGGTAAGAGGACCGCATGGCTGAAGCAAAACCGAAAGTCCTCCTGACGGGCGCGACCGGATACATAGCCGGCCAGTTGCTGCCAGCCTTCCGCGAACACTACGACCTCCGGCTTCTCGACATCCGCGAGGAGGACGGATCTGGAGACCATGTCGAAGGAGTCGAGATCGCGGACCTGCTCTCGGATGACGACGCGAAGCTGGCTCCACTCTTCGAGTGGGCGGAAGCCGTGGTCCATTGCGGCCACCTCAAGCCGGAGGGAGACGGCCTCGCATCACTCTACGAGGGCGAGCGGCGCAACCTGGACATGACGCACCGCGTCTACCGTCTCTCGATGGAGCACGGGGTAAGCCGGGTCGTCGCGGCCAGCACCAACCAGGCGGCGAAGTGGTACGAGCAGCCATACTACGCCGATCTCAAGGACCGCGTGAGCCCCGAGGACTACCCCAGACCGGACTCCTTCTACGGATGGGCGAAGGCCGCCTGGGAGCCGCTCGGGTTCCTCTATGCCTGCGGGACATTGGGACGCAAGCTGGAGGTAGTCCAAATCCGGATAGTCGTACCGCGCCAGATAAACGCAGAGGACTTCGCAGGCGAGCCGCCCGAACGCTACGTCCGCGAGTTGGCCGGATACATCAGCGAACGCGACATGCAACAGCTATTCCGCAAGTCCGTGGAGACGCCGGACATCGAGGACGAGCACGGCGTCCCGTTCCACATCTTCTACGGCGTCTCGGACAACGCCCGCAAGTTCTGGAGCATCACCAACGCGCGGAAGGTTATCGGCTACGCGCCCCAGGACGATTCCGAAGCCATCTTCTCCGAAGACATTGCCCGCCTGTTGCATCACGAGAAGGAGCCTGGATGAGCGAAAATCTTCCGCGCCCCAAGTATCCTCGCCCCCAACTCCGCCGCGAACGATGGATCAACCTCAACGGCGATTGGTCCTTCGCCTTCGATGACGCGGATGAAGGACTCGCGGCGGGCTGGCAGAACGTACCGGCGGAATACCCGGGCGGGCATGGACCGCCGTTCGACCGGCGGATAACCGTTCCGTTCTGCTACCAGTCCGAACTCTCCGGCATCGGGGAGACGGCCTTTCACGACGTGGTCTGGTACGCGAGGACGTTCGAGCACGAGCTGTCGGGGGACGAGCGCCTGCTGCTCCACTTCGGGGCCGTGGACTACCGGGCGGCGGCGTGGGTGAACGGCGTCCAGGTCGCGGAGCACGAGGGCGGACACACCCCGTTCTCCGCCGACGTGACGCACGCCTTGCAAGAGGGGGACAACGCGCTCGTGGTCCGGGCGGAAGACCCTTCGCGGGACACCACGGTCCCACGCGGCAAGCAGTACTGGAAGGAGGAGTCCGAGGGCATCTTCTACACCCGCACCACCGGCATCTGGCAGACGGTGTGGCTGGAGCCCGTGAACCTCCGGAGGCTGGGCTCCCTGCGCCTCGCCCCGGACGTGGACTCCGCAAGCGTCGAGACGGAAGTCCACATCGAAGGTTTCGAGCCGGGGATGACGCTGCGGGTGACCGTGGAGCTGGATGGAGAGCCGGTGCTCGAGGACCGGCTCAGCGCGCTATCACCAGTGATAAAGCGGCGTCTGCCCCTCGCGCGTCATGGCGAAGCGCCCAACACCCCGCACATCGGCGAATGGACCGGCCTCGCCCTCTGGAGCCCCGACCATCCGAACCTCTATGACTTGAAGCTGGAGCTTCTCGGCGCCGATGGCACGGTCCTGGACTCCGTGGAGAGCTACTTCGGGATGCGGAAAGTGGAGACGAAGGATGGCAAGGTATTCCTGAACCGCCGTCCGTACTACCAGCGCCTCGTCCTCGACCAGGGCTACTGGCCCGGCGGCGTATTGACTGCGCCCGCGGACGACGACCTGAAGCGGGACATCGAGCTTGCTAAGGAGATGGGCTTTAACGGAGCGCGCAAGCACCAGAAGGTCGAGGACCCGCGCTGGCTGTACTGGGCCGACCGGCTCGGCTTCCTGGTCTGGGGCGAGATGGCGAACGCCTACCAGTATTCTCCGGATTACGTCCGGCGCATTACCTCGGAGTGGCAGGAGGCCGTCCGGCGCGACTACAATCACCCGTGCGTCGTAGCGTGGGTGCCGATCAACGAGAGCTGGGGCGTCCCCGATCTCGCCACTGACCCGGCGCAGCGCGAGCACCTCCTCGCCCTCTACCACCTCACGCGCTCGCTCGATTCCACCCGTCCCGTGGTCTCCAACGACGGCTGGGAGCACGCGAGGACGGATC
>JBPCLT010000096.1:0-7290 GCA_051003015.1 Rubrobacteraceae bacterium | reverse complement strand
CCCAGGTCGGTGATGATGACCGTGGGACCGCCGCCGGAGTAGCCAAGCTCCCGCCGCGAGCCGCCGCCGTGACGGTAGCCGACCGAGGTCACGAAGGCCAGCTCCTCGACGAAGGCGCGGGGCGTGTGGCGGAGCATCACGATGACCTCCTTTGCCGAAGCGGCAATCTCCGGCGCTCCCCCCGCTCCGGGGAGACGCACCTTCGGACCTTCGTAGGAGCCAACGACAGTGGTGTTTATGTTGCCGAAGCGGTCTATCTGGGCCGCGCCCAGGAAGCCCACGTCCACGCGGCCCGCCTGCAACCAGTAGTTGAAGACTTCCGGCACCGACACGACGGAGTCCGCGTGCTCCGCCAGCACGCCGTCGCCGATGGAGAGGGGCAGCACGTCAGGCTTCGCGCCGAGGGTGCCCGACTCGTAGACCAGGAAACAGTCAGGGGCGTGGGTGGCCCGCGCCAGGTTCGCCGCCTCGCTCGGCAGGCCGATGCCGACGAAGCAGACCGCCCCGTCGCGCAGCTCCCTCGAGGCGGCCACGGTCATCATCTCGCCGGTGGTGTACGAATCCTTCTGGACCGTCCCGGTCAACGCACCGCCTCCTCTATGTTTATGCTCCGCAGGTGATCGGCGAACGAGTCTACCCCGAGCACGTGGCGCTCCATCCACCCGCGGAACTTATCCCGGTCGCGGCTGATGGGGTCCCACGCCTCATAGAAAGCATTGTCCCGTTCATAATAGCCGTCCGCATAGGAGGGAAAAGCCCCACGCGGTTCGACGGATATAGCGTCCACGGCCACGGACGGGAGCACTATCCCAAACGGCCGCGCCTCGAACTCCTGGACGACTTCCTCGACCGTGACGATGACCTTCTTCGCCGAAAGAGCAGCCTCCTTCTGGATGCCGGTGATGCCCCACAGCGCCACGTTGCCCCGCCGGTCGGCCTGCTGAGCGTGGATTATCGTCACGTCCGGGTTGAGAGCGGGAACGGCCATGAGCTCCTCGCCGGTGAACGGGCAGGTTATGGGCTTGATGGTACTTGTGACCTTCGGGAGGTCGGTGCCGACGTAGCCACGCAGGACCGCGAACGGCAGGTTCGACGCTCCGGCGACGTAGCGGTTCGCCATGCCGGCGTGAGAGTGCTCTTCGATCTCCAGCGGATGGGGGCAGCCGTTTTCGATGGCTTCGCGGAAGCGGTGGAGTGAGCCGACCCCGGGGTTGCCGCCCCAGGAGAAGATGAGCTTGCGGGCACATCCCATCCCGATCATGGCGTCGTAGATCAAATCCGGCGTCATCCTTATGAGCGTGAGGTCCTTCTTCTCCTGACGGATGATCTCGTGCCCGGCGGCGCTCGGTATGAGATGCGTGAAGCCTTCGAGCGCAACCGAATCCCCATCCCCGACGAACTCCGCGACCGCCTCGCGCAGACTCATTAACTTTGCGGTCTTGCGGCCTCCGTTAGCCAATGGCGGGCTCACGATACGCCGGCCTTCGTCCCGGTCGGCGTCCATTCCGCCCACAGTTCCTTCGGCCCCCGGAACGACATGTTCGGGTCGAAGTCGAAGGACTGGTCCGGCGGCGAGAGATTGAGGCCGGGGAGTCGTTGCGTCAGCAGCTCGAAGGTGATCTTTGCCTCCAGCCGGGCGAGCGGCACGCCGAGGCAGAAGTGGATGCCGTGGCTGAACGCCAAATGCTTGTTCGCGTTCTCGCGGTGGATGTCGAACTCGTCCGGGTCGTCGAAGATGCTCTCGTCGCGGTTGGCCGAGGCAAGGAGCAGCATGAGCCTGGCGTTCTCCGGGACCTCGACGCCGGCTATCTGCACGGGCCGGGTCGTAGAGCGGCGCCATGAGACGACGGAGGTGTCGTGCCTCAAGGTCTCCTCGACGGCGTTTTCGATCAGGGAAGGATCTTCGCGCAACTCTTCCCACAGTCCGGGACGGGAGAGTAGCTGGCGGAGGCCGTTGAGGATCAGGTTCGTCGTCGTCTCGTGGCCGGCGAAGGAGAGACTGTAGTCTATGCTCACTACCTCTTCGAGGCTCAGGTTGTCCTCGTCCTCGGCCCTTATCCTCAACAGGTCGCTCGTGTAGTCGTCACGCAGGTCTTCGGCCCTTCCGTGGACGAAGGTCTCTATGTAGTCGAAGAAGGAGGACATCTTCTCGACGGTCTGTAGTTGCTCCTCGGGGAGTGGTCGTCCCCAGGTGAGCTTGAGGCGATCCGAGCACCAGCCCTTCAGCATCTTGGCGTCCTCCTCGGGGTAGCCGATGAGGCCGAAGACCACGTACGCCGGCAGGGGAAAGGCGAAGCGGTCCACCAGGTCGGCGCGTCCGCCGGAGAGCATTTGGTCTATCAGGCGGTTCGCAACCTCCCGGATGCGCCCTTCGAGCCCGGCGACGCGCTTCGCGGAGAACGCCCTCGCGGCGTGCTTGCGCGTGCGCTGGTGCAGCGGCGGGTCGGCGGTGGAGGTGGTTGGCGTCACGCGCACATCAGCTTTCAGCTTCTCCAGAGCTTCGGGCGTGATCGGGTAGAGCGGCTCCTGCACCCTGGCGTTGGAGAAGGTCTCCGGGTCTTTGACGATCCTCTGAATGTCCTCGTAGCGGCTGACGACCCAGAAGTCTATCTTCGGGGCGTAGAAGACCGGGGTTTCCTTGCGGAACCTCGCGTAGTACTGGTAAGGGTCCGCCAGGTAATCCGGGTCGAGCGGGTCGAAAGCCTCGTCCACCGGATAGTCGTAGTTCTGCTCGCCGGCCTGGCTCATGGTCTCCTCCGGTCCTGATCTCTGGTTCCGCTTTCACCGGGGATGAGGAAGGCTGGATCTATCGGCAATCCGACGTAGTTCTCCGCCAGGGTCGCGGCGGCGGCCCGGGAGGAGGTCACGTAGTCGAGTTCGGCGACTTGAACGCGGTGCTGAAAGGCGTTGTCTTCCTCGAAGCGGTGCAGCATCGAGGTCATCCACCACGAGAAGCGGCTCGCCTTCCACACCCTGCGAAGGCAGATATCGGAGTACCGGTCCAGCAGGTCCTCGTCGCCGGAGGCGTAGAAACTCGCCAGCCCCTGCGAGAGGACGCGGACGTCGGTGACGGCAAGGTTCATGCCCTTGGCGCCGGTCGGCGGGACGATGTGGGCGGCGTCTCCGGCGAGGAAGAGGCGGCCGTGCTGCATCGGCTCGGTGACGAAGCTGCGCATCTGGACGACGCTCTTCTGGATGATATTGCCTTCGTTGACGGTCCATCCATCATCCGTGTCGAGGCGGGCGTGCATCTCGGACCAGATCCGCACGTCCGGCCAGTTGGTTACCTCGTCTTCGGGATCGCACTGGAAATAGAGGCGTTGGATCTCCGGGCTCCGCGTGCTGACGAGGGCAAAGCCGCGTTCGTGGAGGTTGTAGATCAACTCCTCCGTGGAGGGCGGCCCTTCCACGAGGATGCCGAACCACCCGAACGGATACGTCCGCGTGTACTCTCTCCGGACCTTCTCAGGGATGGCCGGCCGGCTGACCCCGAAGAAGCCGTCGCAGCCGGCGATGTGGCCGCAGACCAGCTCTTCTTCCTCCGCGTCGTCGCCGAAGCGTATAGTCCCGCCTTCGAGCTTTGCGCCCCTGCGGAAGCGCACCTTCGGCTCATCAGAATCGAGGTTGTGCAGGCCGGTGGCCGCCGTCTCGAAGAGGATATGGCCTCCGGCGTCGAGACGCGCCTGGATGAGATCCTTCACGACTTCGTGCTGGCCGTAGACCGTGATCGCGCCCCCCGTGAGATCGTCGAAGTCTATGCGCTCCCGGCGTCCGCCGAACTGGAGGTTCACGCCATGGTGGACCGCTCCCTCCTTCCGCATCCGGTCCCCGGCGCCCGCCGCGTTCAGCAGGTCCACGGTCCCCTGCTCCAACACGCCAGCCCGAATCTCCGACTCCAGTTCCTCGCGGCTCCGGAGTTCCAGGACGACCGACTCGATCCCTCGCAGATAAAGCAGGTGCGAGAGCAGGAGCCCTGCCGGTCCCCCGCCCACGATGCCTACCTGCGTGTACATAAGCCCCTTTCCCCCTCGTGCGGGATCACGCTACCGCGCCGCCGGTTCGGGGGACGCCGGCGTCTCCCTGACGGCTTCGGCGGGTGAGCGGGGCACGAGGGCGATGAAGATGGACCCGAGCAACCCGACGAGCGCGAAGGCGTAGAAGCCCCACGGCACGGCGAGTCCGGCGCCGAGGAGCATTCCGCCGAGCAGGGGACCGCAGATCGCCCCGATCCTGCCGATACCGGCGGCCCACCCCAGGGCGGTGCCGCGCCCGCTCGTGGGGTAGTGCTTGCTCACGTAGGCATAGAGCAGGACCTGCGCGCTGAACACGAAGACGCCCGTGACGAGGACGGCGATGTATGTCAAGGGCAGCGGCAACTGGACACTCAGGAGAAACAGAAACACCGCCGCGAGCGCGAACCAGCCGGCGCAGGCGACCTTCGAGCCATACCGGTCTGCGACTGGGCCGGCTATGAGGAGCCCGATCACGGCCCCCACATTGAGCACCAGCAGGAAGGCGAGGGCGGCGCCCAGGGCGTAGCCGGCGTCGCGCATGATCGTGGGCAGCCACTGGTTGAGCCCGTAGACGAGCAACAACCCCATGAACGAAGCGACCCAGAAAGCGAGCGTCGCCAGCACGTATCCACCAGAGAACAGGGTCTTGACCGCCCCGAACCTGCCGCCCTCGGAGACTCGCTCCTCGGCCTGCACTTCATGGATTTCCTCGGGTTCGAGCGAGATATCATACCGGGCGGCAAGCTCCTCGGCCTCGTCCCTCCGGCCGCGCGCGATGAGGAAGCTCGGGGATTCGGGCAGGTTCTTGAGCATCAGCGGCGCCAGCACGAGGGCTGGCAGGGCACCGATCACGAACATCGCCCGCCATCCGAGGGCGGGCAGAATGGGGATGGCGAGCAGCGCTGTGAGCACGCCGCCGACGTGGTAGCCGGTCATCATGAACGTTATGGAGGAGCTGCCGCGCCTCATGCGTGCGAACTCCGATACCATCGTGGCGGCGGTGGGGATCAAACCTCCCAGTCCCAGCCCCGCGAGGAAACGGAAGAGCCCGAAGACCTCGGGCGAGGGCGCGAAGGCCAGTGCCGCCGTGAACACAGAGAAGCTGACGACGCTTATGAGGATGCACGCTTTGCGTCCGATCACATCGGCCAGCGTCCCAATACCGAGAGCCCCAATCATCATTCCGACGAGCCCATACGAGGTGATGACACCAATCTGCGGAGCCGTCAACCCACAAGCCTGGTACTCCAGAAGCGCGGGCGTCACAGCCCCGAGCACCACGAGATCAAAGCCATCCAGCGCCACCGCCACCCAACACAACACCACGACCCACCGCGTCGCGGAACCACCCTCACCCACCGTGCCCGCGGACATCCCTCCACCTCTTTCCCCAGGACGAACCGTCCCCGGAACTCTACGTCCCCCGGCCCACCATTCTGAGTGCCGGCGCGATATATGTCCAATGCCAGGTTCGCGCCGCCTCATATGCGTCCCCAGGGCGCGTCGAACCGTTCAGGCGTAGTCCATCTCCCGGAGCGCCCGCTCGCACCAGCCGCGGACCTCGGCGTTGACGTGCATGGCGCCCCAATCCTCGGGACCATGCCAGCCGACTTTATCTTCGGAGAACTCGTCCCGGATATCCGTGGAGCCGGCGGGACGGGCGAAGTAGATCAAATCTATGTGCTGGTGCCCCGGCCCGATGTCCTCCAGTTGCACCCCCGCCGGACGATGGAGCTGCGCCGGGTCCGGGATATCGTCCCGCTTCTCCCCCACCAGCTCGACCCGGACGCCCGTCTCTTCCATGACCTCGCGCAAAGCGGCGTCATCGGGCAACTCGTCCCGCTCGATGTGACCGCCCGGAGGGAGCCACATCCCGAGCTTGCGGTGCCAATGCAGGAGCACTTTATCCTCCGATACGACGAATACCGCGACCGTGAAATGCCTGCCCGTAGCCTCTGACTCCATCAGTGCAGGTTACAACACGGGCGACACCGGGTACGCGAAATCACGGAAAATCCACGATCCCAGAGTAGGTTTAGCTTCGATGTCTGAACGAGAACACGAATCCAGGTTGCCGGAGGACGCCTTCCGGCGCCAGGACGAGTCGCCGGACGAGGAGTTCTACCGTTCGCCCCGGTTCGTCACCCACATAGACGACCGCGCCATAGCCGCCGTGACTCAGCTCTACCGGGAGCACTTCCCAGAAGACGGCGACATCCTCGACCTGATGAGCAGTTGGATCTCCCACCTGCCCGAAGAGGTCCGATACCGGCGCGTCGTCGGCCTCGGCATGAACGAAGAAGAGTTGAACAGAAACCCCAGGCTCGACGGCCACGCCGTCCAGGACCTGAACCGGAACCCCGCGCTGCCCTTTGCGGACAATGAATTCGACGGGGGCGGGATCTGCGTCTCCGTGGACTACCTGACGCGCCCCGTCGAGGTCCTGCGAGAGGTCGGGCGAGTATTGAAGGCTGACGCTCCGGTCGTGATCACGTTCTCAAACCGTTGCTTCGCCGACAAGGCGATAGCCGCCTGGCATCAACTGGACGATGAAGGTCACATGCGGCTGGTGGAGGAGTACCTTCGGAAAGCAGGCAACTGGAATGGCATCCACCGCCTCGACCGCAGCCCCCGCCGCATGTTCAGCGATCCGCTCTACGCCGTGATCGGCCGTAGCACGGGGTCGTGAACCACGCCGCCTGAAAGACCGTGAAGGCCCCGACAAACGATTCCACCCCTTTCGTGGAGTCGTCCTCATCAATTACGGCGCGAGGCGTAGCCGGAGAATTTCGCATGGTGCAACATGGGAGAATCAACTATGACCAACTATGAGAGGAGCCCTTGTGGCCGGAATTGTGGACCGGATGCAGAAGCGTGGATCCCCCGACGAGCGTCAGACGAAGATCGTGGAGGTGCTGGTGGATGCGTTCTCCGAACTCATGGACGCGGACCCCGACGCTTTCCGGAGCAAGTTCCGGAAGATGGCCGCTGGCCCATTTGCCTTCTATCGGGGCAGCGCGCCGCTGTTCTACGCGGACATGGAGGGAGAGGAGGACCGCTGGGCTGACGAGCGCACGAGCCGGGTCTGGATCCAGGGCGATCTGCACGCCGAGAACTTCGGCACCTACATGGCCGGCGACGGGGTATTCGTCTTCGACGTGAACGACTTCGACGAGGCGTACCTCGGCCACTTCACCTGGGACATCAAGCGGATGGCCGCGAGCGTCGCCCTGCTTGGGTGGATGAAGGCCATCTCGGATGAGGACATCGCCGGCCT
>JBPCLT010000095.1:0-3135 GCA_051003015.1 Rubrobacteraceae bacterium | reverse complement strand
TTTTCTCGACGGGACTGGTGGTGCTCGCCGCCGGCTCGCTGGCGTGCGCGCTCGCCCCCACCCTGCCGGCGCTCGTCGCGGGACGCCTCGTGCAAGCGGCGGGCGCTTCGGCGATACCGGCCCTGGGTTTCGCCGCGGTGGCGAAGGCCATGCCACCTGGTGAGCGCGGCACCGCGCTGGGATTGCTCTCCTCGAGCGTCGGAATCGGGGCGGCGGTAGGACCGGTCGCCGGCGGCGCCATCGCCGGCCTGACAGGCTGGCACGCGCTCTTCTACCTCACCCTCGTCCTGTCGCTCGCCCTGGTGCCGGGCGCACTGCGCGTCCTCCCCGGCGCCCCGGAGATAGATGGCGCCCCTTCAGGACTGTGGGAGGCGATCCAGCACTTCGACGTGCCTGGCGGCCTGGCCCTGGCGCTCGCCGCCGGTCTCGCGCTCTTCGGCGTCACCGAGGGACAGGCGGTGGGCTTCGGCTCCCCCTTGTCCTGGGGCAGCTTCGTCCTGGCCCTCGCGGCGATCACCTTCTTCGTATGGCGCATCAGGAGCGTGGCCGAGCCGTTCGTCTCGCCGCGGCTGTTCCGCAACCGGGCCTTTCTGGCGACCGCTGGCGTCGGGTTCTTCTTCATGTTCACCAACCTCGGGAGCCTCATACTGGCCCCGCTCATGCTTTCCGAGGTGAACGACCTCTCCGCCGCCGGCATCGGGCTCGTCCTCGCGCCGGGAGCCGCGGTCGTGGCAGTGCTTTCTCCGTTCGCGGGCCGGCTCTCTGACAGGTTCGGGCCGCGCCTGCTAGTTCGGACGGGCCTGGTCGTTATCTTGATCTCGACTTTCTTCATCTCGTCGGTGGCGGCCGGAGCCTCCCCGGCGCTCATCGCCATCGGCCTCGTAGGCCAGGGGTTCGGGTTCGCCGCGATCAGCTCCCCCAACGCCAACGCGGCGGCCAACGCCCTCCCGCCATCGGAGAGCGGGGTCGGCCTCGGCATCTACCAGATGCTTTTCTTCCTCGGCGGCGGGTTCGGCCCGGCCATCGGAGCGACGTTCCTGGCCCTCAGAGACCAATCGGGAGCCGGAGCGTTGAACCCCCTGTACTCGCTTGACGCGGCGTCTTTCTCCGACGCCTTTCTACTGCTGACCTTTGCCATCGTGATCGCGCTTCTCGCCTCGTTCGGCCTGCCGGGCGCGGCGAAGAAGAGCGTACCCAAATGGGAGGAGTGATGGATGGCGACATGTCGAGCATGGAACGAGATTCCGGCCCAACGAGACTGGTAAGGAGGTCCTGAGATGATTCGTCTGTATGCGGCGAGTCCAGCCGCCGTCGAGGTTATGGAGAACGGCCGGGTGAACCGTGCACTCGAAGAAAGGGGCGCCCGGTGCCTGTGCGTGGACCCCGAAGACGCCGATACCGTCTACGTTGGGACGTCGGGTGAGGGGCTCTTCAAGAGCCTCGACAGCGGGCGGAGTTGGGACCGGATTTCAGGAATAGCTCATCCCAGAATCACCGCAATCGCGGTCTCACCGGCGGATGGGGCCGTCTATGCCGGGACGGAGCCGAGTAGCCTGTTCGTGAGCCGGGACGGCGGCGCTTCCTGGCGGGAGCTGGAGGGCATGAAGGATCTGCCCTCGGCCCCCACCTGGAGTTTCCCTCCCCGGCCCTGGACCTCGCACGTACGCGCGCTCGCTCTGTCTCATCAAGACCCGAAACTCATCGTGGCCGGCATAGAGCTCGGCGGGGTATTACGCAGCCGCGATGGCGGCGAGTCATGGGAGGATCAGCGGCCCGGAGCCCAAGCCGACTGCCATTCCCTGTCCGCCCATCCCGCCTCTCCGGAGACCTTCTACGAGGCCGGAGGGGGCGGCTTCGCCGAAAGCCGGGACTCCGCGGAGAACTGGGCCGCGGCCGACTCGGGCCTCACGCTACGCTACGTCTGGGGTTTGGCGGTGGACCTCGACGACCCAGACCTGGTCTACGTCTCCGCGGCTTCTGGTCCAGGACGGGCCCACGGCTCCGGTTTCTCGGACGCGGCGATCTACCGCCGGATCGGTAACGGCCGGTGGGAGCCGGTCCTGGAGAACCTGGCCGAGTTTCCCTACGCTCTCGCGGCCGATCCCGAAACATCGGGCGCCCTGTACGCCGGTCTGGGAGACGGAAGCATCCTCCACAGCGGAGACTCGGGAGCAAGCTGGCAGGAAGTAGCCCGCCCATCCCACGGTCTGGACGCCCTGGCAGCGGTAGTGGTATAGAAGCAAATGGGCGACTATGGCAGACATCTGGAGTTCGGCGTCAGCGTCGAGCCGCTGGCCGCCGCGACGGATCACATATCGTGCATCATCCAGATGGCTGACGGGATGGGCGTGGATCTGGCAGGCATCCAGGACCATCCCTACCAGCGCCGCTTCCTGGACACGTGGACCTTGATCTCCACGCTCGTCCCCCGGACGGAGCGAATCCGCTTTTTCCCCGACGTGGCGAACCTTCCGCTGCGTCCGCCGGCGATGCTCGCCAAAGCCGCCGCGAGCCTGGATGTGATCTCCGGCGGCCGGGTCGAGATCGGGCTCGGCGCCGGCGCTTTCTGGGACGCGATCGTGGCGATGGACGGTCCCCGCCGCAGTCCCCGCGACGCCGTTCTGGCCACCGAGGAGGCCATCCGGGTCATGCGTCTTGCCTGGAGCGAGGAGCGTTCCGCGCGCTTCGAGGGCGAATTCTACGCTTTACGCGGGATGCGTCCCGGACCACTTCCCAAGCACGAAATCGGGATCTGGCTCGGGGCCTACGGCCCGCGCATGCTGGACCTCACCGGCCGCCTCGCCGACGGCTGGCTCCCCTCCCTCGGCCACCTGACCCTAGAACGGCTGGGCGAGATGCAAAAACGGGTAGACGCCGCGGCCGCCGGAGCCGGACGCGAGCCGTCTGAGATACGCCGCGCCCTCAACGTGTCCGGCAGCATCGGTCCCGCCGGCGACGGCATCCTCGAAGGCCCCGTTTCGCGGTGGGTCGAACAACTCTCCCGCCTAGTCCTGGACCTCGGGATGGACACGTTCGTCTTCTGGCCGCCGGGAGGGCAGGAGGAACAAACGCGCCAGGTCCGGTCGTTCGCCCGCGAGGTCGTCCCCGCCGTGCGCGAGGCGGTGGCTAAAGGAA
>JBPCLT010000094.1:0-6383 GCA_051003015.1 Rubrobacteraceae bacterium | reverse complement strand
GATGAGCAGACCAGGGTTCTGGATAAGCCCGAGAGGATGTCCGGGGATCCCATACTGCCCGGCTTCGTCCTCGATCTCAAGCCCATCTGGGAACCCGGATTCTAGTTGGAGACGCTGGACCTCCCTCTCGTTTTCGACGGCCACAACGATACGCTGCTGAACCTCCACCTTCCGAACCGCGGCAAGGGACGCTCCTTCTTCGAGCGTAGCAAGGTAGGCCACATAGACCTGCCGAGGGCGCACGAAGGTGGCTTTGGAGGCGGTTTTTTCGCCTGCTTCGCCCCGAACCGGAGGCAAGATGGATGGAGCGAGGAGTCGGCTCTTGCCATCACCGGGAGCGGCTATACGGTCGCGGGCGCGCCACCTGTGGACCCGGCATACGCTCGCGGCCTCGCTAACTTGCTGACGAAGAGGCTGTTCCGGATAGAAGAGGAGTCCGCAGGACAGTTTGACGTCGTACGCACAGTATCCGAACTCGAGTCATGCCTCGCAAGCGGCGTGATGGCTGCCATACTCCACTTCGAAGGCGCCGAGAACATCGGCCCTGACCCGGGTGCTCTGGAAGAACTTTACGATGCGGGACTGCGTTCGCTCGGCCTCGTGTGGAGCCGGCCCAACGCCTACGCGCACGGTGTTCCCTTCCGGTTTCCGGCCATCCTGGACACGGGACCGGGACTCACGGAAGCCGGCAGAGAACTGGTGCGTGAGTGCAACCGGCTCGGTATACTCGTGGACCTCTCGCACCTCAACGAGCGCGGTTTCTGGAACGTGGCGGAGATGACCGACGCACCGCTGGTGGCGACGCACTCCAACGCCCACGCCCTGTGCCCTTCGACGCGCAACCTCACGGACCTCCAGCTAGACGCCATCAGGGACTCGGACGGCATGGTCGGCGTGAACTTCGCCGTCGCCTTCCTACGCGAGGACGGCCACGAAGACGAGGACACGCCACTGGAGACGGTCGCGCGCCACGTGGATTATCTGGTCGAGCGCGTCGGCCTGGAGCGCGTCGGCTTTGGATCCGACTTCGACGGGGCGAAGATGCCGAAGGAGATCGGGGACGTCTCCGGCCTTCCCAAGCTGCTCGGTTTCCTGCGCGAGCGCGGCTACGGCGACGCGGAACTGAAGAGGCTCGCGCACGGAAACTGGCTGCGGGTGCTACGCCGGACCTGGGGCGGGTAGCGGCTCCAGGTCCACTTTCCGGGCGGCCACGTTGCGCGTCCGGTACTCGATAGTGCAAACTAGTAGACGGGGACGAGTACACGACGAGGAGCTGGGACGGAGATGGATCGGCGGAACGGCGGAGACGACACCGGCAGGATAGAGGCTTTCTCGGACGGGGTGTTCGCCATTGCGATAACGCTGCTCGTCATAGAGATCGGGGTTCCGCACATGGAGGATGCGCCGCTGGGCGCGACGCTCTTCGGGGAGCTCGCCGAGCAGTGGCCCTCGTACCTGGCGTACGTGATCAGCTTCCTCCAGATAGGCGTGATCTGGGCCAACCACCACAACCGCTTCCGGTTCATCGCCCGCTCGGACCACGGTCTCCTGTTCCTGAATATCCTGTTCCTGATGTGCGTAGCCTTCATCCCCTTCCCCACCGCCCTGCTCGCGGAGTACCTCAGGGAAACGACCGCTGAGAGCACCACGGCCGGCGTCGTCTACGCCGGAGCCCTGATGCTGACGGCGTTCTTCTTCACCTTGCTCTGGCTCTACGTCGCGGGGAGCCGGCGCCTACTGGACCAGGACATGGACCTGACCATGATAAGAGCCATGACCCGGCGCTACGTGCTCGGCACGCTCTTCTACGTCCTGGCCTTCGCGCTCGCCTTCTTCAGCCTCACCGCGAGCCTCGTCCTCCTCGTGGTCCTCGCCCTGATCTTCATACTCCCGGAAGCGTCGGAGCGGACCCCGAAACGGACCTCGCGCCGCTCCCAGCGCCGCATCAGATAGCGAAATGATCTCCACTACTTCCTGCGCGCCAGGTAGACGCCAGCGAGGACCACTACGGCGCCAAGTATTTGCTGGGGACCGAAGCTTTCGCCGAGGAGGATGACGCCCGCGGTGACCCCGGTGATGGCTACGAGGTACTGGTAGACGAGCACCCGGTTGGCACCGACGCGGGAGACGCCCTGCTGCCAGGCGGCGAACCCGAAGGCCGAAGAGCATAGCGTCGAGTACAGGGCCGCGAACCACACGGTCCCACTCATGGAGGCAAGATCCACCCTGAGGTCGAGGAAGGCCAGGGGAAACGCGGCGAGGCCACCCAGGACCATGGGGTAGGCGGCGACCGCCAGCGGCGAGTAACGTCGGAGCAGTCCGATGGAAAGCATGGTGTAGGAGCCCCAGCAGATGGCGGCGGCGAGTATGAGAACGTCGCCGAGCAGGCTCGTTCCACCCAACTCCAGGCCGCCATAGACGACGGCGCCGACCCCGATCAGGCAAAGCACGACCCCGGCGACGCCAGAGAGGCGCGGCCTCTCCAGCGCGAGGAAGAAGCCGAGTAGCATCCCCCAAACGGGGGCGGTCGAGTAGATGAGCGCGGTGTTGGCAGCGGTCGTCAGGCTCACCCCGACAGTAAAGACGGACTGGGTGAACGTGATCCCAACGATCCCGAGCCCGAGTACCGGCAGGAAGTCGCTCCGCTTGAGGCGGCTCTCCGGCTCCGTAAGGCGCAGCAGCAGGAAGAGCAACAATCCGGCGAAGGTGAAGCGCGCCGCCGCGAAGAGGAACGGCGGCACGACCTCGACCACCAGCTTGACCGCAACGAAGTTGGTCCCGAAGAAGAAGACCGTGAGGAGCAGCGAGAGCTCGATCCACGCCGAAGTCTTTTTCTCATGCTCCTCCAACTAGCGGACGAAGTCCGTGTCACTGCCGAGGCCGCCCAGGTAGGCGGCTATGAGGCGGGATGCGTTCTCCAGGTCGGAGAGGTCAACGACCTCGTTCGGGGAGTGCATGTAGCGGTTGGGGCACGAGACGAGCCCGGTGGCGATGCCGGCCCGCGCGAAGTGGATGGCGTCGGCGTCCGTGCCCGTCGAGCGCGAGCCAGCCTCCACCGTGTACGCGATATCCTCGCCCCCGGCGGCCGCGACGAGCCCATCCGTGACGATGGGACTCAGGCTAGAGGCCCGCCCGATGACGGGTCCGCTCCCGAGGGCGTGGTCGCCGTGCTGGTTCTTCGGGATGCCGGGTGTGTCGGTGGCGTGGGTCACGTCCACCGCGATGGCGGCGTCCGGGTCGAGGCCGAAGGCCGCGCCGCGGGCTCCGTACAGACCGATCTCCTCCTGCACGCTCGCGACCGCCACGACCTCGGCGGCAACGTTTTCTTGTTCCGAGAGCAATCGCAAAGCCTCCAGAACGACGAACGCACCCATGCGGTTATCCAGGGAGCGGGAGGTGATGCGGCCGTTCGGAAGCTCCAGCAGGTCCTGGTCGAGAACGGCCACGTCCCCGACTTCGACCATGTCCTTCGCCTCGTCGGCGTCTTTTGCGCCGATGTCGATCCAGAGACCTTTTATCTCTGAGCCCTTCTTGCGCTCGTCGGGCTCCATGACGTGGATGGCCTTCTTGCCGATGACGCCCATGACTTCACCGTTTTTCGTCTGGAGGCGCACCCGCTGGCCCACGAGTACCTGCGGGTCCCAGCCGCCGACGCCGGAGAAGCGGACGAGGCCCTGCTCGTCCATGTGGGTGACCATCAGCCCGATCTCATCTATATGCCCCGAGAGCATTACCCGAGGCCCGCCACCGGCGTTCAGCGTGGCGAACGAGTTGCCCATCCTGTCTCCCCGGACATCGGCGAACTTTTCGGCTTCTTCCCGCCACAGCTTTGCCACGGCGGCCTCACGCCCGCTCGGTCCAGGGGTGGAGAGCAGCTTTTTCAGGAACTCGTAAGATGCGTCTCTCATAATGTCCTCTCTAGAAAATGAAGGTCACGAAAGCAGCGTACTACGAGACGCCGCGCCAGCATATTCTAGAACGTTACCCGAACTTCGATCCGGCCACTCCCCATCGGCTCTCCGGCGCGGTCCACCTCCTCGTACGGGATGGAGATACCGAACGGCCCCGAGAACGGGTTGGGGTCAAGGCGCAGAGTATTCGGATCCACCCAGACCGGCTCGAAGGTCTCCCCGTCGAACCGGAAGCCCCCCGGATAGGGCGGCGGGTAACTCGACGAGCCTGGCTCGTTGAGGCACACGAACAGCGAGAGGCCGTCGCAGAGCCGCAGCAGGCCAAGGTTGCGCTCAAGGTTGTCCAACTCCTCGCGGCCTATATCCTGACGGAGCCGCCCCTGGCGGCGAGACTCGGCTCCGGCGAACCGCGCGTCGGCGCCGCTCCGCCCGAACTCGCGCATCAGCCTCTCGTAGTGCATGCTGCACAGGCATGCCGCGTAAGCATCTTCTGACTCCAGCCAGTCCAGGCCCCTGGTGTAGGCTGCGGCCTTCTCTTCCGCCGGGTAGTCCACGAACGAGTACGGGCGGTGCGCGTCTTCGTTCCACCGAACCGATGAGTCCGGGCCCTTCCAGGCCACGTCATGGTTCGTGACGGCGAAGACGGCCGGCTCGTAGGGGCGCGGTCTCTCCGCCCAATACCGGGCCAACTCCCCGGAGGCGAGGGCGTGGTCGTGCTGCCGGACCAGCACGAAAGAGTCGGGGCGCTCGCGTACGATCATGGGATATAAGGTATCAGGTTTCGGGTCTCAGACTCTTGTTGTGTGATTGCGCCTCCGAGGTCCTGTCCTTTGGTACAGGACGAGACTAGCCGATCGTCCGTTGCCGGCACGGGCCGCCGTTGATATTTTGGCCTTGAGAGCGCACGGCCGATCTTTGGATGAACCGATCGTGCGCCTCGTCGCAATCGTAGGTTAGTGAGGAGGCCGAGGGTATGCGCTACAAGCTGCTGGGCAAAACGGGGTTGCGGGTCTCCGAGCTGTGCCTCGGAGCGATGATGTTCGGATACCCTCGCGAGAGCGGGGGCGCGCCGCCCGAAGAGGCAGGCGCTATCGTGAAGCGCTTCGCCGAAGCGGGCAGCAACTTCATCGACACCGCCAACCACTGCGCTGGCGGCGAGAGCGAGCGCATCGTCGGCGACCTCAGAACGAGTCAGCGCGGGGGCGCAACCCAGCCAGAGTGACCTGGACGAGCCGGCGGACCGCGGCCTCAGAAGGCATGCTGCTGGCTGCCGCGAGGGCGTGGAGGGAGTAGCTCGCAAGCTCGTCAGGCGCGACATCGTCCCGAAGGTCGCCAGTCTCTGCGGCCTCGGCCAGCAGGTCTCGGATCATATCGTGGAGTTGCTGCTGCGCTCGGGCGATGTGCTCACCTCGATGCAGGAGTGCCGCGAGTTCGGTGTCGTGGTGCCCGTGGGACTCGTGGGAGATGAGGGCGTAGGCCTCCAGCACGGCTTCGAGCCGCTCGCCGGCGTCGTCGGCCTGGTCCCGGAGTGCAGCGAGATGTTCGAGGTGGCCGGTGACGTGACGTTCGTGCCAGGCGAGCAGGATCGCTTCGACATTTGGGAAGTACTTGTACAGCGTCGCACGTCCGATGCCGGTCTCCTCGGCGATCCGCGACATCGTCACCGAACGCAGCCCGCGCTCGGCCACCAGCGCCGCAGTGGTGTCCAGGATCGCGTCGCGCACCGCGTGGCGGTGCGCCTCCATCGTCTCCTTCCACAGCCTCAGCACCACCCCAGTACACTACGTGACGACGATGTCGGGGAGATTATGGTTGACTGGCATCCGGGGCGCAGATACACTGGTATCATCCCATTGAAGTAGGCTGGGATGGGCTGAAATGGGAAATTCAGGCTTACACAACCCACCTCCTGAACTACCTCCCCGTCGTGCGCCACCGTCGCTGACAGGATGCCCGCCCGTTACAGTTCTGGCTGGAGGAACGCCATGGTTCAAATGCACCGTCCTGTCATGACGCACCGCAGACTGCTCCTGTTCAAATGGCTCATGGTCTTCCTACCTGCCGGTACGGTCGCGGTGGGCCACAGCCTGCTGGAGCACACCGGTGGTGGAAAGCACACCGGTGCTGGAACATCCGCTCTGCCAGCGACCCTACTCGTGACATTCCTGGGCCTGGTGCTGACCTACATTTTTGTAGAGACGTTGTTCAGAGTCCTACGGAGACTCCAGGCCGAGGCATTGGCCCGAGAGCAGGACATCCTGACCATGAGCGCCGTGATGCAGGAACGGGAACGGCTGAGCAGGGAACTCCACGATGGTGTGGCCCAGCTCGTCGCGCATCTGCTCTTGCGCCTGGACACCATCAAGGAGCTGGTGGAGGCCGACCGACAACAGGAGGCGGAGGTAGAGCTCGAGCGATTACACGGGGTTGCCGACGAAATCTACGAGGATATCGGAGAGTCCATTACAGGGC
>JBPCLT010000093.1:0-6635 GCA_051003015.1 Rubrobacteraceae bacterium | reverse complement strand
ACCTCGAGAAGTCCGACCCTTCGGACGCCGAAGCCGCCGCACGAGCGGTGCTGGCCGGAGAAGCATCGGGTGCGCCCAAGAGCGGCGACGGGCGCGTGGAGATGATCAGGGCCCTGCGCGCGGCCCGCCGCTCCGCGATTAAGGCCAGGACGCAGGCCGCCAACCAGCTCCAGGGCTTGCGCGTGACGGCACCGGAGCAACTGCGCCAACGTCTGCGCGGGCTCTCGACGAAGGATCTCGTCTCGCTGGCCGGGTGAATAGAGGAAGCCTCTGACATCCAGTGAAGCCAGAGGCGCCTGTATCCTGCGTGTGCGCTGCTCTTCTAGCCGTACTTCTGCGCTACTTGCTGCAAGTCTGGCCCCGCCTTCTCAAGGTCCTCTGGGACCATCACGGGATGGGCTTGTATTGTCGCGCCCAGTCCGAGGAAGAGGGGTTCGGTTAGCGCAGGCATCTGGGAGGCGTCGTCCATGTTGATGACGAGGTATCCGCCCCTAGCACCTTCTATGTCCGAGAAGTAGGCCGCCTCGGGCTTGAGGTCCTCGAGTATGGTTTGGATAGTCTGAGGCAGAGTTCCGTTCTTGATCATCTCGTTCCCCTTCTCTGGGGGAATGCGAAACGTGATCATGAAGCGCATACCTTCTCCTTTCCGACCCACTCGTTTAGCGGGCCATAACCCTTTCCACCAAGAACCAGCCTAGCGCTCAAGTGAAGGCTGCGTATCCCCCAAAAGAACTATCTTTGCTACTTTCTAAGCGAACTCCCGAGACCCCCCTCAAGGCGAAGTTCGCAGAAAGCCCCAGCCTGTTGAAAAACTCCCCTGGTGCCATTTTCGAGGCGGAATCTGGCACCAAACACGCCCTTATGGGGCTTTTCGGACCCCGTTTGTGGGTGCTATCGGCGCAGTGCCGACTTTTTTAACACGTTGGGGTGTTCTCGGAAGTTCGCCAGGAGAGGTTGATGGTAATAAATACTACATTTGAGGGATGCGATGCGCCCTACCACGGAGCTATGCTACGGGTGTTTTATGGCGAAGACAGAGAAGGCTCCTCTCATTCTCCGGAAAGGAGCGGAAGATGCCCAATTCATCCTGGCCTCGACGGCCCTGCTTCTCCGCCGAAGCCCTTCTTCGCGGCCCGTCGACACCCACCACGCCGAGGTTCACGACGCGATGCACGCCAGGACGCGCACCAGAGACGCCACTAGAGTCTGGCTCGCCCCAGCCGCATTGCTTGGGGCATTCGTCGTGAACGGAGAAACCGGAGTGTTTATTCAGACTCCAGTGGAATTTCCTTCGCAAGGAGCGACGTTACGAGGCTTGCTGTTTCGCCAGGCTGCGGCGCAGGGCAAGTCCGCAACTGTCATCATGGCGCACGGTACATCAGCCACCACCAGGATGGTGGCTGATGAGTACGCGAAAGCGTTCTGCCGCACCGGCCTGAACGTGGTCCTTTACGACCATAGAAATTTCGGTAGAAGTGGCGGCGAGTCCAGGCAGGAAATCAATCCATGGATCCAGTGTCGCGGTTATATTGATGCGATCAACTTCGCGCAAACGCTCGATTGTGTCGATGCGACCCGGCTCGCATTGTGGGGGGACAGCTACACGGGCGGCCAGGTCGTTGTGGTGGGAGCTTGTGATGCGCGGGTCATGGCTATCGTCGCCCAATGTCCGATCTTCGGCCCGGAGCTCCCCGACATCGAGCCCAGCCGGGAGAATTTCGAAATTATCAAGACGACTCTGCGGAGTGGCGACGTTCGCGGGACCCCGGAGACCACGATCGGCCCAATGCCGGTCGTATCGCCCGATCAGGCTGGCACGCCATCGCTACTCAAGCCGATTCAGGCGTTCCGCTGGTTCATCGAATATGGTGGCCGCCCCGGCTCCCGCTGGATCAACAGCGTGACGCGAGTCATTCCACCTACGTCGGTTATCTATAGCCCTGTTCTCTGCGCACCGTTCGTCAAGGTACCGGTCTTGCTGGTGGTCGCACCCGAGGACGAGATGGTGCACGCCAACTATTCCGTTGCGAAGTACGCCTTTGACCAGATGCCCGGACTCAAGCGCTGGCATGACATCGCAGACGGACATTTCGGTCTTCTATACTACCCAAGCGAACGGTTCGATGAGGCAAGCCGAATTCAGGCTGAATTTCTTCAGGAGCAGCTGAATACCTAACCCGCAATGCAGCGGACCGCCCAACAATGCCCGCGTAGAAAGCCTACGCGTTGTCGGCCTCATATCTCTTGCCCCTCGCTTTCTGCCCTCTATGTGAACGTGTCGCGCTCAGTTGTGCCCTTTAGCCGAGCCCAGCGCATCTGGCCAAGGTCTCTTAACCGAAGCTCGTAGAAAGAGCCCTACAGCATCACTTATGCGAAACGACCTGCTAAACACTGCTTGCCGCGCGCATTGAGGAGCAAAAGGGGGATGAAGTCGTTCAAAGCAGGGCGAAAGACACCCAAAACCGAGGCCGCTGAGCAAGCCGGAGCTAAGTGATGCTGTAGGGAAAGCAGAGGCTGTTGACGAAGATGGCCACCGTGTGGTTCCTCTCGGAAGAGACCAAAGGTGCCGAGGGTCAGAGATGGCGGCTACTTCCCCTCGGTGTTGGAGCCACGTAGGAGGGGAATGGCTTGGGCGGCGGTCGTCCAGGAGGCGTATGTGTATGGCGTATCCACCCGCAAGGTGGATGAGTTGGTCAAGGCACCGGGCATGGGCGGCATCAGTAAGAGCCGGGTCTCGGAGTTGTGCGAGGAGCTCGACGGAGAGGTCGAACGTTTCCGCAACAGGCCTCTTGAAGGCCCGCCAAGCTTCGCTAGGGCGGGTGGTTTCCATGGCGGCGGTGATCGCCGTCGGGGTGAAGAGAGAAGACCGGCGAGCGGGGCGGACTGGAGCTTCAAGGCGGTGGTGGATCAGGGACGGGGTCGACCGATGGTTCTTTTGGACTCCGTTGTCGTTGAGATTCGGGGGCTTCCGGGCGGGCGTCGAGCCTGTCGAGGCCCACGGTGTAGAGGTTGTACGCTTCTGTGGGGACGCCGGACACGGGGGAGAAGGCGGGCAGGGTCCTTAGTTTTTCGTCGAGCGGTTCGTCCGCGCGGACCATGAGGTAGTCCGGTTTGTAGCGGCGCAGGATGGCGTAGGATCTCTTGTCTAAGGGTGTGCCGAAGAAGAAGTCGTGCACGTCCAGGTAGCGTTGGGGGATCTCTATCTCGGAGTTCGCCCTCTCTTCTAGTACTCTGCGGTCCCGGATCATGCCCTCCCCCCGCTGGCTGACGACGTCCAGGGAGGCGGAGTACGCCGGTACGATGTTGTTGGCGCTGTCACGGGCCAGAAGTAGAGACGGCTCCTTCAGGTTGGCCTGGAGCCAGGGGTAGATGGGATCGGGGTCGTACTCGGCGGTCCGCGCCACCTCGAACCTCCCGTACAGGTCCACGACCTTCGTCACGGACGCCGGTGCCGCCGCCGCGGTGAGCAGGAGCACGAGCAGGAGCGGCACTACCCGGCCGACGCCCCGCCGCAAGCCGCCCAGGCGCTCCTCGGCGTATCGCAGCGCCTCCCAGACCATCCAGCCGCCGGTCAGGAGCGCCAGCAACGGTATGGGCCACGCGAGCCGCCACAGCAGGCCGGGGCCGACGACCTCGTCCCCGACAAAGGTCGCGACGGGTGGCACGTAGACCGTAACGGACACCGCGAGGAGCCCGCCGAGCAGGAGTTGGGCGGCGGGGTTATCCCGGACGCGCCGCATCAGGAACGGGACGCCGAGGACGCAAGCACCCAGGATCACGGGGTTCAGCAGCAGCCAGGGGTGCATGATGTACGAACCGTCGCCGAGCTCGTAGATGTGCCGCCAACTCTCGGTGACGAAGACCGTGTACTCGAGCACCTCCGGGGGCGTGGCGTTGATGTCCGCGGAGAAGAGCACCTCCGTGGGCGTCCGGGCCGCGAGCACGAGGAGCGCCGGCCCGAGCGCGACGCTCCACAGCGCGAGCGCCAGCAGGATCATCCCGGTCCAGGCGTCTCTCCGGCGCGGGTTCGCCGCCACGCGCACGACCCCGAAGCCGAGCATGCAAAGCCCGAGGGGCGCCAGGACCACAGGGTGGACGGCAACCATCGTCCAGCAGAGGGAGGCGAAGAAGACGAGGTGGCGGCGCTTGCGGGTCTTCACGAAGAGCACGGCGAAGAGGAGGGCCACCGGCAGGATCAGGAACCTCGCGGCGTGCTTGTCTTCGGAGATGCGGGCGGCGAGCTCCACCCCGATGTTGTGCACCGAGGCCTCGATGAAGACGACGTGGAAGAGGGCGAAGACGCAGCCGCAGATGACCGCCGCCCGTTCGTCCTCGAAGAGCGCCCGTGCCAGCGCGTAGACGGCGAGCAGGGCCACCACGACGAGCGCCGGGGTCAGGTAGCGGAGGACCATCTCGATTGGGTCGATCCCTGAGACCCGGGAGAGGGCGGCCTGCTCCAGCAGCCACCCGTTCACCTTGACGCGGGAGAGCCCGCCGACGGCCTCCCCGAAGTACGGGTCCCGCAGCGCGAGCCCCTCCGAGACCGAGAAGTCCCGCACCCACGCCAAATAGACCCAGACGTCGTCGTAGCTGCCCGGCACCCGCCGCGTGGAGACGAACGCCAGCACCGCGGCCAGTAGCCCGAAAGGCGCCCACAGCCACCCGCCGGAGGGCCCGTCCGGAGGATTGTCTTCGGTGGGAGATCCTCCTCCGCCGAGCGTCCGCCACAGCGCCCCGGCGAGGAAGACGGCCAGCATCGCGCCCGCGATCCAGAGGTAGGCTTCGATGCTCGCGTGCACGATCAGGAACGGCACCCCCGTCAGGCCGAAGAGGCCGGTGCTCAGGGCGAACGCCACCGGCACGATGGCGGCCCCCCTTACGTGCCCCGCGAGGAACCAGCCCGAGAGCAGCACCCCCGGCGCCAGGAACAGCGCGAGGCCGGCCGCGAACGGGACGATCGGGACGTGTTCCGTGACCTCCCGCAAGGGCAGGAGCATCAGCGCGGCCACGGCGCACGAGAGCAGGACCACGGCATCCGGCCGCCCCGCGCGGCGCATCAAGTCTTCTCTGGAACCAAAGTGCCAGGAGGGTACACGCCCGTGCCACCGCGCTCAAGCGACCGCATTGACGACCCGGGGCGCGGCGGTTAGCCTGACGGCTTCGAGCACGCGGAAAGGCAGGCGGATTGCAGGGTCCGAAAGATCTCTCCCAGATCGGCGGGGTTGCGGAGCGCCTCGGCGTGAGCACGCGCACGATCAAGTACTACGAAGAGCTCGGCCTCGTCTCCCCGGAGAACCACTCCCCCGGCGGCTTCCGCCTCTATAACGCCTCCGATATCGAACGCCTGCAACGCATCCTGCGCCTGAAGGGAATGGGCTTCTCCCTCGCCGCCGTCCGCGAGTTCCTCGCCGTCCGCGACGCCGCCCAGGAGGCGACCCGCGAGAGGGTCCTGGCCGAGACGACCGAGCACCTGCGGTCCCGCGAGCGCGAGGTGGACGAACGTATCGCCAAAACCCGCGAAGACCTGAAGAACGCCGAAGCCCTGCGCGAAGAACTCCTCCGCGATATCTCCCTCTGCGAGTCTCGGATGCGCGAGTTAAAGAGAACCTGACCCCACCCGCCGGTCCCGTACGGAGGCGTGAACCCCTTTACCGAGACAACTAGACTTGTACGTTCACGTGCGGTATCGTCGATAAAAGTATGTCGGTAATCGGATGGATTCGGGGCGCGGGCGTTGCGGCGCGCGGCAGGCTCCGGCGGACGGAAAAAGAAGAGGTATCGGGCGCCCATTCTTCTGAGGAGGGGAGGGGGTCGTTTCTGGTGCTGCTCGCCTCGCAGCTTCTGGGGACGACGGCGTTCATGTTCGTGGTGCCGTTCATGCCCCTGTACGTGCAGGCGCTCGGGGTCGAGGACGTGGGGCACGCGGCGGCGTGGGCCGGGGTCATCAACGGGGCTTCGGGCGCGACGATGGCGCTGGTGGCGCCGTTGTGGGGGAGGTTGTCCGACCGGATGGGGCGCAAGCTCATGCTGTTGCGGGCGACGTTCGCGGCCGTGGTGGTTGTGGGATCTATGGCCTTCGTCACCGGGCCGTGGCAGTTGCTCGTGTTGAGGCTGTTGCAGGGTACGTTGACCGGCACCGTGCCGGCGGCGACATCCCTGGTTGCGGCGACCGCGCCGGCCGAGAAGGCCGGCTGGAGGCTCGGGGCGCTCCAGACCGTGATCTTCGTGGCGGCGGGCGTGGGTCCCGCGCTCGGCGGGATCAGCGCCGACTCGGCCGGTCTCCGGGCCTCTTTCTTTGTGGCCTCGGCCCTGCTCGCGGTCTCCGCCGTGATCGTCCTCTTCGGCGTGAGGGAGAACAGGCCGGTCGTGGAGGAGAAAATGGAGGATGCGGAGGAGACCAGGCCAGGCCGTTCCCCGCTCCCTTACAAGCTGCTGCTTCCAGGGCTACTCACCCTGTTCGCGGTTCACGTGGCGATAACGAGCGCTTCGGTCGCGTTGCCGGGGTTCATCGGCACGCTCGCGGGGGCGGCCGACAGGGTCGCGAGCCAGGCGGGTTGGATCATCGGCACCGGGGCCCTCGTGGCCTCGCTGGGCTCCCTGCTCGGCGGACGCCTCGCCGCCCGCTTCGGCGCCCG
>JBPCLT010000092.1:0-8043 GCA_051003015.1 Rubrobacteraceae bacterium | reverse complement strand
CTGATCGGTTCGCCGCGACTCGCGCGAACTATTGGCGGAGCATTGGAGACGGGAGGCCGGAGCGGATGCCGCGTAGCTGGGTCATAGCCCTCATAGTAATTTGCATAGTTCTGAACGGTGCCGGGTTCTTGTGGCATCTCTTCGAGCCGGTGCCGTTCTACGATGAGATCGCGCACTTCCTCACGCCGTTCACGCTGGTTGCTGTAACGGCGGAGATAATCTACCGGGGCGGCGGGGACGACGAGTTCTTCGACACGCCGCGACACGCGGTCGTCACGGGCGCCGTTATCGGTCTGGCCGGCGCCGGAGGTTGGGAGCTGATCGAGGTCGTACTCGACCTCATGGGCGTCCCCATCTCCCACGCTCTCCCAGACACGATCTTCGACGTGTTCCTGGGCATCGTGGGCGGGGCCGCCGGCGCATGGGCTGCCGACCGCTACCTTGACCGCATCTTCGGGCGCTCGCGCACCGACTCCAGCCGGCCTCGGGTCCGCTAGAGCCGGAAACCGGCAAAAGAGAGGCCGCTATTGTGAGGCTTGCTCCAGCGCAGCCTCGGGCGGAAGTCCCCGCGCTTCCAGTATGCGTCCGACCGCCAGTCCGATCTGAGAGTTCGGCGTCGAGGCGCCGGCGGTCAGCCCGATTCGAACGGGTCCGGTGGTGGGAAGCCAGTTGCTCTCCGCGACCTCCTCGCGGGCGTCGAGCGGCGTGCCGGCGGGCTTGTGGCGGATGACCTCGCCCTCGATGCAATCGCCGCTGGCAATGTGGTAGCTTCGCCCGACCCGCTCTTTGGCGATGATTGCCAGGTTGTTGGTGTTCGAGGAGTTGTAGCCGCCGACCACGACCATCACGTCCAGCGGGTGATCCAGGAGTTCGAAGAGCGCGTCCTGGCGATCCTGGGTCGCCGAGCAAATGGTGTCGAACAACTCGAAGTGCTCGTCGAGACTGTCCGCTCCGTACCGCTCGGACATCGCCTTCTTCAGTTCCCCGCCGACGGCCAGCGTCTCGCTCATGAGCATCGTGGTCTGGTTGGCGACGCCCACGCTCACGAGGTCCTCGTCCGGGTCGAAGCCGGGACTCATGCCGTGGGAGAGCTTATCCGTCAGCTCCGCAGCGTCCATCCGGCCGAGGATGAAGTCCGTGACGTAGCCGGTCTCCACGAGGTTGCGGACGATGATGTACTTGCCGTTGCCGGCGTCTTTGAGCGTCTGGGAGGCTGTGGCTTTGGTCTCCTCGTGGTAGTACTTGCCGTGGATGACGCTCGTGAAGCCTTTTTTGGCGTAGCGGGTGACGCGCTTCCACACGGAGAGCACAGATCCGCAGGTGGTGTCCACGACGATGCATTCGCGCTCTTTGAGTTTCTTCACCCACTGCACGGGGGCGCCGAATGCGGGGAGGATTATTACGTCCTCCGGCCCGAGTTGCTCGAAGAGCTCGTCCGGGCGGCCGTCGAAGCCTTCGGAGAGGAACTCGATGCCCATCTCCCGCAGCCGGTCGTTCATGGAGGCGTTGTGGATCATATCTCCCGTTATGAAGATGCGCCGATCCGGAAACTTCTCGCGGGTCTGGAAGGCGTAGTCCACCGCCCGGTCCACCCCGTAGCAGAACCCGAACTCATCGGCCAGACGGATGGAGAGCCCATCGGCCTCGAAGACGTTGCCGTTCTCGCGGATCCTCTCGACGACCTCCGAACGGTAGTCCCGATCCAGAAGGTGCTGGACCTCGCCCCGCAGTTTGAAGCCCTTGCGATAATACTTTTCTTGCTGCACGCTCACCTCTTCCGGCCATCGAATTCCGGCCTTTGCTCAAGGCTTACGGAATGTATTTTATCAGCCGGGGCGCCTGTCCCGAGCGTCCGGAGCCGGTGGACGGCGAACGGCGATTGCGTCCTCCGGGTAGTCCTTCCAATAGCCTTCGAACAGTACTTTAAAATAGCCCTTCAGATACGGTGCAAACGATTCGCCAGGGTGTAAAATATGTCGCTGTGGCTAAACCAACCATCATGCTAGTTGAGGACGACACCGAGATCCTCAACGCCGCCGCCGACGCGCTGAACGCCGCCGGTTTCCGGGTGATAAAGGCCACCGACGGCCAGCGGGCGCTCCAGGAGGCCATCAGCCGCAAGCTGGACCTCATAATCATGGACGTCTCGATGCCGCAGGTCGGCGGCGTGGAAGCCTGTCACTGCCTGAAGGCGATGCCGAAGACGCAGAAGGTCCCCATCGTCCTCACCGCCGCAAAGAAGGACCCCGGCGCCCGCGCGCTCGGGGAGCGGATGCACGGCTCCGTGAAGGTCCTGCGCAAGCCCTTCACCGATGAGGAACTGGTCTCGGTGGCGAAGAGCCTCGTAAGAACCAAGTCCCTCCTTAGCTAGCGCGTCCTCATGACCGGACCCGGCCGGGAACTGCAGATGGACGAGATACCGCCTCCGCCCCTCGTCAAATTGACGGACGAATCCGGGGAAGATGTTTTCGAGAACACCGTGGTTGGCGGCGAGTCGGCGAAGGTGGGCGCGCTCTTCTCCACGCGGGAGCTGGCCGAAGAGTTCTCCGGTAACGCTCCGGATCTCGGGCTGTCCTCCCTCTCCGGCCTCGAACTGGAAGAATTGTCCGGCTGGGACGCCATCGAAGTCTACGCCGCCTCTGGGCAGGATTACGTTCTCGTGGTGTCGGAGAGGGGCACGGGGCTCTTCCACGCCTCCGACGTGGCCGCCCGCGCCGCCGAAGGGTCAGAACGGGTTGAAGGCGCCGGAGAGATTCCGTTTCCGCTCTATCTTCTCTCCGACGAGCGGGGGGAGTCGCCCCTGATCTCCGTGCAGACCGGAGAGGAGGAAGCTGGACGGGAGACGCTGGTCGCCGCCCTCTTCACTTCGACCGGGAAGGCGCGCGCTTTCAGGGATCGGGCCTTGCATCTCGGCCTCCCTGATCTCCTCGGCACGATAGACGACAGGGACGGGCTCCGGCGGCACGCCCTCGTCGCCCGGCAGGCCGGCGCGGTCTACGCCGTCGTTGACCCCGAATCCGGACTCACCGAGGCGATCCCCATAGAGGAGCTGGCCCGCTGAAACGTGCCCTCGCTCTTGACGTTGACTCGACGGTCTGGGATACGGGTGCCCGTGTCAGTGAGGTCGTCCTTGAGTTAACCGGCGAGACGCTTGATCTGGAGACGGTGACCACCTGGACGCACGTCCTCGACGCTTACGGGGAGCGAGCCACCACGGAGATCTTCGACCGCGCCCTCTCTCCCGATCTCGTCCACGAACGCGAGCCGTATCCTCACGCGCCGGAGGTGATACGGCATCTGCAAGACGAACACGCCATCGAGGTCCACTTCGTCACGCATTACTGGGACCCCGAGGCCATGACGCCGCATCTCGACGCCTGGCTGAAGGAATACTTCGGCCCGGATGTGGGCCTCACCGTCACGACCGGGGACAAGCTCGCCACACTCCGGGAGATCTGTGCCTTCGGCATGATAGACGACCGCCCCGATACACTGGAGCGCGTCGCGGAGGCTGGGCTATGGGTCGCGACGAAGATACAACCGTGGAACCGCGAGTTCGTCGCGGAGAACCCGAAAGTCCACGGCTTCTCCGATTGGCGCGAGGTACCGGAACTCTTGCCTCCGGCCCGGCAGCGGCGGACGGTGTTGTAAGCTGGTCTCGTTGACCGCAATATGGGAGGAGTTGCTTTGGAGGATGAGAACGTGGGGAATCAGCTGCGGGAGGGTGCGCCGGAGATCTCCGGTTTCCTGTACCGGGGGAGGTTCGTGCGGGTTTCGGCGCGCACGGGCCAGGACCTGGCAGGCTACGTCTGCGATCGGGACGGCAACGGCATCCTGCTGGACGTGCGGGACCCGAGCGGTGATCATCACGGCTACGATTTCCTGCCCTGGTCCAGCATCGAGCGGGTGAGCGCGGAGGGATAGAGCGTTGCGGCGCGAGAGGTTCGAGAGATTTTTCGTGGACCTGCCGGAGATAGAGACCGAAAGGCTGCTACTCCGCAAGGTGAGCCTCGACGACGCGCCGGATCTGCTCTCCTCCGCCTCCGACCCCGAGGTCGCCCGCCACACCACCTGGGAGCCCTGCGACTCCATCGAGCAGGTCAGGGATTTCCTCTGATCCGTGATCTCGACCTACGAGCGCGGCGAACCCGCCAACTGGGGCGTGACGCTCCGGGAGAGCGGTCGCCTCATCGGCACGTGCGGGTTCATGGCGGACTCGTGGATTCCCGAGTATGCTCGCGTCTCGCTCGGCTACGCTATCGCCAGAGAACACTGGGGCCGGGGCTTGACGACCGAGGCCGTGAGGGCGGCCATTGCCTTCGGGTTCGATCATCTCTCGCTCACAACAGGATAGAAGCCCGCTGCATCGCCGAGAACACCGCCTCCGAGCGCGTGATGCAGAAGGCGGGCATGTCCTACGAGGGCACGCTGAGAGACTACGTTTTCCGCAAGGGAGCGTACCGGGATTACAAGGTCTATTCGATCCTGCGCCGCGAGCGCCGCTCGAAATAGACCTCTGTCTACAGCACGTTCGAGAGCCCGTCGAAGAGGCGGCGCACGTCCGATTCGTTGTTGTAGACGTGTGGCGAGACGCGCACGCTGTCACCGCGCACGCTGACGAAGATGTTTTGCCGGGCTAATTGGGCGGCCAGGTCGTCCGGGGCGGCGGGGCCGAGGCGCAAGCCGATCATGTGCCGCGCCCGCCGCTCCGCAGGCACTGCCTCGATGCCGCGCTTCCCGGCTTCTTCTTCGATGAGGTCCGTGATCCCACCTATGGTATCGGCGACGTTCTCGACGCCCCACTCCAGGATTTGCCTCAGCGCCGCTATCGCCATCGGAAGGAGGACGAAGTTGCTCCGCTCGCCCACGTCGTAGCGCTGGGCGCCGGGGGCGTAGTCATCCTGGTAGTCCACGAGCCGCGAGAAGTCCTCGCTGCCGGAGCGGGTGATCCAGTTGTGCTCCACTGGCGTCCCTTCCCGCCATCGCTCACCCACCCACATGAACCCCAGCCCATACGGGCCGAGCATCCACTTGTACGAGGTAGCCACCAGGAAATCCGGCCGCGCCTCCGCCACGTCGAACGGTCGCGCCCCAACGGACTGAATGCCATCCACCACGAGCGCCGCCCCGGTCTCGCGGGCTCGCTCACCGACCCGCCGGAGGTCAATCAGCGACCCGTCCGTCCAGTGGCAGTTGGGCACGGCGGCCACGGCGGTGTCCTCGTTCAGATGCTCCAGAATAGCGGCGGTCCAGTCGTAATCTTCGGGGCGGGGGACGGTGACGAGGTTCGCGCCGGTCTTCTTCGCCAGCTCGCGCCAGGCGTGGACGTTAGAGGGGAACTGGTCCTCGAGGATCAGGATGCTCTCGCCCGTCCGCACGGGAACGTTGGCGGCGGCGACGGAGATCCCGTAGCTTACGGCGGGGATTATGGCGACGCCGTCAGGGTCGCCGCCGACGATCCGGGCGAAGAGGTGGCGGGCTTCCTCCACTTCCTCGAAGAAGTCAGGCGGCGTGATCTCCCAGGGCCGCGACTTGCGCCCGACCGCCCACTCTCCGGCCTCGCGTACCGACCGGAGCTGCGGACCCATGTACGCGCAGTTCAGGTAGACGATGTCGTCCGGTATCTCGAAAAGTCCTCGCTGGTCCCCAATGTCCATGCCCATCCCTTTCCCGCCGATCCCAGTACACGTTATACGGAACCCGGCTAATTACTTCGACTCCCGAATCCACGGATCTAGCGAACCCGCCACCCGGATTCCGCATCATTTACCCAGAAACCGGAGGAGCCTGCCGGTGGAGATCATGGCCCCCCCGAGCACCGCCGGGATGCCGCCTCCTGGATGCACCGACGCCCCGACGCGCCACAGCCAGGGACGGCGGCGATCGTTGTAGCGGGGCCGGTGCAACGGCCCGCTCCTCCAGAACGGCCGCATCTCTCCGTACAGCGCGCCGCCCGCGCCTCCCCACTCGCCGAAGTATCGCGGGTGCAGCACTTCGTACTCTCCGAAATAAGCTGTCGCGGGCTTTTCGAGCCCGATCTCCCGCGACACCCGCGCCACCTCCCGCTCGACGAACGAATCGTCCAGCCCGTACTCCCGGTCGTTGGCCGGCGCCGTGAGGAGCAACGCTAGCGTCGCCCGGTCGTTCGGGTACACCTCTCCGGGCCGGTAGTAGTTGGCGAATGCCATCGTCTCCTCCGGCTCTTCCCCAGCCTCCAGACTACGGTACAGCCTGGCCGGGTTCGACGGCAGGACGACGCTGTGCGTCGGGACGTTGCCGGGCAACTCCTCGCGCAGCGCCGCGTATACGGCCACCCCCGAGCAGGAGAGTTTCTCCGGCGTTTGCTGTTTGCCCGGCGCCAGAAGTCCCTCCAGCCTTCCGGCGTCCAGGGCGCCGACCACGGCATCGGCCTCGTACTCGCGGGACGTCGTGACTACTTTGCTGTCCCAGATCCCATACGCCGGCTCCCCGGTACGCACCTCGACCCCGGCGTGGCGGGCGAGACGCTCCAGGGCGAGCACGACCTCGTAGACTCCGCCCTCCGGCGTCCACGCGCCATCGTGGGCCATGATCGCCGGCATGCTCGCGTAAAGCGCCGGCGTGCGTGAAGGGCTCACCCCGGCGTTTAGAGTGTGGATGGCGATGATCTCCCGCAACTCATCCGGCAGCCATCTGAGGCCATCCAGGTAGCTTCGGGTGGTGAGTCTGGGGCCGTAGGTCCGGAGCAAACGCCCCAGCGCAGGCAGCGTCCGGCGGTCGAGCGGGTCAGCGGTCAGGAGCCGCGTCACCTCGGGCCCGAGCCCACCATGCAGCGCCCCGAACCGCTCCCAAGCTCCACGCCACGGATGTCCCTCCGGCACCGGCAACGGAACGGCCTTGTCCCGAAAGTAATACCTCCCGACCTCCTCCATGCGCCGCAGCTTCAGGCCAGCGACCTCCGCTGCCGGGGCATCGCCGTTCCCGAGAGCGTCCCATCGCCTCGACAATTCGTCCCACACGCCGGGAAAGGTAACGAGGGATGGTCCGGTATCCATTCGCTGTCCGTCCAGTTCGATGCGCCGGCTCTTACCCCCGAGATAGTCCGCGCCTTCAAGCAGCGTGACCCGATGCCCGGCCCGGCCGAGAAGGGCCGCCGCCGCCAGCCCCCCGATGCCGCCGCCCACGACGACTATCCGCTTCACGGATATGCTCCGAGCGAGATCGCCGCCACGAGTTGCACGCCGGCCACCGTGCCCGCCACGTACGGGAAGGCGATGGAGAATGGGTACAGCCGGTGGCCTGTCTGGGGCGTCGGGTCGCGGCGCAGCGCGTACAATAGCCCACCCGCGAAGACGGCGTTCACCAGCGCGACCGGCAGGCTGACGAGCGCGAAGGCGGCGGTCGCCAGCGTCCAGAACAGCCCGCTCCAGAGCACGACGCCCCGGACGCCGAGCCGGACGGCCGTCGTCTCGATGCCAGCCCGCCGGTCCTCCGCGATATCCTGGACGGCGTCGAAGGCGTGCTTGGCGGCGCTCCACGCCATCAGGCCGAGCGCGGCGGGCCACAGGGGCGGCTCGCCGAGCGCCAGCGGCACGAAGACCAGCGGGAAAGCGTAGGCCGCGTTGCTCAGTGAGTCCAGGTATGGCCTGGCCTTGAACCGAATGGGCGGCGCCGAGTAGCCGGTGAAGAGAAGCGCGTAGAGGAGCATCCACAGGACTGCGCCCGGAGAAAAAGAGAGGACGAAATATGTCGCGAACGGCAGGTTCGCGAGGAGGATTCCGAGGGCTATGGGGCGCGCTTCCTCCGGCAGGATACGCGCGCCTTCGAGGGTGCCCTTGCTGGGGTTCTTCGCGTCGGTCTCCTGGTCGAAGACGTCGTTTGTGCCGTAGATCAGGAGGTTGAACGGCAGCGTGAGCCAGAGCAGTATCGGTAGCGCTTCCCACCGCCACAGGTCCCCCGAGAGCCACATCCCAACCACGGCGGGGCCTGTGGTGTTGATCCAGAGCACCGGCCGCGAGACCTGGAAGAGACGAAAGATCAAGACTTCATCACGAAAACCAATAT
>JBPCLT010000091.1:0-5554 GCA_051003015.1 Rubrobacteraceae bacterium | reverse complement strand
AAGGACGCGACCGGGATCCCAGCGCGGCGGTGATCGACAGCCAGGTCGTCAAGACCACCCCGGTGGGAGGCCCGGAACGTGGCTACGACGGGGCCAAGCGCATGGCGGGGCGCAAGCGCCACATCCTTTGCGAATGGAAGCGTGACGACAGGGGAGCCGAGACGCGCAGGCGATTCCGCCACTGCAGCGGCCTTGACAAAATATGCCTTCTCATGGAAAGCCGACAGAGCCCGAACTTCACGACCCTCCGAAGACCCCGTGACGCACGGCTCTCGGGAGGTGGACGATGATTACTGGTCTTGACCACCTGATAATACTGGTCCGCGATCTGGTCCAGGCCGCGCGCGACTATGAACGGCTCGGCTTCGCGGTCACGCCCGGTGGAGAACACGCTGACGGACTTACCCGCAACGCTCTTATCCCTTTCCAGGACGGCTCCTACCTGGAGATCGTCGCTTTCGTGAACCCCGACGACCCACGGGACAACGTGTGGGGCTGGCGGCCGTTCGCGGCGACCGGCGGCCTCGTGGACCATTGTCTGGCCTCCGGCGATCTCGCGTCGGACGCGAGGAGGCTGCGGGAGTCCGGTTTCGAGATAAACGGCCCGGCGGACGGCGGACGGCTGTTGCCGGACGGACGGGAGATCCGGTGGCTAAGCGCCAGCGTCGCGCAGGAAGGCCGGGCGCTGCCGTTCCTGATCGAAGACCTCACACCCAGAACCCGGCGAGTGCCCGCCGGTCAAGCCGCCATCCACCCGAACGGAGCAACCGGCATCTCCACCCTGGAGGTCGCCGCCCCCGGCCCGGAGAGCGCCGCGCGCTCCTACGCCACTCTGGCGGGAAGTCCGGTGCCGAAAGAAGGTGGTGGAATGTTGCGTCTCGGGCCTCGCGCGGTCTCCTTCGCCGGACCCGCGGATGAAGGCGCGCGGCGGCACCTCGACACCATCGGTCCTGGCCCGTACGGAATGAGTCTTGCATCCGGCGAGGGAGGCAAGATGTCGTTGGACCCGGACCTGGCTCACGGAGCACGTATCCGGATCGGCCAGGAGCACCGCTCGCTAGATGCCTTCGAGGCCGGCGACAACTTCCCTCAAGCAACCAGAAAGGGAACAACGGGCTGACCGTGATGGTGGCCGGGGGACTGCCCGCTTCTCGATACATGGACTGCTTCCCGGCAACCCCGGACGGTCTCTCCACGATGCAATGTTGGCGCGGGTGTGATCGCCGGGCATCGGGGCCGCCGGGGCTTTAGGAGTTGAAGGGCGGCTTCGCCCAGGTTTCTACTTCGCCGCCCCTCCCGGGCGAGGATACCGCTCGCCTGATGGCGCGTTCCCCAAACCGGTCCAAAATAGCGGGTTGCGGAGGTGTTGCCCTCCCATAACCCGCGCTCTCAGCCTTCAGCTTTTTGTTTTCGCTAATAGCTGAGGGCTGACAAGCTGACGGCTAGTAACGCAGCAGACCGGCGAGACCGTCGAACTCCTCGCGCAGTATACCGGCGGGGTCCCGCGGTTCGCGCTCCTGTCGAGCGTCCTCATCCGGGGTCTCGGCGACTTCGTCTTCGGCGCGCACTAGCTCCACGCGAGCACCCCGCTCCGCCGCGAGGTCAAGCAGCGTATCCATGAGAGGGCGCACCCTCGTCGGCTCCCCACTATAGGGCGACTCTTCCTGGGTTATGTCCATGATGGCGAGCCCTTCGGCGTCGGACCAGCGCACCTCGCCCTCCAGATCCCACAGGGCCACGAGGTGGTGGACCCGACCTTCCTGTAGAGCCTCGACGGTGTCCTTGACGCCACGCACGCCCCGTTCGCGGGCCTCGGAGATCAAAGACATCTCCCGCTCCTTCTCGGCCCGCTTGTAGACGGTCTCCAGCCGGTCGAAGAAACCTTTCTCCGGCGCCTCGGAGGGGATGTTCTCCTCTGCTACGACCCTCTCCGCCAATTCCTGCGGCAGTCTCTTCCGAAACTCCGCGGTCCTCTCTTTGGGACCGGCCAGGATGAGATGGCGCACGCCGTTCTGGAACGCCAGCTTCCGCGTCAGCTCCCCGAGGTCGTTGAACCACTTGTGTACGTTGGCCTCGGTTCGCCGGCTCTGCGGCTCCTGATCCATGCCGCTCCTGGGCCCCGGCGAGCCGGGCGAGGCGTCCAACTCCCTGAAGAACCCGCTGCCGGAGCCTTCGTCGTCCCCCGAAGCATCCCCCATCGGCGCGGAGACGAAGAACCGGAACCGCTCGGCGTCGAAGAGCGCCACGCCGTAGGGTTCGTGCTCGTCGAGCGCCAGGACGAGCGGCGCGAGATACGGCTCCCCGAACCGGAATGCCTCCGGCAGGTCCACCTGCAACTCATACCGCTCGAAGAGCCCGTCTTCGGCGGCGAAGAACACGAGCGTACGGGCGCGAGGCCGGGTCTGCTGGTCCACGGAATCGCGGACTTGTCCGGCGAGCTCGTCGGGCACGCCCATGTCCCCCAGCGCGTCCTTCAGGCGTATCTTGTACGCCTCTCCCTGATTCTCCGGGTAGCGAGCGTTCACGCTCATGTACGCCGAGAGCATCGGCTCCGGGTGACCCGAGAGCCTGTCCCTCAACCTCTGTATGTCTGGCGCCTGTGCCATATGGTTCCACCTCTTCTTGACTCGATGAAAGCGGAAAATTGCCGAAAAGAACGTGCCCGTTCCACGAAGCCAGTAAACTTACCGGACGTCCCGCGGAGGCATGATAAGCTCGCCTCATGCGCGTCCTCATAGCGGGTTGCGGCTACGCTGGTTGCGCCCTCGGCGAGCGTCTCGCGGCTGAGGGCCACACGGTCTTCGGCCTGCGCCGGAACCCCACCGGCCTGTCACCCGCCATACGTCCCGTCGCGGCGGACCTCGTGTCGGATTCTCTGGACACGCTGCCCCCGGACCTGGACTTCGTCTTCCACACCGCCTCCCCGGATGGCTCGACGGACTCAGCCTACCGGGCCGCGTATGTGGAGGGACTACGCAACTTGCTCCGAGTTCTCGCTGCCCGGCGGGAGAAGATCAGGCGCGTCATCCTGGTTTCGAGCACCGGGGTCTACGCGCAACGGCGAGGAGAATGGGTGGACGAGACCTCTCCGGCGGAGTCCGGCGGACGAGCCGGACGGCGCCTGCTGGAGGGCGAGCGGCTCGCGCTTGACGGTCCATTCCCGGCCACCGTGCTGAGGGCCGGCGGCATCTACGGTCCAGGCCGCGCAGGCGCCATCGAACGCGCCATGAGCGCAGTGCCCGGTGACGAGCCGCCGTCGTACTCGAACCGTATTCACCGCGACGATCTCGCCGGGGCGTTGCGGCACCTGATGCTCCTGCCTGACCCAGAGCCGCTCTACCTCGGCGTGGACCACGAGCCCGCCGACCGGCGCACGGTCACTGAATGGCTGGTCTCCCGAACCGGTGAAAGGTCTTTGCGGGAGGCGGAGAGGCCATCGGGGCGAACCCGGACCAACAAGCGTTGCAGCAACGCCCGGCTCGTGGCATCAGGGTACGTGTTCCGCTATCCGACTTTCCGGGAAGGCTTCGCCGCGATCCTGGATGGGATGGATGTTCCCCTTCGTTGAGACGCTCCACGGACGGCCTGCCCGTCATTCTCTGCACCGTTACACGAACCGTCGAATGTAAGGGATAAAAGATAGCGGAAACGGGTGAGATCGGATAAGCTATCCATGTAGACGTCCCTGGCGGTCGCAAGCTGCGGTCGGGATTCTGCTGGCGGTCACCACCGCTCCAAAGAAGACCAAATAATACGGAGCGGAGGGGCGACCGGATCACAAGATCACAACCTTCTTCCTCAAATTCTTTCAATTAGTCAGGAAACCGAGTAACATCAAGCCTGAAACTCTACGTCTGGGGGGGCGAAATGAGTGCCGCGGGCGGCTCTCTCTTGAGAAATACGAGGTTCTTGCAACTCTGGGTCGGCCAGGGTATCTCGTTCGTGGGCGACTTCGTCTCGACTGTGGCGCTGGTCGTTCTAATCGTCCAGATCACAGACAGCGCAACCGCCGTGGGCGGCGCACTAGTTGCCCGCCTCCTGCCCACCCTCGCGAGCCCCCTGGTCGGGGTGCTAGCCGACCGTCTGGATCGCCGCGCTATTCTGGTGGCGAGCGACCTCGCCCGGGCGGTTCTCATCTTCGGGGTGATCTTCACCCGGGACATCGTCGTTCTCTACGTACTGGTCTTTCTGATGGGTCTGGCCCGCACGTTCTTCAACCCGACCGTCCGGGCCGCCTTCCCTAGCGTCGTGGGCGGTGGCGACCTGACCCGCGCCAACGCCCTCATCAACGGCGCCTTCAGCGTCTCGATAACGGTTGGCCCGGCCCTGGGAGGGTTGCTGGTGGCGACCGTGGGGGTGAACGCGGCCTTCGTCCTTGACGCCGCGACCTACCTCGTATCCGCCGCGTTTCTCTACAGGATCCCACTCCCCCGGCCCCAGGGAAGCGAGGAAGACGAGGGCTTCATGGGGGAACTGCGGGCCGGTTTCAGCTATCTCGCGGGCGCGCGCGTGCCTCTGGCGATAGTAGCCGGGTCCTTCCTGACCATCCTGGCGATCAACACGACGATACCGGCCGAAGTATTCCTCGCAAAAGAGACCTTCGACGCCGGGAACGCAGGCTACGGCCTGCTCGTGAGCCTCTGGGGTGGTGGAACGGTCCTCGGCTCCATCTTGATGGCCGTGCTGGGTGACAGGTACCGGCTGATGCCTTTCTACTTTTTGAGCATCTTCGTCGGTGGCCTGGCCCTCATGGGGACCGGGCTGGCTCCCGTCTTCGCCCTCGCCCTGGGAGCACTGGTGATCGAAGGCGTCTGCACCGGGATAGACAACGTTTCGACGGACACTATCCTGCAAAACAGGGTGCCCGACGCTTTTCTCGGGCGTGTCTTCTCCGTGCGGTTCCTAACGTACAGCGCCGGAGAAGCCCTCGCCTACTTCGCGGGAGGGCTGATCGTGGACTCATTCGGTCCACAATTGACCTACCTCTTCGCGGGGATAGCGGCCATCGCCGCGGGCCTGGTCGTTCTGCTCCTGGTGACCACGCTCCCCAGACACTCAACGAAGGGTGATTGGCCAAACCGCCACACTCGCAGATGGCAAAGACGCGGAATATAGGCGAGCAATGAGCTGCCAAAACCACACGCCATTCCCTTCGGGCTTTAATGCTTCGGGAAAAGTTTGTAATATTAGAGACTATAACGACGAAAAAGGAGGTGAAGAAATGTTCCGCGCCAAGGTCTGGTAAGCGCCACTTTATAGGAATTTTACATAGGCACTTGCGCAGAACCGGTACTTCCTGCCAAAATGGGGCATTAAAGATATAAGCTTTGTATCAGGCAGGAGAGAACTTGGGTGAGGCACGCCTTAGAGTCTATGTTGGAACACTGACAGCATTCGCTGCGGCCCTGAGTGCCTCTTGGATCTACGGGCATGGGTTGGGGTTCGATCTGCGCTTCGTGCTGGGAACAGCAGTGTTTGCCAGCCTTATCTTACTGGGCGATACGCTTTCTGTGCGTATAAACGAGCGGCTTACCATCGGCGCCTCGGACGTTGG